>JALOAS010000059.1 GCA_023228705.1 Ottowia sp. | reverse complement strand
CGGCGCGCACACGCATACGCTGGACGAGCAGCTGGACGTGGAGCGCGACATGCAGTCGCGGCTGGGGTTTACGCAGGACTTCATCGAAGGCGTGACCGCCTTCCTGCAAAAGCGCAAGCCCGAGTTCAGCGGACGCTGAGCTCGGCCGCATCGCCAGATGCGGAGTCGCGCAGCGACGCGCAGCGAACTTTCTATAAAAGCGCAAGCCCGAGTTCAGCGGACGCTGAGCTCGGCCGCATCGCCAGATGCGGAGTCGCGCAGCGACGCGCAGCGAACTTTCTATAAAAGCGCACCTGATTGGCAAGCATCGCCAGCTCAGCGGATGACAGATGACCTCGGCCCATGCGGGCCATTGGTGACAGCCGCCTGCGGCGGCTCATGAAGGTTTGGCGTCAAGCGTTCAGCGTCCAGCGTCCAGCGTGTGCCCACCACGATCAACGCCCAACCTCTTCAAACGCTCAACCTCCCCATCATGGCGGCGCAGCCGCAGTCATTGCAGCCGCGTAGCGGCAGGGTCATCGAGGCGCCAGCGAGGTCATCCGTCATGCGTGTGGTGTTGCTGAGCATCGTTTCTTGAGAGGAAAGCACAAGCCCGAGTTCAGCGGCCGCTGAAGGCGCGGCCGCAGCTGCTGCGCACGCGCACCGCGCGTCGGGTCAGCCCGGCCGGACTGGAGCGGGCCAGTTCGATGTCGTACTGGTATCCGCCGGGCGCTGCAGCCGCCAGGTGCTGGCCTGCCCGGGCAGCGCCAGCGGCAGGCGCAGCAGGCGGCCATCGCGTGCCACCAGCGCAACGCAGGCGTCTGCCGGGCCCGCGTAGACGGCCAGGTCGTCCAGCTTTCTGAGCCGCCAGGCCTGCATGGGCAGCTTGCGCTCTTCGGTCGCGGCGGGGGTGACTTCCAGGCCCAGCCATTCGTCGCCTGCCGCCATGCCGGCGCGGGCGGCGGGGCCGCCGTCCAGCACCACGTCGATGGCGATGCCGTTTTTCTCGGTCACGCGCAGCCCCAGTGCCTGCGCGATGGGCGCCGGGTCCTGCACCAACGCCACGCCGTGCTGTTGCAGCAGCGCCTGCAGCGGCAGGTCGGCGGTTCCGTGCACCCAGTCGGCCAGCTCGGGATCGTAAGGCCGTCCGCCCAGATCGGCCAGGACGGCAGCAACGTCCGCCTCGGTCATGGGGCCGCCCTTGCAGCGCTTCCACAGCGCGCGCATGACGTCGTCCAGCGAGCCGCGGCCCTCGTGGCGCAGCGTCAGGTCCAGGCACAGTGCCACCAGCGCGCCCTTGCCGTAATAGCTGACCGTGCTGTTGGCGGTGTTCTCGTGCGGCCGGTAGAAGCGGGTCCAGGCGTCAAAGCTGGCCTGCGCCAGCGACTGCACGTGGCGCCCGGGCGCCTGCCGGATGCGGTTGATGGTGTGCGTGAGCAGCTTGAAATACGCCGCCTCGTCGATGAGCCCGGCGCGGTGCAGCAGCAGGTCGTCGTAATAGCTGGTGAACCCCTCAAAGAACCACAGCAGTTCGGTGTGGTTCTCGCGCGCGTAGTCGTACGGTGCAAATTCCGCCGGCTTGAGCCGCTTGACGTTCCATGAGTGAAAGTACTCATGACTGATGACGCCCAGCAGCGTCTGGTAGCCCTTGCGCTGCGGGGTGGCGCTGGCGCCGGGAACGGCCCGGCGCGGCAGGTCGCTGCGGGAGCAGACCAGCGCCGTGCTGGCGCGGTGCTCTATGCCGCCGTAGCCCTGGCTGGTGGCGTTGAGCATGAAGACGTATTCGGTGCGCCGGGGGCGGCCCGTTCCGTGCCAGAAGCCGATTTGCGTCTCGCAGATTTTCTGCGTGTCCCGCAGCAGCTGAGCGCCATCGAAGGTGGCCGCTGGTGCGCCCGCGACCACGAAGCGGTGCTTGAGCCCGCGCGCGGTGAAGCGGCCGCTCCAGAACGCGCCCATCTCCACCGGGTGGTCGACCAGTTCGTCGTAGTCGGCGGCCTCGTAGCTGCCAAAGCCGTGCCGGTCCACGCGCAGCGGTGCCATTGCAGTGGCCAGCTGCCAGCCGGGCAGCCCGCGTGGCCTGCGCACGGTCAGGCGCTGCGCTTGCTGCTCCTGACCCTGCACGCGCAGCAGCAGGCTGGTCCCGTTGAAGAAGCCGCGCTGCGTATCGAGCCAGGCCGCCCGCACCGACGCGTCGAACGCGTAGACCTCGTAGCGCAGGGTCAGCGGCTGCTGCGGGTTGGCGCGGATGCGCCAGCTGCTTTTGTCCAGCTGCTGCACGGGCAGCGCCTGGCCTGCCTGCTCCGCCTGCAGGTGGTCCAGGTGGCGCGCAAACTCGCGGATCAGGTAGCTGCCCGGTATCCACGCCGGGAGCGAGACCTGTTGCTCTGCCTGCGGATGGGCAATGCGCAGCGTGACCGCGTAGCGATGCCGCGCGGCGCTGGCCACCGCAACCTCGTACTGAACCGCCGGCATGCGAGACATCAGCGCTGGCCCAGCAGTTCCTCTATCTGCGCGGTATCGATGGCGCCGGGGACGCGGTGACCGTCTTCAAAGATCAGCGTGGGCGTGCCGGTGATCCCGTGCTCGCGCGCGAACGCCAGGTTGGCCTTGAGCGCGTCGGTGTTGCACTGGCCGGTGCCCTTGGGCTTGACGTCGTCGATCATCCAGTCGGTCCATGCCTGGGCCCGGTCGTCGCTGCACCAGATCTGCTCGGCCTTCCTGACCGAATCCTGCCCGAGGATGGGAATCAGGAAGACGTGCACGGTCACGTCGTCGACCATGGACAGGTCTTTTTCAAAGCGCTTGCAATACGGGCAGTTGGGGTCTTCAAAGGCGGCCAACTGGCGCGTGCCCTCGCCATAGACCAGCGTGAAGGCGTTGTCCAGGTCGAGCGCGTCAAAGGCAATGGCGTTGAGCGCGTCACGCCGCTCCTGCGTCAGGTTTTTCTGCGCGCGCGTGTCGAACAGCTGGCCCTGGATCAGGTAGTTGCCCTCGGCGTCGGTGTACAGCACCTCCTTGCCCACGCGCACCTCGTACAGGCCGTCCATGGGCGTGGCGCGCACTTCATCGATGGACTGCAGCATGGGGACACGCTCGGCCAGGTTTTTCCGGATGGTGTCTTCCTGCGCGCCAGCCAGAAGCGGCACAAGAAGGGCAAGCGCAAGCAGGCTGCGGCGCAGCAGAAGGGCAGGATAGGGGATCAAGTTGACTCCGCAGAACAAGGGAAGTGGAAGGGGATGGCTGCGTCGCCCGCAGGCCCCGAGGACCGCGGGCCTGTCGGTTGCAGCAGGGCGGACATGCGTGGCCGTGGCCGCAGCGGTTGCGGCGCGCCGAACAGGGACGTCAAGGCCGGGCGTCTCCCATGGCCAGCCGTGCCACGCGGTGCTTGAGCGGACCGCTGTAGTCAAACAGCGTCATGCCCCGGTTGCGCAGCGCAGCGGCCAGCGGCGCCGGGTGCGTGAACAGTTGCTGCAGCCCGTCGGTGGCCCAGCGCATGCGCTGCCAGTCGCCCTGGCGCGCGCGGGCGTAGCGGCGCAGCAGCCGGCGGTCGTGCAGAGGGCGCCAGTCTTCGCGCGCCGCCAGCACCGCGGCCAGCTCGGCCACGTCGCCCAGGCCCGTGTTCAGGCCCTGCCCGGCCAGCGGGTGCATGGCGTGGGCGGCATCGCCGGCCAGTGCAAAGCTCTGGTTCGGCGCGCCGGGCATGGCGCCGACCCAGCGGGTGGCCTGGCCAACGATGAGTGGCCAGCTGCCGCGGGCGCCCCGGACTTCAAGCGCGCCCAGCGCGCCGCCGCTGAGCTCGTGCAAATGGGCCGCCAGCTCGGCGTCGGTCCAGCCCGCCGCGGCGCGTGCCTGCGCAGGCCGTGCGGCCCAGACCACCGCCACCTCATGGCCGGCGGGGCCGGCCAGCGGCAGGAAGGCCAGGATCTCTCCATCCAGCGTGAACCACTGGCGCGCCACCTGTCCATGCGACTGCTCGCAGTCGAGCCGGGTTGCCACGGCGTGCTGGTTGTACGCGATGCTTTCAAATTCCACGCCCAGCTCGGCGCGGGTGCGGCTGGCGCGGCCTTCACAGATGACGGTCAGCGGCGCGGGCACGGGCGCGTCCACCGTTTCCAGTGCGCCCTGGTAGCTGCAGGCTTCGGCCAGCCGCTGCTCCAGCGCCGGCACGTCGACGATCCAGTTCAGCGCCTGCACCTTGAGCCGGTCGGCGTCAAAGTGGACGACGCCGCGGCGGTCGCCGTAGATGACCATGGACCGGACCGGCGTTGCGTCGGCTTCCGGCAGCCAGCAGCGCAGGTCGGCCAGCAGCTGCTGGTTCTGGGGGCTGATCGCATAAGCGCGCACGTCGGCGTCGCGGCGCGTGTACTGCGCTGGCGCGACCAGCGCAACGCGCAGGCCCTGCCGTGCCAGCAGCAGGGCCAGCGTGCGGCCCACGATGCCGGCGCCGCGGATGCAAACGTCATGCGGGGCTGCCATGCGGGCATTGTAAGCAATGGGGTGCGACCCGATCGGGGCCAGGCGCGGGGCGCAGCCCGTAAAATAAGCGCCTCCCCACCGAATTTCCAGCCTTTTTTCTGCCATGAGCCTGCAATGCGGCATCGTGGGCCTGCCCAACGTGGGCAAGTCCACGCTCTTCAATGCCCTCACCAAGGCGCAGATTGCCGCCGAGAACTATCCCTTTTGCACCATAGAGCCCAACACGGGCATCGTGGAGGTGCCGGACCCGCGCCTGCGGCAGCTGGCAGACATCGCCAACCCGAACCGCGTCGTCCCGGCCATCGTCGAGTTTGTCGACATTGCCGGGCTTGTTGCCGGCGCCAGCCAGGGCGAGGGGCTGGGCAACCAGTTTTTGGCGCACATCCGCGAGACCGACGCCATCATCAACGTGGTACGTTGCTTTGACGACCCGAACGTGGTGCACGTGGCCGGCAAGGTCGATCCGGTGGCCGACGTCGAAGTCATACAGACCGAGCTCTGCCTGGCGGACCTGGCCACCGTGGAGAAGGCGCAGCAGCGCCATGCCAAGGCGGCCAGGAGCGGCAACGACAAGGAGGCGGCGGCCATGCTGGGGCTGCTCGAGCCGGTGCGCGAGGCGCTGGATGCGGGGCGCCCGGTGCGCACGCTGGCGCTGGACGACGAGCAACAGGCGCGGCTCAGGCCGCTGTGCCTGATCACCGCCAAGCCGGCCATGTTTGTCGCCAACGTGGACGAGGACGGTTTTGAGGGCAACCCGCTGCTTGAGCAGCTGCGGGCGTACGCAGCCGGCCAGCAGGCACCGGTGGTCGCCATATGCGCCAAGCTCGAAGCCGACATGGCCGACATGAGCGACGCCGAGAAGGCGCTGTTCCTGGATGAAATCGGGCAGAGCGAGCCGGGCCTGGACCGGCTCATCCGCGCCGCCTACCAGTTGCTGGGACTGCAGACCTACTTCACGGTGGGCGTCAAGGAGGTGCGTGCCTGGACGGTTCCCGTCGGTGCCACCGCGCCGCGGGCAGCGGGTGTCATCCACGGTGACTTTGAACGCGGGTTCATCCGCGCGCAGACCATCGCCTTTGACGACTTCATCCGGTACCGCGGCGAGCAGGGCGCCAGGGACGCCGGAAAGATGCGCGCCGAAGGCAAGGACTACGTGGTCCGCGACGGCGACGTGATGGAATTCCTGTTCAATGTCTGACACGCCGGAGGCCCATGGCCTCGGGCAACGCGGGAGGGTGGATCCGGCGCTGCGCCGCTGGAAGCTCCTGTTCCGCGCCTGGCTGCTGCTGACGCTCGTCCTGCTGCTGTCCTCCGGCGACATGCTCCGTCAAATGCAGCTGCGATTGCTGTTCTGGCTGCCATTGGACCGCATGTCCGATGAGATCTTCGGGCTGGGCCTTGCGGACAAGGCGGTGCACCTGTTTCTGTTTGCCGTCATGGGCGCGCTGGCCACCCGCGTCTGGTGGGGCCGCGCCGCCTATCCCAGGATCATGCTGGCCCTGGTGCTGCTTGGCGCAGGCACGGAAATCGCCCAGTACTTCATCCCGGGCCGCGGCGCCAGCATCGGCGATTTTGCTGTCGACAGCCTGGGTTTGCTGCTGGGGTTCTGGTTCACGCGCCGCTACTGGCTGCGCGCGCTTGCCGCAGCGTAGTTGCTGCATTTCCAGACAAAATGACGGGTCAAAGCCAAGTCAAGAGAGTGTGCGAGTCGTACGCGGCCGGCGCCAAAGCCAGAGTTTGGTGTGTGGCCGGCGCGTTCGATGCGCATGGGACGGCTGCATGAGTGCGCTGGCGCGGATCAACCACGCCTGGTTCTTGTTGCTCAACGGCGGCGCCGAGACTTCGGCCGCGCAGGTGACTGCCGCGACCGTTGTGGCCAACGGCCTCATCTACCTGATTCCCTTGCTGATGGTGGCGTACTGGCTGCAGGGGGGCCACGCGCGGCGCAGCACGGCGATCAAGGCCTGCCTCGTTGCCGGTGTCGGGCTGGCGCTCAACCAGGCCATAGGGCTGGGCTGGCCGCAACCGCGGCCATTCGCGATCGGGCTGGGGCATGTCTGGATGGACCACACCGCCAATTTTTCTTTTCCAAGCAACCACATGGTCGTCCTTGCCGGCGTCGGCCTGACGCTGCTGCTGGACGGCCATCGCCTGTGGGGCATGCTGATCTTGCTGATTGCCGCCTGCGTTGGCTGGGCCCGCATCTTCCTGGGCGTGCACTTTCCGTTCGATATACTGGGCGCCGTTGCGGTGGCGGCGCTTTCCTGCGCACTGGTTGCCCCGCTTTGGCGCCAGGCCGGGGGCCGGCTGACCGGCGCGCTCGAGCGCCTTTATGCCCGGATGTTGCTGCAGGCGATCAGGAGGAACTGGTTTCCCGGGCTACTGGGGCGGCTGCTCTTGCGCGTGGCGCCGGACCGCTTCGCCAGCGCGGACCGCAGCTGAGGCGCAGGACCGCTGTCGTGCATGCGTCCCTGCTCCCGGGGGGCGCGGGTTGCGCGTGTCAGTACGAGTACACGCCCTGGCCGGTCTTGCGCCCCAGGCGCCCGGCAGCCACATACTCGCGCATCAGCGGGCAGGGACGGTACTTGCTGTCACCAAACTGCTCCAGGAAGACTTCCATCACGGCCAGGCACACGTCGATGCCTATCATGTCGGCCAGCGCCAGCGGGCCTATGGGGTGGTTGCAGCCCAGCCGCATGCCGGCGTCGATGTCTTCAGGCGTTGCCAGGCCTTCGGCCAGCACGTAGAAGGCTTCGTTGATCATGGGCACCAGGATGCGGTTGACGACAAAGCCTGGTGCGTTCTTGACCGTGATCGGCGTCTTGCCCAGCTTCCTGGCCAGCTCGGTCACCGCTTTGTGCGTCGCATCGGAGGTCTGCAGGCCGCGGATGATCTCCACCAGCTTCATGACCGGAACCGGGTTGAAGAAATGCATGCCCACGAAGCGCTCGGCACGCTGCGTCTTGGCGGCCAGCTGCGTGATCGAGATGGACGAGGTGTTGCTTGCCAGCAGCACGTCCGGCGCAAGCAGCTCGTCCAGCCCCTGCATGATCTTGTTCTTGAGCTTGTGGTCCTCGGTGGCGGCCTCGATGACCAGGTCGGTGCCCTTCAGGTCCTCGTAGCGGGTCGAGCCGGTGATGCGGCCGAGCGCAGCCTGCTTGTCTGCCTCGCTGATCCTCTCTCTCGCCACGAGCCGGTCCAGGCTCTTTTCTATGCTCCTGAGCCCGCGGTCCACTGCGTCTTGCGCGACGTCGACCATGACCGCCGGGATGCCCGATACTGCGCAGGCCTGCGCAATGCCGCTGCCCATGGTGCCGGCACCGACGATGCCTACGGTTTCAATGTTCATCGTTGATTTCCTGATTGATGCGTGAAGCTGCCGATGTTAACCGCTGGATTGCGTTATAAATGGGCCGACGGCAAGGCCGCCACGGCACCGCTGCGCCCGGACGCGCAGGGTGCCGCTGGACCGGCCCCGCCCGTCCAGCGGCCCGCCCTGCGCCGCGCCAGACAAGGATTCCCCATGACTGATTTTGTTTTTGCCCCGCCGGCCACGACCAGCCTGTCCGTCCGCGACAGCGTGCAGCGCTTTGCCGTGCGCCGCATCTTTTGCATAGGCCGCAACTACGCGGCGCACGTGCGCGAGATGGGCGGCGACCCCGGGCGCCAGCCGCCGGTCTTCTTCAACAAGGCGGCGTGGCACGTGCTGCACGGCGGCGCCACCATGCCATACCCGCCGCAAACCAGCGATTTCCACCATGAAGTCGAGCTGGTTGCCGCCATTGGCAAGTCGGCGTTCCGGATCCGACCCGGGCAGGCCAACGACTGCATCTGGGGCTACTGCTGCGGGCTGGACATGACGCGGCGCGACCTGCAGGGCCTGGCCAAGACCGATGGCATGCCCTGGAGCCTGGCCAAGGACTTTGAAGGCGGCGCCGTGCTGGGCGAGCTGGCCCCGGCCGCAGACATCGGCCACCCTGCTGCCGGCGCGATCATGCTGACGGTCAACGGCGAGGAGCGTCAGCGGGCGGACCTGCGCGACATGATCTGGACCGTGCCCGAAATCGTGGCGCAGCTGTCGCAGCACTACCACCTGCAACCCGGTGATTTGGTCTATACCGGAACGCCCGAGGGCGTCGGGCCGGTGGATCCCGGGGACGTGCTGCAGGGCAGCGTGGAGGGGGTCGGCAGCGTCGAGCTCGTCCTGGGCGCGCCCGAATAATTGCGCAGCCCGATGACCGGCACGCAAGCGCAGCCTTCCTTGGCGCAGCGCATGGCAATGGCGCTGCGGCTGCTGCTGACCCGGTGCGCTGGTGCCGGCGCGCGCAGCCGGCTGGGACCGCTGACGCGCTGGGCGATCCGGCGTTTCATCAGGCGCTACGGCGTCGACATGAGCGAAGCGGCCGAGCCTGAGGTGGCGGCATACGCCACCTTCAACGACTTTTTTACGCGGGCGCTGGCGCCGGATGCGCGGTCGCTGGTGCCCATGGATGTGGCCGACTGGCTGTGCCCGGTAGACGGCGTGATCAGTCAGTTCGGCGCCATTGCCGGCGAGCAGATTTTCCAGGCCAAGGGACACAGCTACAGTACGACGGCGCTGCTGGCAGGCGATGCCGAGCTGGCAGCGCGGTTTGGCAACGGCCAGTTTGCAACGCTCTACCTCAGCCCCCGCGACTACCACCGCATCCACATGCCCTGCGCCGGGCGCCTGCTGCGCATGACCTACGTGCCCGGCGACCTGCGCTCGGTGAACCCGGCCACGGTGCAGCGCGTCCCGGGGCTTTTTGCGCGCAACGAGCGGCTGGTTTGCCTGTTCGAGACCCGGCACGGCCCGCTGGTGCTGGTGCTGGTGGGCGCGACCATCGTCGGCAGCATGGCAACCAGCTGGCATGGCGTCGTCAATCCGCCGCGGCCCGGTCGCATCCGCCGCCATGACTACGGCGACCAGCGCGTGATGCTGGCCCGTGGTGCCGAGATGGGGCGCTTTCTCCTGGGGTCCACCGTGGTGCTGCTGTGGCCGCACGCAACGCTGCGCTTCAACCCGGACTGGACGCCCGGCGCCGCGGTGCGCCTGGGGCAGGCGCTGGGCAGCGTGCAACGGGAATGAACGAACCTGATTGGCAGGCATTGCCAGCGCACCGGATGACGGATGATGACGGATGATCTCGGCCCATGAAGGTTTGGCGTCCAGCGAATAGGCCGTCCAGCGTCCAGCGTATGACGCTCAACGCTCAACGCTCAACGCTCAACGCTCAACGCTCAACGCTCAACGCTCAACGCTCAACGCTCAACGCTCAACGCTCAACGCTCAACCTCTTCATAGGTCATTCGTCATGCGCCTGAGTTTGCTGGGCATCGTTTTCAATCAGGCCAGCGATTTTGTGCAAAATGGCGGATTGATCTTGACACGGGGATATTCGATGAAGACAAACGGTGTTTTGCTGCGCGCCGTGCTGGGCGCGGCGCTGGCCTGCCTGCTTGGCCCGGGCGCTGCGCTGGCACAGGTCAGGGTGGGCGTGGTTTATTCGGCCACCGGGCCCACGTCGCTGGTGGGCATCCCGCAAAAGAATACCGTGCCGTTGCTGCCGAAAACGGTGGGCGACCTGGACGTGGAGTACATCGGCATCGACGACGCCAGCGACTCCACGGAAACCGTCAAGGTCGTGCGCAAGCTCATAGACGAGCAGAACGTGGACGCCATCATCGGCCCCACCGGCTCTCCCAACGCCATGGGCGCGATTGAATTCATTGCCGAGGCCGGCGTTCCCATGCTGGCGCCGGTGGGGACGGCAG
This sequence comes from Ottowia sp., assembly GCA_023228705.1. Classification (GTDB taxonomy): domain Bacteria; phylum Pseudomonadota; class Gammaproteobacteria; order Burkholderiales; family Burkholderiaceae_C; genus Ottowia. The sequence goes on along the minus strand of JALOAS010000059.1, from coordinate 10,571 downwards.
CGGTCGTGCTGCCCATGGACGGGAAGAAGAAATGGGTGTTCAAGACCACGCAGAACACGGGAATCATTGCGCAGGTGCTGGTCGATCACATGGTGCAGACGGGCGTCAAGACGCTGGGCTTCATTGGTTTTGCCGATCCCTACGGCGACGACTGGCTGCAGGTGACCACCGACCTGCTGACCGACGCAGGCATCCAGCTGGTGGCGACGGAGCGCTACTCCCGCCAGGACACGGCGGTGCTCGGGCAGGCGCTGAAGCTGATTGGCGCCAACCCGGACGCGGTGCTGGTGGCGGGTACCGGCGGCGCAGCCGCGCTGCCGCAGATCACGCTGCGCGAGCGCGGCTACCAGGGCAAGATCTACCAGACGCACGGCGCGGCGCTACCGGCGTTCATCAAGCTGGGCGGCAGCCATGTGGAAGGCACCATCCTGGGTGGCAGCCTGATGCTGGTGCTGCCCGAGATAGCCGATGCCAACCCGGCCAAGCAGGTGGCGCAAGACTACATTGCGGCCTACGAGAAGCTGTATGGGGAGATGCCCGCGACCTTTGGCGCCAACGTCTACGACGCCGGGCTGCTGCTGCAAAATGCCATCCCCGAGGCTGCCGGCAAGGCCCGGCCGGGCACGCCCGAGTTCCGCGCCGCTTTGCGCGACGCGCTGGAGCAGACGCACGAGCTGGTGGGCACGCAGGGCGTATACAACATGAGCGCCGAAGACCACAGCGGCTTTGACGAACGCGGGCGCGAGCTCATCACCATCACCGACGGCGAGTTCCGCCTGCTCAGGTAAGCGCTGCCAGCGGCAGGCTGGACGCGGGTACCGGCCACGCGAGGCGTGATGCCGCGCGCTGCACGCGGCGCGGGTCATCGATGCCGGCCGCACACAACCGCAGGCAGCAGCAACATGCATACGGCGGACACTGCAACATCCGGGCGCGCCGCCTCGCGCGGCTGGATCCTGGCCGGGCTCATGTGCATGATGATGCTGGCGGCGATGGACACCACCATCGTCTCCACTGCCATCCCGCAGATCGTTGGCGACCTGGGCGGGCTGAGCCTGGTCAGCTGGGTTTTTTCGGTCTACGTGCTGGCGCAGACCGTGACCATCCCGGTCTACGGCAAGCTGGCCGACCTGTATGGCCGCAAGCCCGTGCTCATGGCCGGCACCATCATCTTCCTGCTGGGATCGGCCGCGTCGGCGGCGTCGTGGGACATGCTCACGCTCATCGTCTTCCGCGGCCTGCAGGGGCTGGGGGCGGGCGCCATCATGGCCACGGTCAACACGCTGGCCGGCGATTTGTATTCGGTGCGCGAGCGGGGCGCTGTGCAGGGCTGGCTCTCCAGTGTCTGGGGCGTGGCCGCGATTGCCGGGCCCTTGCTGGGCGGTGCGTTTGCCGACTACGCCTCCTGGCGCTGGATCTTCCTGGTCAACGTACCGGTGGGGCTGGCCGCGATGGCGCTCATTGGCGTCTTCCTGCATGAACGGGTCAACGGCCGCACGCACCGCATCGACTATGCCGGATCGCTGCTGGTGTTCCTGGCGCTGACCGTATTCATCTTTGGCCTCATGGAGGGCGGCAGCCGCTGGCCCTGGATGTCGTGGCAGACGGCACTGGTCTGCCTGCTGACCGCGCTGCTCGTCGTTGCGTTGCTGTGGGTGGAGCGGCGCGCAGCCGAGCCCATCCTGCCCGGCTGGCTCTGGCGCCGGCGCGAGTTGCTGGGCGCCAACCTGGGCACGCTGGGGTTGGGCCTGGTCATGATGGCGACCAGCGTCTACCTGCCCACGTTCCTGCAGTCGGTGCACGGCCTGGGCGCCATTGCCGCGGGTCTCGTGCTGGCGTGCATCAGCATGGGCTGGCCCGTGGCGTCGTCGCTGTCCGGCCGGCTGTACATGCGTTTCGGGTTTCGTGACACGGCGGTGCTGGGCGCCGTGCTCATGCTGCTGGCTGCGCTCGCCTTCCTCCTCATGCCGCAGCCGCGCCAGGTCTGGTGGGTGGTACTGGACCAGGTTGCGCTTGGGGCCGGCTTTGGTCTGCTGTCCACGCCGCTGCTGGTGGGCCAGCAGGGCGTGGTCGGCTGGGACCAGCGCGGCGTGGTCACCGGCTCCAACATGTTTTCACGCTACCTGGGCCAGAGCCTGGGAGCGGCCCTGTTTGGCGCCATCTTCAACGGCTCCATTGCCGCACAGCTTGCGGCGGCGCCGCAGGCGCTGCAGGCGCAGTTGCCACATTCGGTCGATACCCTGCTGCACGCGCTGCAGGACCCGGCCACCAGCGCGGCGCTCGGGGCGTACCTGCGCGGGGCCGTGGCCGCCGCCACCGACGACCTGTACGTGGGCATGGCCGCGGGCTCCATCGTCATCGTGCTGCTGCTGTTCATCGCGCCGCGGCGCTTTCCGCTGGTTGACGACGCAGCAGGTTGAGCGCAGCCTGCGTCATGGCGTGGCGCCAGTTGTGCGCAGTTTCTTCATTCGCGCACCGGGCACCAAGTGTTTTGATACGCTTGTTGACAAATAACCACAATGGGCTAAGCTCGACCGCACACATCCATCAAAAAGTTCCAGGAGAGTTGGCTATGTTCAGAGCTCTGACGCGTTTTTCCGTGCGTCTGGTCGAGCGCTACCTGCCCGACCCCTACATCTTTGTCATCCTGCTGACGCTGATCGCTGCGGCGGCGGCCATGGGAATACAGCAACAGAACCCCATGGACGTCGTCCTCATGTGGGGCAACGGGTTCTGGGGCCTGCTGACCTTTGCGATGCAGATGGTGCTGGTGCTGGTGACCGGGTACATGCTGGCGCTGACGCCGGCGGTGCGCCGCATCCTGGCGGCCATCGCAACCCGCGCGCATACGGCATCTCAGGCCATCATCATCGTCACGCTGGTGGCGCTGGTGGCCAGCTGGATCAACTGGGGCTTCGGGCTGGTCGTTGGTGCCATCTTTGCCAGGGAGGTGGCGCGCCGGGTCAAGGTGGACTATCGGCTGCTGATTGCCAGCGCGTATTCCGGCTTCCTGGTCTGGCACGGCGGTCTGGCCGGCTCGGTGCCGCTGACCATCGCGACCGAGGGGCACTTCACCGCCGACAAGATAGGCGTGATCTCCACCTCGCAGACGATCTTTGCTTTCTTCAACCTGGCGCTGGTCATCGTCATGTTCATCGCGGTCCCGCTGGTGAACCGGCTCATGATGCCGCGCGCCGAGGAGAGCGTGTACGTCGACCCCAAGCTGCTCGAGGAAGAAGCGAGCGAGCAGGCGCCGGTCGAGACACCGGCCGACAGGCTGGAGCAGAGCATCATCCTCACCGGTCTCATAGGCATAGGCGGGCTGGCCTACCTGTTCCACTACTACGTGATCCAGCGCGGCGGCATCAACCTGAACGTGGTCAACTTCACGTTCCTGTTCCTGTCCATCATCCTGCATGGGCGGCCGAGGAACCTGCTCAATGCGCTGGAGGAGGCGATCAAGGGCACCGGCGGCATCGTGCTGCAGTTCCCGTTCTACGCCGGCATCATGGCGATCATGATCGACTCGGGGCTGGCCGCGACCATTTCGGCGTGGCTGACCTCTTTTGCCACGGCAACGACGCTGCCATTCTGGACCTTCCTCAGCGCCGGGCTGGTCAACATCTTCGTCCCCTCCGGTGGCGGCCAGTGGGCGGTGCAGGCACCGGTGGTCATAGAGGCCACCCAGGCGCTGGGCGCCGACATGGCGCGAACGGCCATGGCCGTGGCCTGGGGCGACGCCTGGACCAACATGATCCAGCCGTTCTGGGCGCTGCCGGCGCTGGCCATTGCCGGCCTGCGCGCCAAGGACATCATGGGTTACTGCCTGATCCAGCTCATCGTCTCGGGCGTGCTGATTTCCATAGGGCTGACGTTCTTCTGACGGTCAGGCCGCCGGCTACTGGAACGCCACTTCGGCAAAGCTGCGCAGCTTGCGGCTGTGCAGCTCGTCCAGGCCGTTTTCACGCACGTGCTCCAGCGCCCGGATTCCGATCTGCAGGTGCTGCGCCACCCGCTGGCGGTAAAAGTGGCTGGCCATGCCGGGCAGCTTGATGTCGCCGTGCAGCGGCTTGTCGCTCACGCACAGCAGCGTGCCGTAGGGCACCCGGAAGCGAAAGCCGTTGGCGGCAATGGTGGCGCTTTCCATGTCCAGCGCAATGGCGCGCGACTGCGACAGCCGCCGCTCGGTGCGGCTGCCGCCGCGCAGCTCCCAGTTGCGGTTGTCGGTGGTGGCCACGGTGCCGGTTCGCAGCACGCGCTTGAGCGCATTGCCCTGCAGCTGCGTGACCTCGGCCACGGCCTGCTGCAGGGCAATCTGGATTTCTGCCAGTGCGGGCAGCGGCACGGCCAGTGGCAGGTCCTCGTCGAGCACATGGTCGTTGCGCACGTAGGCGTGCGCCAGCACATAGTCGCCCAGCCGCTGGCTGTTGCGCAGGCCCGCGCAGTGGCCCACCAGCAGCCAGGCGTGCGGGCGCAGCACCGCCACGTGGTCGGTGATGGTCTTGGCGTTGCTCGGGCCCACCCCGATGTTGATGAGCGTGATGCCGCTGCGATCCGGACGCTTGAGGTGGTACGCCGGCATCTGCGGCATGCGGTCCGGCGGCGCGCCGGCAGGATGGCTGCCTGCCGGTGTCGCACCCGTGCGCAGCATGGTCCGGTTGCCGGGCTCGACAAACGCCGTGTAGCTGCTGCCGGCATTGCCCATTTGCGTGCGGGCGAATTCAATGAATTCGTCCACATAGAAACCGTAGTTGGTGAACAGCACGAAATTCTGGAAGTGCTCGCAGGACGTGCCCGTGTAATGCCGCAGGCGGTACACTGAATAATCCACGCGCGGTGCCGTGAACAGCGACAGCGGCGCCGGTCGGCCCGGTGCAGGAACGTGCGTGCCATTGGCGATGGCATCGTCCATGGCGTGCAGGTCGGGCAGGTCGAAGACGTCGGTCAGGGCGCTTCGCTGCCAGTCCGTCATCTGGCTTTCAAACGATTCTTCCTCGTCAAAGCAGAATGGCAGCGCAATGGGTTCGTGGCTGAGGCCCACATGCAGCGGCACGCCGTGGTTGTTCAGCAGCAGCCTGAACTGCTCGCGGTAGTATTTGCCGTAGAGGACGGGCTGCGTCAGTGTCGTCTCGAAGCTGCCCGCGTGCGCGACAAAGCCATAGGTCAGCGTACCGTGGCGCTCGGGCTGGCTGCGCAGCGTGTTGATGCGGACAAACGGGTAGCAGGCACGCACCGGCTCCGGTGGCTGGTCTGGCGATTCGGGGTGATGCAGGAAGTCCTGGAACTGGTTGCGCAGGCGGGTGCACTGGTCCTGGTAGATTTTTGTTGCATACGCCAGCGCAGCCTGGGCATCGGTAAAGCTGCGGGTGGTGTCGGGCGAGTGGGGCATGGCAAGCGCGGATCCGGAAAGACGATGTCAATGACGATGGCGTCGATGTTAAGCCACCGTCCCCTCCGCCTGCCGCGCTCAGCCGGCCTGGTACAGGTTGTACGGGATCCAGGTGACGATGTCCGGGAGCAGGTAGATCAGCACCACGCTGGCCAGCATGATGAGGATGAACGGCCAGACGCCGCGAACGATGGTGCCCAGCCGGGTACCGGCGACCGCCTGGATGACAAACAAGTTGAGCCCCACCGGCGGCGTGATCAGCGCCATCTCTATGAGGATGACGAAGTAGATGCCGAACCAGATGGGGTCTATGGCCATGCCCAGCACCGAGGGAAACAGGATGGGCACCATGATGAGCAGCATGGACATGCTCTCCAGGAACAGGCCCATGACCAGCAGCACGCCAGTGACCAGCAAGAGGAAACCGTTGACGGTGGCAATGTGCGTGGCCACGTAGCTGGAGAGCATGGCCGGGACCTGGTACAGCGTGATGGCCTTGCCAAAGATGTCGGCGCCTATGATGATCAGGAAGATCGCCACCGTGGTCTTGAGCGTGTCGGCCACGGCCACGTAGAACGCGCTGGCGCTCAGCGTGCGCAGGATGAATGCGGTCAGCACGAACGATGCAAACGCGCCCACCGCGGCCGCTTCGGTGGGCGTGAACACGCCCAGGTAGATGCCGCCAATGATGATGACCGCGATGGCAAGGGTGGGCAGCGCGCGCAGCGACGCCGCCCACTTTTCCTTCTGGGTGGGTTTGGCGTCGACGTTCCTGAGGTTGTTCAGCCTGGCGTGGACGACCGTGTAGATGCCAAAGAGCAGCATGAGCAGGATGCCCGGGCCCACGCCGGCCATGAAGAGCTTGCCTATGCTCTCGTCGGTGATCACGCCGTAGACGATGAGCGGGATGGATGGCGGGATGAGGATGCCCAGCGTTCCGCCCGCTGCCAGCAGCCCCAGCGTGAAATGCCGGCTGTAGCCGCGGCTGATCATCTCGGGGATCGCCACCGTCCCCACCGTGGCGGCCGTAGCCACCGAACTGCCTGAAATTGCCGAGAAAATGCCGCAGGAGACCAGCGCGGACAGGCCCAGGCCGCCGGGCAGGTGGCCGGCCCACTTGTGCACGGCGTCAAACAGGTCCTTGCCCACGTCGCCCTTGAGCAGGAAATTGGACATGAGCAGGAACAGCGGCACCGACAGCAGGACAAAGTTGTCCAGCGCGCCGTGCAGGTTCTGCGCGATCATCACCAGCGGCAGATCGCGGAAATAGAGCAGCGCGGTGCCCAGGCCGGCCAGCGAAAACGCCACCGGGATACCCAGGAACAGCAGACCAAGCAGGGTCAGGCCAATGATCAGGAGCAGCGTCACGGGCGTGGGTGAACAGGGTGGCCGGGTCAGGATGCGGCGGGCGCGTCCAGCTCGTTGCTGGGCGAGTACGCGGGCGGGCCGTCAACCAGCAGCCGCAGCATCTCGGCCAGCGATTGCAGCGCGAGCAGCGCAAAGCCGATGACTACCGGCAGCTCGGAGATCCAGTTGGGCAGCGCCAGCACCGTGGGCTCGCGCCGGCCCAGCCGGATGGAGTCGGCCAGCACGCTCCAGCCCTTGGCTATGGCGATCAGCGAGAAAGCCAGGATGATGAGCAGCGCCAGCGCCTCGAGCACGGTCTTCAACCAGCGCGGCGCAATCCCCAGCACAGCGGTGATGCGGATCATCTTGCGGTCGCGCAGCACCAGCGCCATGGCCAGGTAGCCAAACCAGATCTGCAGCGTGACCGAGATGTCCTGCGTCCAGTGCGTGGGCGCGTGGAAAAAATAACGCGCCACCGCTTCGTAGGTGAGCGCGCACATGACGAACACGATCATGGCGATGCCCAGCACGCCGCAGGCGCCGGAGAGGCGATCTGCCCACAGCAGGAACAGGCTGCGTGCGCCGCGCTCGGGGCTCATGGCTGCCGTGCCTGGGCTCGTGGCGTCGTCAGTACAGCTTCCTGACTTCGTCGATCAGCTTCTGGCCCACCGGGCCGGACTCCTTGATGTACGCATCTATGGCGGGCGCTGCGGCGTCCTGCCAGGCCTTGATCTGCGCGTCGTCCAGGTGCGTGATCTGCATCGAGGTGTTCTCGGCCAGCCACTCCTCGGCCTCTATGTTCTGGTCGTGGGTCTCGGCGCGCATCTTGTCTTCTGCCGCCTGCGCCGCCTCGGACATCCACTGCTTTTCATCGTCCGACAGCGAATCCCAGAGCTTGTCGTTGATCACCATCAGGAATTCAACCTGCGCGTGGTTGGTGATGGTCATGTAGTTCATCACCTCGTACAGCTTGCGCGACTTGGTCGCGGTGGTACCGGTCATGCCGATGTCCACGGTGCCGCGCTGGTACGCGATGAACTGCTCGGAGCCGCCGATCTTGACCGGCACCGCGCCCACGGCCTCGATGAAGTCCGCCGAGGGCTTGCCCAGCACGCGCACCTTCTTGCCCTTCATGTCAGCGGGCAAGACAACGGGCGCCTTCTTGGCAATCAGCTGGATGGGCCCGTAGTCCTGCCACCACAGCACGCGCGTGCCGGTGGAGCGGATCAGCTCGTCCAGCTCCTGGCGCACCGGGCTGTCGGGCGCGGCGGCCCTGGCCAGCACGTCGTAGTCCGGGAACAGGAAAGCCACCGAGAACAGGCCGGCTGCCGGCAGCGTGCCGGCGTACTCGTCCACCAGCACCATGCCCATGTCCACCGCGCCGGAAGACACCGCCTGCGGGATCTCGCTGCCCTTGAACAGCTGCGCCGACTCGTAGATCTCGACCTGGATCTCATTGTTGGACAGCTTTTGCACCTGATCCTTGAAATAGGCCACGTTCTCGCCCAGCGGGTGGTTCAGGCCCAGTTGCATGCTGATCTTGATGGTGCGGGCAGCCTGGGCCGGCAACGCGGTGGCAAACAGGGCCGTTGTGACCAGGGCCAGGCCCACGGCGCGCAGGGAACAGAAAAATGGTCTCACGGCGTATCTCCGGTTTTCATTGGATTGGGGCGCGCTCGCGGCGCGCCGGCCGTTGCCAGCGAGCGCGGGCGTGTGCAGACGCCGAGTTTACTATTGGCCGGAGACCGCGCGCGAGCGAGGGGCAAGCATGCGGCCAGACCGCCAAAGCGTTGCTGCAACGCGGGGCGTCGGTCGGGCGGTATGCTTTCATGCTTCACCGGCAGTCTTTGGGAAAGCAACACATGCAGGAGCCAGATTCAGTGAGACCCAGCGGCATATCGGCCCGCGCCAAGCGGCGTCGGCTCAAGGACAGGCTGGCCGCGCCCGAGCTCGTCGTTGCGCCGGGCATCTTCGACATGATCTCCGCGCGCATTGCCGATCGCCTGGATTTTGACGTGCTGTACATGACCGGCTACGGCACCGTCGCGTCCCACCTCGGATTGCCGGACGCGGGCCTGGCCACCTACACCGACATGCGTTCGCGCGCGCAGGCCTTTGCCCAGGGCGTGGACACGCCGGTCATTGCCGATGGCGACACCGGTTATGGTGGCCTGCTCAACGTCGCGCACACCGTGCGCGGCTACGAAGCGGCCGGCGTTGCCGGCATCCAGCTTGAAGACCAGGAATTCCCCAAGAAGTGTGGCCATACGCGGGGCCGTCGCGTCATCCCGCTGCAGGACATGGTCGACAAGGTTCGCGTTGCCACACAAGCGCGGGAGAACGATGATTTCCTCATCGTTGCGCGTACCGACGCACGCTCTTCCCTGGGGCTGGAAGAGGCCCTGCGCCGCGCCGAAGCGTACGCCGAAGCCGGCGCGGACCTGCTCTTTGTCGAATCGCCCGAGACCGAGGACGAGCTGCAGCAGATTGCCGCGCGCCTGGCGCCGCACGTTCCCGTGCTCGTCAACAACGTCGAAGGTGGTCGCACGCCCATCCTATCTCGTGCAGCACTGCAGCAGATGGGGTTCAGGCTGGCCATCTACCCCGTCACCGGCTTTCTCGCAGCCGGCAAGGCGCTGCAAGCAGCCTACGCCGCGCTCAGACAGCAGGAGATGCCTGCCGACCTGGCTGGAAGGCTCTACGACTTTGACGCGTTCAACCAGCTCATGGGGTTTGAGCGGGTTTGGGCATTTGAAGAAGCGCACGCCCGGCGGGGTGACCGGGCGGACTGAATCTGCCGGATGGCCTGTGCGTTGCGCAACGCAGCCATTGCGCATCATGCGGGGAGGTCTTGTGTGCCGTGTCTGGCCGTGCAAGGGATTCACTGTCCCGTGCGAGTGCCGCACAGGCTTGCCGTCTGCGGGCTGAACACATGCGGGCATTGGTTCCAGTCTGGAATCGGTGTTGTTCCAATAACGGCAGGCACTTGCCGCAATGAATGCGCGGCCTGTGTATCCAACGAGAGCAGGCAGTCGCAGCGTTGATTGCCTCAGAGCCAAGTTCATTGCAAATGGAAAGCACACCATGACAAGGTTCAAGACAACCACCCTGACCGCAGCGACCGCAGCCCTTCTTTTCACCGGCAGCGCCTTCGCGAGCACCACGCTTGCAGCGCCCGCCGCAGGTAACGCGCCGTACTTTGACAGCGCGGTAGTCAGCGGCCAGCTGCAGCGCGGCGCAGTGGAGGCGCAAGCGGCTGCACATCATCCCGCTGCCGGAGAGTCCAGCATGCGAGCGCAAGGGCAACCGGCTGACAGCGCGGTAGCCAGCGGCCAACTGCAGCGCAGTGCAGTGGAAGCACAAGCGGCTGCACATCATCCCGCTGCTGGACAGTTCAGCGCGCGGGCGCAAGCGCAACCAGCCGCTTAGAAGCGGGCGCATGCACGGGTTCGGCACAAGACGCCTTGTATCCCTGCCGCGAGAGAAGCCGGTTCATACAAAGCGGCCTGCAAGCCAGGCAGTCGCGTTCACTGGAAAAGCGCCATCGGGCCCACCACCGATGGCGCTTTTTGGTCGGGCTTTGATCCAGCTTGTGCCTGGCGGAAGCGATGGTGCGCGACGTGCCGCGCAGGTAAGATGCGACGTATTGCGCGCTTCATGCGCTGGCGCGCCAGCTTGGGTGCGTTGTGGAGGGCACATGAAGGCAGCCTGGAGTTGCCCCGATTTCGCGGACACCTTAACCTTGTGGATAAAGGAGTCCAACCATGGGAAGAACGAGAACGCCGTATCCGGCAGAATTTCGCCAGCAGATCGTGGAACTGGCGCGCACCGGCAA
>JALOAS010000164.1 GCA_023228705.1 Ottowia sp. | reverse complement strand
TCCATCCGACGGCACTATGTCTCAACCCCCTAAGTCGGGTCAAATAGATTCTTACATTACTGTTACAAGCTTAGCCGAACTCGACGGCTTGTCTCAACCCCCTAAGTCGGGTCAAATAGATTCTTACGATGATTTACCAAATATGATTTATATCAGATTTACAGTCTCAACCCCCTAAGTCGGGTCAAATAGATTCTTACTAACAAGTGAACAAGAAACCGATTTAGGTGGTATGTTTGTCTCAACCCCCTAAGTCGGGTCAAATAGATTCTTACGAAAGAAAAAAAAGAACAACAACTTCACCCAATTTTGTCTCAACCCCCTAAGTCGGGTCAAATAGATTCTTACGTTGGATTGATATTGATTGGGACAAAACAAATGAATTGTGTCTCAACCCCCTAAGTCGGGTCAAATAGATTCTTACAAAAGCTATGTATTTGTGGGAAGAAGAAGTCATTATGTCTCAACCCCCTAAGTCGGGTCAAATAGATTCTTACTGATTGGGACAAAACAAATGAATTGTGGGAGTCCCAAGGGTCTCAACCCCCTAAGTCGGGTCAAATAGATTCTTACTATTGAAAGGGCTGGACATTGAGAGACTTCATTAAATAGGTCTCAACCCCCTAAGTCGGGTCAAATAGATTCTTACAAGGAGGTATCATGGAAGTTAAAAAATTGAAAATGAAGTCTCAACCCCCTAAGTCGGGTCAAATAGATTCTTACAATACCCCGTAGTTGAGTGTTTCCAAAAAATTTAATCAAACGTCTCAACCCCCTAAGTCGGGTCAAATAGATTCTTACTTGGGTGGTTAAGAGAGATTTCTTACCAATACGGTAAGTCTCAACCCCCTAAGTCGGGTCAAATAGATTCTTACGGAGGGTCATGAGTCTCGATAGGCTCGTGGACTGAGGTCTCAACCCCCTAAGTCGGGTCAAATAGATTCTTACAGATACTAATGCTGCTAAGAATATCTTAGCTTTAGGTCTCAACCCCCTAAGTCGGGTCAAATAGATTCTTACCATATTGGAGAGTTGCTTGTAACCACCCAATTTGGGTGGTGTCTCAACCCCCTAAGTCGGGTCAAATAGATTCTTACGGGATGATTTATTCATCCCTCTCGTCAAAAAATTTTCAGTCTCAACCCCCTAAGTCGGGTCAAATAGATTCTTACACAACAATACAAGTTGCACGGCTTTTTTGCTAACTCTGGTCTCAACCCCCTAAGTCGGGTCAAATAGATTCTTACAAGGAGGAAAACATGGAAAAATTTTTACTGCCCATGTCTCAACCCCCTAAGTCGGGTCAAATAGATTCTTACTGAACTCACAAGCAACTATCAGAATCGAAGAGGGTGTCTCAACCCCCTAAGTCGGGTCAAATAGATTCTTACATGAAGAGTCCATCGAAACAGACTTCGATGGTAATCCTAGTCTCAACCCCCTAAGTCGGGTCAAATAGATTCTTACACTATCATGTTCTTGATTGAACCCTAATAACTTAGGTGTCTCAACCCCCTAAGTCGGGTCAAATAGATTCTTACATAAACGTAAATTAAATCTACTTGAATCTATTTATGTCTCAACCCCCTAAGTCGGGTCAAATAGATTCTTACAGAGAAAAGATGAAAGAAAAAAAAGAAAAGCCTCTAGAGTCTCAACCCCCTAAGTCGGGTCAAATAGATTCTTACGTAACAAGTATTGCTATCGAGGATTCCAGATAAAGACCGTCTCAACCCCCTAAGTCGGGTCAAATAGATTCTTACAGAGACAAGATCATATAATCCTGTAACAGGAAAATATGTCTCAACCCCCTAAGTCGGGTCAAATAGATTCTTACGAAATGCGAAAGAGCAAGCTTTTTAGTAAAGCTTGCGTCTCAACCCCCTAAGTCGGGTCAAATAGATTCTTACACTGACAGGTAACTTAACTTGTCAGTAAAGGAGTTAAAAAGTCTCAACCCCCTAAGTCGGGTCAAATAGATTCTTACATAAGAATTTGCCCTCATTGTGGGGCAAACAAATTTTTGTCTCAACCCCCTAAGTCGGGTCAAATAGATTCTTACGATCCCATGTTACTGGTTTTAGAGACCAGCGTCCTAACGTCTCAACCCCCTAAGTCGGGTCAAATAGATTCTTACAATTTGACCGAACTCGACGGTCTGAATATCGAGAACAAAGTCTCAACCCCCTAAGTCGGGTCAAATAGATTCTTACCATTTGGACACTGTTATGAGTGTCAAACAGAATTTAAAGGTCTCAACCCCCTAAGTCGGGTCAAATAGATTCTTACAAACAAGCTTGCAGATAGGCTGGCTGGTAGAACACGTAGTCTCAACCCCCTAAGTCGGGTCAAATAGATTCTTACAAATACCGTTAGGTATAAAATTGATGAGCTCCTCTTAGTCTCAACCCCCTAAGTCGGGTCAAATAGATTCTTACTAGCTTTAGGCATCTTAGGATATTATAGGAGAATTGGGTCTCAACCCCCTAAGTCGGGTCAAATAGATTCTTACAAAGGAGGAGATATGGAAGTTAAAAGGATAGAAATAAGTCTCAACCCCCTAAGTCGGGTCAAATAGATTCTTACAGTGGGATGTTCTTGCGTAGTGGCACTTATACCACTAGTCTCAACCCCCTAAGTCGGGTCAAATAGATTCTTACGAGGCTATCTTCTTGGAGGTCGAAGACCTCCAAGAAGAGTCTCAACCCCCTAAGTCGGGTCAAATAGATTCTTACACATAACACAAGGGAGAGAGCAATCTCTCCCTTTATTTATTTAATGTCTCAACCCCCTAAGTCGGGTCAAATAGATTCTTACAAGAGGCGAGTATGTCACAAGCGCAAGCAACTATTAGTCTCAACCCCCTAAGTCGGGTCAAATAGATTCTTACGATCTTGAGAGTATGAAAATTAAAGTCGATAAATTTGTCTCAACCCCCTAAGTCGGGTCAAATAGATTCTTACCTCCCTAGAATTAGGGGGGGAAATGATTGCGGAATTGGTCTCAACCCCCTAAGTCGGGTCAAATAGATTCTTACGAAGACCTCCAAGAAGAAATTCTAGAATTAGAGTTTTTGTCTCAACCCCCTAAGTCGGGTCAAATAGATTCTTACGGAACCATGGGCTCCATCAAAAAAATGACAAAGAAAGTCTCAACCCCCTAAGTCGGGTCAAATAGATTCTTACAAAGAATTCAGATTAGAAAAAACTAACTGTTTATTTGTCTCAACCCCCTAAGTCGGGTCAAATAGATTCTTACTTCCCAAAAAACCTGACGGCACTGGTGTCGTCAGGTATGTCTCAACCCCCTAAGTCGGGTCAAATAGATTCTTACTTTCTTACCGTATTGGTAAGAAATCTCTTACAATAGTCTCAACCCCCTAAGTCGGGTCAAATAGATTCTTACCATTCACAGTGACGGATCTTCTGATAAGGTAGAGTGGAGTCTCAACCCCCTAAGTCGGGTCAAATAGATTCTTACCATTCACAGTGACGGATCTTCTGATAAGGTAGAGTGGAGTCTCAACCCCCTAAGTCGGGTCAAATA
>JALOAS010000163.1 GCA_023228705.1 Ottowia sp. | reverse complement strand
AATAATATCACCTATTAGTTCGTGTCCGTCGATGAGGATCGTTTCAAGCGGAGTCACTAAACGAGATCGGCGGCTCGTTGAGCGTCAAAAAGTGTCCGTCGATGAGGATCGTTTCAAGCGGAGTCACTGATTTGTTGATCTAATAATATCACCTATTAGTTCGTGTCCGTCGATGAGGATCGTTTCAAGCGGAGTCACTAAACGAGATCGGCGGCTCGTTGAGCGTCAAAAAGTGTCCGTCGATGAGGATCGTTTCAAGCGGAGTCACATCCTACAGCTCACGTGGCTTAACAAAGTTAATGGTGTCCGTCGATGAGGATCGTTTCAAGCGGAGTCACCGCCGCGACTACGACATTAATCCGACGACCATCTAGTGTCCGTCGATGAGGATCGTTTCAAGCGGAGTCACCCGGGAGCCCTCCGGGGCTCCCTCCCTCGAACCCGAGTGTCCGTCGATGAGGATCGTTTCAAGCGGAGTCACAAAGCGTACATGCAGATGTGCGCCAGCGACTCGAGTGTCCGTCGATGAGGATCGTTTCAAGCGGAGTCACCGCGTGTGGCGGTTCGACCCGCGAAGCGTTAAAAGGTGTCCGTCGATGAGGATCGTTTCAAGCGGAGTCACCCGGGTGTGATACCACGCCTCCGACATGCGCATGTCGGGTGTCCGTCGATGAGGATCGTTTCAAGCGGAGTCACCATATTCCGATGCGCCGCAGATCATGGACGCGCTGTGTCCGTCGATGAGGATCGTTTCAAGCGGAGTCACCACGTGCATACGCGCACGCATGCGCTAGCCCTCCCGGTGTCCGTCGATGAGGATCGTTTCAAGCGGAGTCACACGCGCGCGTGCGCGCAAGCGCACGCACCCCCACGGTGTCCGTCGATGAGGATCGTTTCAAGCGGAGTCACTGTGTGCAGGTAGGCAGTGACTCCCGGAACGGAAAGTGTCCGTCGATGAGGATCGTTTCAAGCGGAGTCACGTCGCGAAATTGCCCAAAATTGAACGATCTGCCAAGTGTCCGTCGATGAGGATCGTTTCAAGCGGAGTCACCCGGAACGTGTATTCCGGGAGTGTCGGGATAGCAGTGTCCGTCGATGAGGATCGTTTCAAGCGGAGTCACGCGGCAGGGGTCTGCTCGGCACGGGCACGGGAGCCATGTGTCCGTCGATGAGGATCGTTTCAAGCGGAGTCACTGCGGATGTCACAATCGGCGGTGATGCCAGGGCAGTGTCCGTCGATGAGGATCGTTTCAAGCGGAGTCACGTACGGCTACCGCGACATCGCCAACGTGCCGTCGCGGTGTCCGTCGATGAGGATCGTTTCAAGCGGAGTCACTACGCTGTAATCCTACCATTTTTTTTCGCGCCTGTGTGTCCGTCGATGAGGATCGTTTCAAGCGGAGTCACATCAAGGTTGTTGTCAGAGAGGGGCCACGGGGATTGTGTCCGTCGATGAGGATCGTTTCAAGCGGAGTCACAACCGGCGCAACCGGCGCAACCGCCACAACCGGCGGTGTCCGTCGATGAGGATCGTTTCAAGCGGAGTCACGGAGGACGGAGATGACCGACGTCGAGGGTGTGACGACGTGTCCGTCGATGAGGATCGTTTCAAGCGGAGTCACCTGAGGCCGGGATACCTGTGATGCTTGAACTCATTTAGTGTCCGTCGATGAGGATCGTTTCAAGCGGAGTCACTAGAGCAGGTCGCGGAACCGCGTGCGCGATCCCTCGTGTCCGTCGATGAGGATCGTTTCAAGCGGAGTCACACGGTCAAAGATCGGCAGTAACATACGGTACACGGTGTCCGTCGATGAGGATCGTTTCAAGCGGAGTCACACCCTTAGGATCATGAGCGCGGCCAGGGCGAGACGGTGTCCGTCGATGAGGATCGTTTCAAGCGGAGTCACTTATCGTCCATGGGGGGCATGGTCGCGCCCGAGCGGTGTCCGTCGATGAGGATCGTTTCAAGCGGAGTCACGGCAAAACGAGGATTGGCAGCGACCCGGCAAGGCGGGTGTCCGTCGATGAGGATCGTTTCAAGCGGAGTCACCATTTCGGCGGCGCACGTCTTAACGGGTGTCTATACCGTGTCCGTCGATGAGGATCGTTTCAAGCGGAGTCACTGACGCTGTCGGTCCGCTGGTCAGCGTGGCACAAGTGTCCGTCGATGAGGATCGTTTCAAGCGGAGTCACATTTTTTACTCGACGAACGGCGCGACACGATTTAGTGTCCGTCGATGAGGATCGTTTCAAGCGGAGTCACGCAAGAGAAACTATGTGAGTTGGAGGCGTTACTGGAGTGTCCGTCGATGAGGATCGTTTCAAGCGGAGTCACGGATCTGGATGCGCTGAGCGAAACCGAAACCGAAATGGTGTCCGTCGATGAGGATCGTTTCAAGCGGAGTCACATGAGTTGTAACTTGTCGTGTTGCACTTTTTTAAGTGTCCGTCGATGAGGATCGTTTCAAGCGGAGTCACAAAAAATGCAACAGTTAACGCGACCGACGAGGAGGACGTGTCCGTCGATGAGGATCGTTTCAAGCGGAGTCACAGCGAAGTGCGAACGAAAAACGAAACCGACCACCAGTGTCCGTCGATGAGGATCGTTTCAAGCGGAGTCACGATAAGCGTGGGCGCACACGACACGCGTCGGGCGCGATGTGTCCGTCGATGAGGATCGTTTCAAGCGGAGTCACTGCGAAGTGTGCCTCGGGTGTGTGTGCCAACTTGGTGTCCGTCGATGAGGATCGTTTCAAGCGGAGTCACCGCGCAGGCGACGCGCTGAAGGCGCTCGGGATCGATGTGTCCGTCGATGAGGATCGTTTCAAGCGGAGTCACGGAAATGAAAGTCCGAACGCGTATCTCGACCAGAGTGTCCGTCGATGAGGATCGTTTCAAGCGGAGTCACAGTGTTATACACGTTGTCTGTCATGGAGGAGACTCGTGTCCGTCGATGAGGATCGTTTCAAGCGGAGTCACCGAAGCCGTCGATGTCGTCGGTCGTTTTTAGATCGAGTGTCCGTCGATGAGGATCGTTTCAAGCGGAGTCACCTTGTCGCCGAGCTACGCGCCAACGCCGACGCGATGTGTCCGTCGATGAGGATCGTTTCAAGCGGAGTCACGCGAGAAGCTACTCGCCCAGTCTCGCGATTTTTTCCGTGTCCGTCGATGAGGATCGTTTCAAGCGGAGTCACCGATACGAACGGTCTGTTACGCGCACAGAACCTGGTGTCCGTCGATGAGGATCGTTTCAAGCGGAGTCACTTTTCGGCCCGTTTTTGCGTCACGCCCCCATAAAGTGTCCGTCGATGAGGATCGTTTCAAGCGGAGTCACACCGATGGCACGTTTTACGTCATCCTGCCCGCGGGCGGTGTCCGTCGATGAGGATCGTTTCAAGCGGAGTCACACCATTCTAGCGGGGCGAAAAAAAACACGAACAAAGGTGTCCGTCGATGAGGATCGTTTCAAGCGGAGTCACCGTCCTCCGTCGCGTCCCACCCGCGAGCGTCATCAGTGTCCGTCGATGAGGATCGTTTCAAGCGGAGTCACGGGTGGGAAC
>JALOAS010000162.1 GCA_023228705.1 Ottowia sp. | reverse complement strand
GCCATGCCGCCGGTGGACAGGAAGAACAGCGCCATGCCGCGCTGGCGCACGAACCAGGTGCTGACGATCTTGGTCAGCGTCACCGGGCTGACCAGCGCCAGTCCCAGCGACAGCACCACCGAAAACGCCAGCGTGAACGTGAGCGTGCCGTGCGCCGTGGCCGCCCACAGGCCGCCGGCCAGGATCAGCGCCGTGCCGAGCAGCAGCACGCGGCGCGTCCCCACGCGCCCCACCAGCCAGCCCACGCCCGGCATCACCAGTCCGTACACCAGCAGGGCCAGCGCGACGATGCTTGAGAACAGGCTGCGGCTGAGCCCCAGGTCGTCGACGATGGGGAGGAAGAACGGCCCCACCGCCAGCCGCAGCCCTATGGACAGCAGCACCAGCACCGTTGCCACGGCAACGATGTTCCAACCAAAGTACCAGCGCCCGCGCTGCAGGGCGGGCGCGTGCTGAGCAGAATCAGGCAAGGGGAAACGCAAAAAGACAAGGCCCGCGCGCGCCCGCGGCGGGCAGTGCCACTCCGCTGTGGCGTGGACGCGGGCCGCTGCACCGACCGGGCCGGCGCAGACAAGACACTTATTCTGTCACGTCGGCGCGCGCCCTGCTGCGCGACCGCAGGCGTCGCTACCTCCACAGCTGTGCCAGTCCCAGCCGGAGCAGACCCAGCACCACGGGTGCCACGTACAGGCTGCGCACCTGCATCCACATGCTCACCGGTTGCACCATGACCGGCGCCCCCTGAGCAGGATCTGGCGATGTGCGGATCGATAGGTCAAGTGGGCCATGCTCAACCGGGATGCTCTGCTTGATCCGTCGCCAGCTATCGTTGCACCACCCCTGCTCCATCGTCAAACAGCGCCCTTTGCGGCCCCTCCAGATCGAGCAGCCAGCGCTTGCGCGGCAGGCCGCCGGCGTAGCCAGTGAGACGGCCGCTGCTGCCTATGGCGCGGTGGCAGGGGATGATGATGAGCAGGGGGTTGCGCGCGACGGCGGCGCCGACGGCGTGCGCGGCTTCGGGGCGGCCCATGCGCTGCGCGAGCTGGGCATAGCTGGCGGTTTCACCCCAGGGGATTTCAGCCAGCGCCCGCCACACCTCGGCCTGGAACGCGGTGCCGCCCAGCGCCAGCGGCAGCTTGAAGGTGCGCAGGCTGCCGCGCAGGTACGCCTTGAGCTGGCCGCGGGCGTCGCGCAGGATGCCGGCGTCGCGCTCCTGCCAGCCGGCGTCGTCCAGGTCGACCGCCCTGGCCTGGTCCGAGAACCAGCCGCCGGTCAGCGCGTCACCCCGCGCGGCAAGCACGAATTCGCCCAGGGGCGTGTGAACGCGCTGAAAGTCCATGCCGGCAGCTTGCATGCCGACAATCTAGCAGCAATTGGCGCGGGCGTGGCGCTTTGCTTGCAGCCCAAGCGGCGCTGCGCGCTGCCGCAGCCGCAGCGACGTGGTTCAGCGGAACACGACGGTGCGCCTGCCGTTGAGCAGCACGCGGTGCTCGGCGTGCCACTTGACCGCGCGCGCCAGCACCAGGCTCTCGGTGTCGCGGCCGGTGGTGGTGAGCTGCTCGGGCGTTTGCCCGTGGTCGACGCGGGTCACGTCCTGCTCGATGATGGGGCCTTCGTCCAGGTCCGTGGTGACGTAGTGCGCGGTGGCGCCTATGAGTTTGACGCCGCGCTCGTGCGCCCGGTGGTAGGGGCGCGCGCCCTTGAAGCCGGGCAGGAAGCTGTGGTGTATGTTGATCGCGCGGCCGGCCAGGCGCTGGCACATGCCGTCCGAGAGGATCTGCATGTAGCGTGCCAGCACCACCAGTTCCGCGCCTGCCGCCTCGATGATTTCCAGCTGCCGGGCCTCTGCCTCCGCCTTGTTCCCGGCGTGCACGGGCAGGTGGTGGAACGCGATGCCGTAGCCGCTGGCCAGCGGCTCGAAGTCGCGGTGGTTGCTGATGATGGCGCGGACGTCCAGCGGCAGCAACCCTGAGCGGCAGCGAAACAGCAGGTCGTTGAGACAGTGCCCCTGCCGGCTCACGAAGATGACGGTGCGCGTGGGCGCGTGCGCGGCGTGCAGCTGCCAGCGCAGGTCCAGGCGGGCGGCCAGCGCGGGCAGCGCCTGGCGCAGCGCTTGCAGGTCCGCCTGCTGGCTGACAAACTGCACGCGCATGAAGAACTGGCCGGTGGCGGCGTCGTTGAACTGCGCGGCTTCTTCTATGTTGCCGCCGCGTTCCAGCAGGAAGCCCGAGACGGCGTGCACGATGCCCGGCCGGTCGGGGCAGGACAGCGTCAGGATGAAGCGTTCTTGCATGGTGAGTGGGAGCGATGGCGGCAAAACAGGCGGCGCCGGGCTGCGTGTGCAGCGCCGGCGCCAGTGGCTTGCGAGTGTATCCTCTTGCCACGCGGCATGCCGCAGCAACCCCTGCTCTGGTGCAGTCTGAAGAAGATGCCAGGCGGCCTGGGCGGGCAAGACCCACGACTACGACCACAGCGTGACGCCATGATTGGATCCATCGCCATCCTCCTGCTGATGCAGCTGGCCGGCACCCTGCTGGTCCAGGCCAGTGGCCTGCCGTTTCCGGGGCCGGTGGTCGGCATGCTCCTGCTCTTTGCCTGGCTGCTCTGGCGCGGCGGCGTGCCCAGGCCGCTGGCGCGGACCACACAGCCGCTGCTGGACAACCTGGCGCTGCTGTTCGTTCCGGCGGGTGTGGGAATCATCGCGCACTGGCGCGCGGTGGAAGGGCGCCTGTGGGCGCTGGCGCTGGTGCTGATTGTCGCGGCAGCGATCACGCTCCTGACCACCGCGTGGACGCTGCACTGGCTGCTGGGCCGGCACGCGGCATCGGCGTCAGACAATGCGGACGAGCCATGGAGCTGACCGCAATCTGGGTGTATCTTGCGCAGCAGCCGCTGCTGTGGCTGGCGGTGACGGTGAGCGTTTTCTGGGCTGCGCGCTGGCTGTACCTGAAGAGCGGCGGCGTTGCCCTGCTGCACCCCGTGCTGGTCTCGGTGGCGGTCATCGTCGGCCTGCTGCTGGCCACCGGCACCCGCTACAACCAGTATTTTGACGGCGCCCAGTTCATTCACTTCCTGCTCGGGCCGGCCACGGTGGCACTGGCGGTGCCGCTGATCGAGCAGATGCCGGCGCTGCGCCGCCACTGGCTGCCGATTTCGCTGGCGCTTCTGGTGGGCGCGCTGGTCGGCATCTTCTCGACCATCGCCCTGTGCTGGCTGGTCGGCATAGACGGGCAAATGATGCTGTCGCTGCTGCCGCGCTCGATCACCACGCCCATCGCCATGGGCGTTTCCGACGAGATCGGCGGCAGCGCCGAGCTGACGGTGGTTTTTGTCGTCATGACCGGCGTGCTGGGCGCGGCATTTGGCGTGCAGCTGCTGGGCCGCCTGGCCCGGCGCGATCCCATAGCCACCGGCTTTGCGCTGGGCGTGACCTCGCACGGCATAGGCACGGCGCGTGCCTTTGAGCACAGCGCGCAGGCCGGTGCCTTTGCCGGACTGGCCATGGGCCTCAACGGCGCGCTCACCGCCGCGCTGATTCCACTGGTGGTCTGGCTGCTGTTTT
>JALOAS010000161.1 GCA_023228705.1 Ottowia sp. | reverse complement strand
CCTATATAGTACACCTGCCCGAAAACCAATCATTGTGAAAAACCCCACTTTTAGCCCGCTCCCAGAGCCAGATAAAAAGGTAGGGGTAAGAATCTATTTGACCCGACTTAGGGGGTTGAGACTTTACATCACTAAAAATTTTACGTGTTTGAATATATTAGGTAAGAATCTATTTGACCCGACTTAGGGGGTTGAGACTTTGATTTATTATTTGTAACATCTTTATTTGGTATAGGTGTAAGAATCTATTTGACCCGACTTAGGGGGTTGAGACTGGATCATCCGAGGAACAGTGTTATCCACTGCTCTGTTGTAAGAATCTATTTGACCCGACTTAGGGGGTTGAGACTTAAACTCTTTTGAACATTCATAACAATGCCCAAAGTAAGAATCTATTTGACCCGACTTAGGGGGTTGAGACTGGACTTCCTTGTAAGAGGGCGTGCATTGTAGTTATGTAAGAATCTATTTGACCCGACTTAGGGGGTTGAGACTTCTTTTATAGCTATGTAGGTTTCATCACCATCTTCCCGTAAGAATCTATTTGACCCGACTTAGGGGGTTGAGACACGACTGAGCCTTAGCCTCGACTAAGTTCAGAAATTAGTAAGAATCTATTTGACCCGACTTAGGGGGTTGAGACAAAATAAATAATCACAAAGCTTGTCTTTGTGATTGTAAGAATCTATTTGACCCGACTTAGGGGGTTGAGACAAAATTGCCTCTTGTTGTTGTTCTTTTTTCATGTTTAACGTAAGAATCTATTTGACCCGACTTAGGGGGTTGAGACCTCTTGTTGTTGTTCTTTTTTCATGTTTAACTCCTTTTTGTAAGAATCTATTTGACCCGACTTAGGGGGTTGAGACATGTTCTTATTTCTATTTTTTTAACTTCCATGGTACCTCGTAAGAATCTATTTGACCCGACTTAGGGGGTTGAGACTAGGTGTTATACCTTTTAAGATGTTTTTAAACAATGGTAAGAATCTATTTGACCCGACTTAGGGGGTTGAGACTAAAAGTAAATGTAGGGTTTAACGTACCCTCACTGATTCAGTAAGAATCTATTTGACCCGACTTAGGGGGTTGAGACTTTCCATGATTGGTATGCGAGCTCCAACCACAAGTCCGTAAGAATCTATTTGACCCGACTTAGGGGGTTGAGACATTCTTCCCGCCAAGCCGTCGGCTCCATTGCCATAGGGTAAGAATCTATTTGACCCGACTTAGGGGGTTGAGACTTTTCTAGCCTTTCTTCGTCATTAGTAAAACCGGGTATTGTAAGAATCTATTTGACCCGACTTAGGGGGTTGAGACTATCTCGGCAGAGATCATCTGCTCTACCGAGATCAGTAAGAATCTATTTGACCCGACTTAGGGGGTTGAGACACTCAAGCTAGATTTGGTCAGTACAAAGTTAGTTATAGGTAAGAATCTATTTGACCCGACTTAGGGGGTTGAGACTTCATCAACTATTTCGATTGATTGAATAACATAATAAGTGTAAGAATCTATTTGACCCGACTTAGGGGGTTGAGACATAATCTGGATACACACCCAGTTCAACTTGATCATAAGTGTAAGAATCTATTTGACCCGACTTAGGGGGTTGAGACCATTCCATATCAAAAGAAAATTCTTTCTTTTCTCCTGTAAGAATCTATTTGACCCGACTTAGGGGGTTGAGACTTATAAACAGATTATATTTAAAAATATTGATAGTATGTAAGAATCTATTTGACCCGACTTAGGGGGTTGAGACATTTTCCAGAACTAGAATGATATCCTGCTGAAAAGTAAGAATCTATTTGACCCGACTTAGGGGGTTGAGACTTAATTTATTTATCTTTTATAGCTCTTTGGTGCATTATCGTAAGAATCTATTTGACCCGACTTAGGGGGTTGAGACAAAATTAAGATTTTTATTCTCAATTCTTAACAACGTAAGAATCTATTTGACCCGACTTAGGGGGTTGAGACACATAATGTACTTATCATGCGTAGCAAGATTGGGATAAAGTAAGAATCTATTTGACCCGACTTAGGGGGTTGAGACAAAGAAAGGGGCTTAGAAAGCCCCTTCCATTAGCCCTGCCAGTAAGAATCTATTTGACCCGACTTAGGGGGTTGAGACTCTAGACGAGCTGTTTCTGTATTCATTTTTCTTATTGTAAGAATCTATTTGACCCGACTTAGGGGGTTGAGACGAAACGTTCTTGTTGTTTGATCAGGTTGAGATTCTCTGTAAGAATCTATTTGACCCGACTTAGGGGGTTGAGACGCTATTGCAAATATTTGTCCCGCACTAAATTTTTCTTCTGTAAGAATCTATTTGACCCGACTTAGGGGGTTGAGACCCCACCACCAAGACCAATTAATCACATTAATTAATTTTAGTAAGAATCTATTTGACCCGACTTAGGGGGTTGAGACTAACAAGTTCCCAAGTTTCATCGGGAACAAAAACGCCATCGTAAGAATCTATTTGACCCGACTTAGGGGGTTGAGACTCCCGTGTTGTTGTTCATTGTGTTGTTCATTGCAACCATTGTAAGAATCTATTTGACCCGACTTAGGGGGTTGAGACCATAACCTTTACTCCTATAAAATATTTAGGGTTAGGTAAGAATCTATTTGACCCGACTTAGGGGGTTGAGACCTAATCACTAGATGAATACCGCATTTATAATATGTGGAGTAAGAATCTATTTGACCCGACTTAGGGGGTTGAGACTCTTGCCCCGCAGTTAGGGCAACGCACGTTAAAAATTCGTGTAAGAATCTATTTGACCCGACTTAGGGGGTTGAGACATCTCTAGCTAATTGTAGTTTGGCAACTAATTTAGTAAGAATCTATTTGACCCGACTTAGGGGGTTGAGACTCATTTGTGTATCTGTCTTTCATAACAATCTCCTTATTGTAAGAATCTATTTGACCCGACTTAGGGGGTTGAGACATAATTTCTTCCTCGAATAAATACATAGCTTTTCTGTAGTAAGAATCTATTTGACCCGACTTAGGGGGTTGAGACTTGCTTTTTTTTCACATTTCCATGATTGATACGATAACGTAAGAATCTATTTGACCCGACTTAGGGGGTTGAGACTTTTTCAAGCTTGCTTAATTGCAAGCTTGTCTCTTTTTGTAAGAATCTATTTGACCCGACTTAGGGGGTTGAGACGTATCACTGTCGATATACTCATAATAGGTTTTAATTTGGTAAGAATCTATTTGACCCGACTTAGGGGGTTGAGACTCAGTGTCGGACTTGATTGCTTTTATCAATTCATCAGTAAGAATCTATTTGACCCGACTTAGGGGGTTGAGACGCAATATCAAATGTTGTTAAACCTTTACGTTTAACTGTAAGAATCTATTTGACCCGACTTAGGGGGTTGAGACTGTTTCTCCATCTTCAAAAACACAGGCAATAACTATGTAAGAATCTATTTGACCCGACTTAGGGGGTTGAGACAATGTAGGTATTGTTTATCTTGATTATCAAGTCTTTTGTAAGAATCTATTTGACCCGACTTAGGGGGCGATCGCTTCGCTCAGTGAGTG
>JALOAS010000160.1 GCA_023228705.1 Ottowia sp. | reverse complement strand
AGGTCTATAAGTCATGAACTTATGTCTGCTAAAGATCTTTATGATAAGATCAAAGCTAAAGGATATGATTGGGATTTCATTTTAGAGAATACACGAGGATGGTGGACCTTTAATAATGATAAACTACCCTTATACTTTCTAAGCACTTATGATCTCGTAAGAATGGCTAATGGTGAATATCATCCTTATTGGCTTGAAGACGATAATAAGACCATTAAAAAACAATTTCAAGTAAAAACGTAATATATCCACTAGGCTTATAAGCCTAGTGGCTTTTCTTTTGGAGTATCTATTATGCAACAAACACCTATGGAGCCCTCTCCACTACAAAAAGGCGTAGATCAGTACTATCAACCTAAGAATCCTAACGACATGGATTTAGTAGCTATCGTACGTGAAGATCTAATTAACTCAGGTTTAGCTAATCATCTTTCTACTGCCTATGATAATAGTCGTTTCATTCAAGAAGCAGTAGGTAAGGATTCTAATGTTCAAAGATTCCTTTTGAACAGGTATTGGACTCAACAGCTGATGTCAGCTAAACAAGTTTCTATTGAAGAAAGATATTGCCTTATTCCTAATGGTGATGTTCAAGATTGGCTTCGTCTATTTAGAAGTAAAGTGTTACCGTTCATTGTTCAAAATGATCTACCTGTTCCTATTTAAAGTAAAATGATTAAGAATAGAAAGGCAGCTGAAGAGTTCATATTGAAATATATAGATAAACTTATACCTGGTAGTAAGAACACTGGCTTTTATAAGATGATATTTAGTAATATGAGTGATCAAGAGTTTGATACTTATATCAATGATCTTGAATCAGGTAAACGGTTCCTTATTCTTACGGCTCCTAACTTTAGTGATAAGTCTTTATCAGTAGAAAGGAATCTAAATATAGCTAAAGAGCTTAAACATGATTTCTTTCAAAAGCTATGGATAGAAGGTGAAGGGGATAATGCTACTTATCTAACTCCTATCAAGTACATGGTAGTAGATGTACCTGTACGTAGACCTAGTCAAATCTTGATTAAGAAGATCTCTGTACCTAAGAACACTAAGACTGTAGATGCTTTAACAGGTCAAGTTACTGGTGAATCTAAAGGTGCTAAGATATCTTATCCTGAGTTACAAGTAACTGCTGCTATGGGTCTTGATAACTGTATGATCGAATTAATGAAGTACAGAGGTGGGGATCAGAGAGGCGGTATAGCTTTGACTAGTATGTTATCTAAGTTAGGTACAGCTAATCTTAAAGTATTATCTAACTACGCTAGCGGTGTAGAAAGTACTAAGACTCTTAAGACTTTTCTAACTGCTGCACATCTAAGATCTACTTTATGAGTGAGTTAAAGTTTTCTACTGCTTTTATAGAGCTTGACTGCTTGTTGGATACTCGTATGGGTACTCTTACTAGCATGGGTGATAGTTCTATAAAAGCAGCTCTAGATTATGGTTACTATGATCGAGGTATGGATCTATGGCCTGGTGTCAATGAAACTGAGTTTAAGAAGCTTTATGCATCTAGAGATAAGATTATACTGATGAATTCCTTTATGACGCTTATGGGTGGTATATTAAAGGACTTTGTTAAGAAGACTATAGAACAAGTTATTAATACTCCTTTTCATTATAAGCCTAAGGTAGTTGTAAATATACATCCTTATGTTTTAACTGAAGATGAGGTTACTAATATCATTCTAGCTGTTAAACAAGTTACACTAGGTTTAGCAGATATAGAAGTAGTAGATCTAAGCTATGAACAGATTACTCCTATTTATGTAAGGGAAAATCTATCTTTAGTCATTATGTATGAGTATTACAAATGGTTAGAGATACATTCTGCTAATGGTAACTTCAAGAAAGTATCTTGTCCAGAAGTAGGTATGTTTGGACCTGGTATATACTTTAAGAAACCTGACTATAAACCTAAGGATAATGAGAATCCTTTTGAAGCTTTGGAACAGTTAGCTGCTCCTTTTATAGCTTTAAAACTATTACCTATAGAGTTTTTTAGTATAGCAGTCAAACTAAAGAAGAAAGCATAGCCAGCATCCCAAAGGATGCTGACTATGTTCTTTAGCTATCAGTATTCATGATTTCATTGTACTTGAAGGTTTGTACACCTATATGGTTCTCACCTTCTACTAGTTGCGGAGCTTCTGTTCCTGTTAACTCAGGGTCAGTCTGTCTGACTGGAGCTGTATTCTTACGTGTATTGATACGACTTAAAGCTTCACTGATCATCTTAACAGTAGAAGCTTGGTTCTTACTAGCAGAGTCATCAACTTTGATTTTAGCTTTAGTAAGAACAGTTCTATCCATACCGTCTAGAGCTTTCATTAGGAACTCTCTATCTTCAGTGTTAGAAGGTAATCTACCACCGTCAGTAAGATTAGTTATTATACGTTCTCTGGTTTTTAATGTAAGTTCTAGACGCCTTTGGTCTTCTAGATCCATGATATCATTGGCTGACATAATCTTAACCTTTCTATTAAGTTTTTGGCTATATATACTCTAATTGAAGATAACACACTGGAGTTGATGTGAATCTTTTTAAAAGATGGTTCTGTAAAAAAGAACCTAAGCTAACTCCTATAGGTATAACTATAGGTATATTAAAAGCTGTTGACCCTAATAGCTTAAGGTCAGTGTTCTCATCAGATATGTCTATATATCGAGTACATACCTATTTTAATAACATAGTTGAATATAGTAAGTTTCTTAAGGAAGTTACATATTCACTAGAATATAGTGTATTGATATCTACTCAGAAGATACCTACTGATATAAAGGTGTTGTATAAACGAGACTTTTATGTAGATAGTAAGAATAGGTATATAGATCCTGTAAGCTCTAGTAAAGAGTTTATAGATTTAGCTATTAGGTTTCTAACTTTATATGAAGAAAAGGAGGTCAATGATAGGGATTATAATACTGAAAGAAACTTATATTTACTAAATGGAGTAATATCCAATATACATATCCTTTCTAAGGAATTATAAATGGCAAGGTATAGTAATAAGCCTGGTATCATATTTAAAGAGATGAGAACAGGTGGGACTGATAGTATGCTATCAGCACTATGGCGTAAGATCATATTTGATCTTGATATCGATGGACCTAGGTTCTTAAAGTATATACAAAACTACATTGAGAGCGCTAAGTTACCTTATAACTTAAAGGACGTTTCAAGCGTTCGTGGTAACGTCAAGAAAGAACTTGAGAGTGAACGAATGACTTGGAAGGTATTTATTAAAGGACTTCTACTTATTAATATTGAAGCAGTTAACTTACAAGTCACTCTAAAGCATAAGAGTGGTAGGATAACGCAACATGAAAGAAGTATAAAGCTAGACTTTGGAGAAGATGGTAAAGATGAGAGTGACAAAGACATTTGAAAATAATACCGAGTCTGTTTTATCTCATGACGAGTTAGCTCATATAGTGAATGCTACTATAACTTGTTTTGATACGCAGTTCTCTTTAGTAACTAACGATAAGGAGAGTATTACTATAGCTAGTGCTTTTCTAGATTGGCATGGTAACATTGATATCTCAACATTCTTTGTTCTGGCTAATCTACAGAAAGT
>JALOAS010000058.1 GCA_023228705.1 Ottowia sp. | reverse complement strand
AGGGTGACCGGCTGGCCGACACCATCGCGGCGCACCTGCCGCTCAAGCTGGAGGAAAAGCAGCATGCGCTGAGCCAGGTCGACGTGCGCCAGCGGCTGGAAAGCCTGCTTGCGCAGTTGCAGCGCGAGGTGGACATCCTCAATGTGGACCGGCGTATCCGCGGACGCGTCAAGCGCCAGATGGAGAAGAACCAGCGGGACTTCTACCTCAACGAGCAGGTCAAGGCGATCCAGAAGGAGCTGGGCGAGGGTCAGGATGGCGCGGACTTTGACGAGCTGGAGAAGAAGATAGAAGAAGCGCGCATGCCCGAGGAAGCGCGCAAGAAGGCCGAGAGCGAGCTGAAGAAGCTCAAGCTCATGTCGCCCATGTCGGCCGAGGCCACCGTGGTGCGCAATTACATTGACGTGCTGGTGGGGCTGCCCTGGTCCAAGAAGACGCGGATCAAGCATGACCTGAAAAAGGCCGAGAAAGTCCTCAACGCGGACCACTACGGGCTGGAGGAGGTCAAGGACCGCATCCTGGAGTACCTGGCCGTGCAGCAGCGCGTGGACAAGCTGAAGGCGCCCATCCTCTGCCTGGTGGGCGCACCGGGCGTGGGCAAGACGTCGCTTGGCAGGTCGGTGGCACGCGCCACCGGGCGCGAGTACGTTCGCATGGCGCTGGGCGGCATGCGCGACGAGGCCGAGATCCGCGGCCACCGCCGCACGTACATCGGCGCCATGCCGGGCAAGGTGCTGCAGAACCTGTCCAGGGTCGGCACGCGCAACCCGCTGTTCCTGCTCGACGAGATCGACAAGATGGGCATGGACTTCCGCGGCGACCCGGCCAGCGCGCTGCTGGAGGTGCTGGACCCGGAACAGAACAACGTCTTCAGCGACCACTACGTCGAGCTGGACTTTGACCTCTCGGACGTCATGTTCGTGGCCACCAGCAACACCATGAACATTCCGCCGGCGCTGCTCGACCGCATGGAAGTGATTCGCCTCTCGGGCTACACCGAAGAGGAAAAGCTCAACATCGCGCGGCAATACCTGCTGCCCAAGCAGCTGGAGCGCAACGGCGTGCAGAAGAGCGAGCTGCGGGTGACCAAGGACGCCATTCGCGCCATCATCCGCTACTACACGCGCGAGGGCGGCGTGCGCGGCCTGGAGCGCTCGCTGTCCAAGATCTGCCGCAAGGTGGTCAAGGGCCTGCAGCTGGGTGAACTGGAGGCGCCGGTCCGGGTCACGGGCCGCAACCTGGATGATTTCCTGGGCGTGCGCAAGCACAATTTTGGCCGTGCCGAGAAGCGCAACCAGGTGGGGCAGGTCGTGGGACTGGCCTGGACCGAGGTGGGTGGCGACCTGCTCACCGTGGAGGCGGCGACCATGCCGGGCAAGGGCAACATCCTGCGCACCGGGCAGCTGGGCGACGTCATGAAGGAGTCGGTGGACGCGGCGCGCTCGGTGGTACGCGCGCGTGCGCGCAGCTTGGGCATTGGCAATGAGGTCTTCGAGAAGCGTGACATCCACGTGCACGTGCCCGACGGCGCAACACCCAAGGACGGGCCCAGCGCCGGCGCGGCCATGACCACTGCCATGGTCTCGGCCCTAACCGGCATCCCGGTGCGCTGCGACGTGGCCATGACCGGGGAGATCACGCTGCGCGGCGAGATCACCGCCGTGGGCGGGCTCAAGGAAAAGCTGCTGGCAGCGTTGCGCGGCGGCATCAAGACGGTGCTCATTCCGGAGGAAAACGTCAAGGATCTGCAGGAAATCCCGGAGCACGTCAAGCAGGGACTTGCGATCACGCCGGTCAAGTGGATAGACAAGGTGCTTGAAATCGCGCTGGAGCGGCGTCCCCTGCCGTTGCCGCCAGAAGAAGACGAAGTGCCGGCCGCTGCCATCGCCGAGACGGTGTCCGCACCCGGAAAAAAGAGCACGGGCCGGCGTGCCGTCAAGCACTGAAAAGAAACTGCAAAAAGCTCCGTGGCAGTGGCGACGGGGCTGATTTCAGGCTATACTTGGCACTTTGAAAAAATGCGGGAATAGCTCAGTTGGTAGAGCGCAACCTTGCCAAGGTTGAGGTCGCGAGTTCGAGACTCGTTTCCCGCTCCACCTGTCTCTCCAGCAGACAGGGCAGATGACAAAAGGGAAGCATTTGCTTCCTTTTTTTAACGCACAAACTGGCGCGATAGCAAAGCGGTTATGCAGCGGATTGCAAATCCGTCCAGCCCGGTTCGACTCCGGGTCGCGCCTCCATCATGCGTCGTATGCAGGCAGGAGCCGCCGGCTTTTTGCATTTGCGATGCGACCATTCACCCACACCCCGGATCCTGTGACAATAGAATGCAAGAAGCCGCCGCATGTCGATGACTGCGCGGCGCGTTGTTGCGGCACAGCCGCCGCATGCGCCGGGCGGTTGCCGCGCAGGGCCGGCTGCCGGCGCAGCGCCCCGATGGTGGAATTGGTAGACACAGCGGACTTAAAATCCGCCGCTATCCTGAACAAGGGGCGTGCCGGTTCGATTCCGGCTCGGGGCACCAGGTGGTAGATAAGGAAAAGGCAATGGATCAAGACAATGCTCCCTTCCAGATACATGTGCATGGCGACATCGTGCTCCGGCACGATGTGGGTTTTGACGCGCTGGAGGCAGCGCTCAAGCCGCTGTGGAAATACACGGGTGCACGGTCACTGGCCGGCGGCGCCGAGAGTTTCTACGACAGCGAGCCAGGCATACAGTTTGACCCGCAGGAGCATGTCCTGCACATATGCTGGACGCTGGAGGGCGACGAGGACTTTCGCTACCAGCTCGATGAAATGTGCATGAACCTCAACGAGGTCAGCGCGTCCGGCGCGGCCATAGAAGTCACCTTCTACGACGCGAGCTTTGACGAGGAAGACGAGGAAGCCGGGGGCCAGTCGCGCGATGATTTCATGATCCTGTACGTGGGACCCACGCCCGAAGCCATCATGACCGCGCAGCGCGACTCGCTGGTCGAGGACATGGTGCGACTCATGCAGCGGCACTTTGACGAGTCCGAGCTCACGGGCGTCATTGCCGAGGTGGACAAGCTGTTTGCCGGGCGTTTTCACGCGCTGGTTGATTCGCTGCGGCTGGACCGGGCCTTTGGCAGCGTCGGCGGCGTGTCGGCGCGCCACCAGAAGCGCCGGCCCGATCGCCTGCACTGACTCCGCCGCGGCACCGGGCACCGGGTGAACCCGCGCGAGACGATGCGTGCGGATGCGGACGCCTGCCCCGGGGTCCGGTGCAGGCGGCTTCGGCCCCCCGGTTGCTTCCAGATCACCAGGCATCGCGGCTCCTGACTGGCAAGCATTGTCAGCGCACCGGATGACAGATGATCTCGCCCTTGCGGGCTTGGATGAAAGCCGCCTGTGGCGGCTCATGATGAATCATGGTGTGGAGCGGCGCCCTCGCCGCGATTCCCCGCACAACGCACAACGCACAACGCTCAACGCTCAACGCTCAACGCTCAACGCTCAACGCTCAACGCTCAACGCTCAACCTCCCCATCATGGCGGCGCAGCCGCAGTCATTGCAGCCGCGTAGCGGCGCGCTCATCCGTCATGCGCGTGGTGTTGCTGAGCATCGCTTTTAATCAGTCGCGGCTTGCGCGAGCCGCTCGGAACGGGCATGCCGGCCCGCTACTCCACCGTCACGCTCTTGGCCAGGTTGCGCGGCTTGTCGATGTCGGTGCCGCGCGCAATCGCCGTGTGGTAGGCCAGCAGCTGCAGCGGCACCACGTGCAGGATGGGCGAGAGCAGGCCGTAGTGCTCGGGCATGCGGATGACGTGCAGGTGGTCGGCGCTGGCGATCCGGGTGTTGGCATCGGCCAGTGCGTAGAGCACGCCGCCGCGGGCGCGGACTTCCTGCATGTTGCTCTTGAGCTTTTCCAGCAGTGCATCCCCCGGCGCGACCACGACCACGGGCATCTCCTCGGTCACCAGCGCCAGTGGCCCATGCTTGAGTTCGCCGGCAGCGTACGCCTCGGCGTGGATGTAGCTGATTTCCTTGAGCTTGAGCGCGCCTTCCTGCGCAATGGGGTAGTGCAGCCCGCGGCCCAGGAAAAGGGCATGGTCGCGCAGCGTGAACTGTTCGGCCCAGGCCATGATCTGGGGCTCCAGCGCCAGCACGGACTGCAGCGCCAGCGGCAGGTGGCGCAGCGCCTTGAGGTGTTGCTGCTCCTGCTCCACGGACAGGCGCCCCCGGGCCTGCGCCAGTGCCAGCGTCAGCAGGAACAGGCCGACCAGCTGCGTGGTGAACGCCTTGGTGCTGGCCACGCCGATTTCCATGCCCGCGCGCGTGAGGAAGGCCAGCTTGCATTCGCGCACCATGGCGCTGGTCGGCACGTTGCACACGGTCAGGCTGTTTTCCATGCCCAGCGCGCGCGCGTGGCGCAACGCGGCCAGCGTATCGGCGGTCTCGCCCGACTGCGAAATGGTCACGACCAGCGTGCGGGGATCGGGCACCGAGTCGCGGTAGCGGTATTCGCTGGCGATTTCCACCCGGCAGGGCAGGCCGGCGAGGCCCTCGAGCCAGTACTGGGCAACGCAGCCGGCGTAGTAGCTGGTGCCGCAGGCCAGGATGAGCACGCTGCGCGTGTCCTCAAGAATCCGCTGCGCATCTTCCGTGCTGGCGCCGCTGCTGCCTGCAAACAGGCTGGCGCCGACCGCTTCTATGCCTCCCAGCGTATCGGCCACGGCGCGTGGCTGCTCGAAGATCTCCTTCTGCATATAGTGCCGGTACGGGCCCAGCTCAACGGCGCCGCCCATGGCCGGCACGGTGTGCACCGGATGCGTCACCGGCCGGTCCGCGCCGTCAAATGCCTGGAAGCCGGTGGCATGCACGTCGACCACGTCGCCTTCTTCCAGGTAGACGATCTGGTCGGTGACCCCAGCCAGCGCCAGCGCATCGCTGGAGACAAAGTGCTCGTCATGCCCCACGCCCAGCACCAGCGGCGAGCCCTGGCGCGCCGCCACCAGCCGCCCGGGTTCGCTGACGTGGATCACGGCAATCGAGTAGCTGCCGCGCAGGCGCTTGACCGCAGCCTGGACCGCGGCCAGCAGGTCGCCCTGGTACAGGTGATCGATCAGGTGCACGATGGCCTCGGTATCGGTCTGGCTGCTGAAGGGGTAGCCTTGTCCGGCCAGCTCGGCCTGCAGGGATTCGTGGTTCTCAATGATGCCGTTGTGCACCAGCGTCACGCGTGCCGGCTGCGGCGGCGCGTCGGCACGGTCCGGTCCGCAGCTCACGTGCGGGTGCGCGTTGGCCAGCGCCGGCGCGCCGTGCGTTGCCCAGCGCGTGTGCGCGATGCCGCTGTGGCCGTGCAGCAACTCTTGCTCGCACTGCCTCTTGAGGTCCGCGACGCGCGAGACGCCACGTACCCGGCGCAGGCGCGTCCTGCCGGCGTCGGTGGCATGCACGGCAACGCCGCAGGAGTCATAGCCGCGGTATTCCAGCCGCTGCAGGCCCTGGATCAGGGTCTGGACGACGTCATGTGAAGAGACTGCGCCTACGATGCCGCACATGCGATGACCTCAAATTGCAAGAGAAAGAAGTGAGCGACGCGGCGCCGGGCGGGCCGCATGGCGCGCGTCGATCAGGCCGCCGTATTTTCGTCCAGCACGCCGTGCGCCAGGTGCATGGCGTCGTCCCAGCCCACCAGCCTGAGGCCGCCCTCCGGCGTCCAGAGCACCCGGTTGATGGCGGCGTTGCCGATTTGCCAGGTGCGCGGGCTTTGCAGATTCAGCCCGGTGGCCGTCCGATAGAGCACATCCAGCACGCCGCCATGCGTGACCACGGCAATTTGCCGGCCGGTATTCTCACACGCCAGCGCGTTGATCGCCGCGACGATGCGCTCTTGAAACGCCAGCAGGGATTCGCCCCCGCCGGGTGGCGACCACTCCGGCGTGCGGTGGCGCCAGTGCCAGGCCTGGTCCGGGAACCGCTGGCTGGCTTCGGCAAAACTCATGCCCTGGAACTTGCCGAAGTGGCGTTCACGCAGCGCAGGCTCCTCGGTCAGCGCGGCCCCCGTTGCCATCGCAACGGCACGCGCCGTCTGCAGCGTGCGCGCCAGGTCGCTGGTGTAGATGGCTGCGAGCGGGTCACGCGCCGCCAGCGCAGCGCCCAGCTGGCGCGCCTGCGCCCGGCCCGTGGCGTTGAGCCCCACATCGACATGCCCCTGGACGCGGCGTGCGCGGTTCCAGTCGGTTTCTCCGTGGCGGATGAGCAGCATGCGGGTGGCTTCCATGAGGCTGAATCATGCCATGCTCGCGTGAAGCCGGGGTTTTGTGCGCGCCCATGCGTCGGCCGGTTGCTGCGGGACTCCGTTACGATTGAACCTGGATTCAGTAGTTGGATGCGTTCGATCGCATAGCGTGGCCACCAAAAGGGTGTGCTCGTGCAAACCAGGCTTTTCCTTTGATCACAACAAGGTATGCACACCAAGCAGCGTTCGGCTGCTGAATCCAGGTTGATGCTCCTGCCCTTTTGCGGACCGGATTGGAAACAATGCCCTGCAACACCAGACGCACGACGGATGAGCGCGCCGCTGCGCGGCTGCAATGACTGCGGCTGCGCCGCCATGATGGGGAGGTTGAGCGTTGTGCGTTGTGCGTTGTGCGTTGTGCGTTGTGCGGGGAATCGCGGCGAGGGCGCCGCTCCACACCATGATTCATCATGAGCCGCCACAGGCGGCGATCATCAAACGCCCGCAAGGGCCAGGATCATCTGTCATCCGCTGAGCTGACGATGCTTGCCAACAATCAGGTTTCTGGATGACGCCCATGCCAGTATCGGAGCGAACGCCCCCCGGCCTGCACGCGGCCTGGGTCGTGCTGCTGCTGCTGACAACCGGCTTTTTCATGAGCCAGGCGTTCCGCACCGTTGCGGCCATCATGGCGCCGCCGCTGCAGGCGCAGATGCAGCTGACGCCAAGCCAGCTCGGCCTGTTTGCCGCCGCCTACCACTTTGCCTTTGGCGGCCTGCAGCTGGTGATGGGCCTGGCGCTGGACCTGTACGGGGTCCGGCGCACCGTGCTGCTGGTGTCGCCGCTCATGATCGTGGGCTCGGTGCTTTCGGCGCTGGCGCCGAACTTTGGCGTACTGGTTGCCGGCCAGGTCCTGATCGGCATCGGTTGTGCGCCGGCGTTTCTGGTCTGCGCGGTGTTCATTGCCCGGCATTTCCCGGCGCACCGGTATGCGGCGGTCTCCAGCATCATCCTGGCCGTGGGCAGCCTCGGCATGCTGCTCACGGGCACGCCGCTGGCCTGGTTGATAGCGCGCGCGTCCTGGCGCGCCGGATTCTGGGCGCTGGCCCTGTTGTCGCTGCTGGCGTGGATCCTGATTGCCTGGCGCGTGCACGAGCCGGCCAGTGGCCAGCCTGTGCAACGGGAGTCGGCCGCGCAGGCGTTGCGCACCTTTGTCAGCCTGTTCCGCGTGCGACACACCTGGGGCATCATGTCACTGGCGTTTGTCACCTACGGCTCGTTCATTGCGTTGCGTGGACTGTGGATGGGGCCGCTCATGACCGACCGCCACGGCTGGGACCTGGTTGCGACCGGCAACCTGGTCGTCGTGGTCACCGTCATTGCGCTCATCAGCCTGCCGTTGTTTGGCCGTGCGGATCCGGGTGCGCGCAGGCGGCGTCGCCTCATGCTTGGCGGTGCCGTGGTTTCAGCGTTGCTGCTCCTTGTCATGGCGCTGGGCTGGAGCACGCGTGCTGACGTGGTGATGATGCTGCTGTTTGCGGCGATCTCCGGCTACGTCACCCTGCAATACCCGGACGTGAAAGACGCCTACGATCCGGCCGTCATGGGCCGTGCGTTTGCCCTCTTTACCATGGCCCTGTTCATGGGCGTGGCGCTGGTCCAGTGGCTGACCGGGCTCATTGCCTCTGCAGCCCTGGCGTACGGCGTGGATCCGTTTGGGCCGGTGTTTGGCTGCATCGCGGGCCTGCTTGTCCTGGGCGCGCTGGGGTTCATCTGGTTGCCGCAACCGCCGGCGCTGGCACGCGGCAGCGCAGGGTGAATCGCTGCTGGCGCTACCGTGCCGGTTCGGGCTGGACTGGCTGGGGCGGTGGGGCACCCCCTGCCTGTTGCTCTGGCGCCTGCACCGGTACGTCCACGCGCCGCACCCGCTGCGCCGGCTGGGGGTAGCCCTCAAGCGCGGCGACAAAAAGCGCGGCCAGCACCGTGTCGGTGTTGTGCCAGGGACCGTCGTGGCGTGCCTGCGTGCTGTAGACGATGGTGCCGCTGGCCAGGTCACGCATGACCAGGCTCACCTCGCTGCGGTAGAACGGCACCGAGCGGTCCCAGAACGGCCAGCCCAGCCCCAGGCCGATGCCGCCACCGTGCCAGCCGCTGCCCACGCCCAGCCCCAGCGCCACGCGCGGGTTGCTGGGGCCGCCCCAGTAGTCGTCGACCCAGTAGGCGTCGACGCGGGCGCTGGCCTGCACGCCAACGCGGGGGTTCGCATCGTCGCGCACGGCGCCCACGCGCTGCAGCGCCCGCTCGGCCATGGCCTGGACCTTCTGCGGATCGGGCTGGCCCGATGCGGCCGGCACGGGTTCGAAGCGGTAGTGCGCGTCGTGCAGCAGGCTGGCGCCTGGCGCGGTTGCCGCGTCGGTGCTGACCTGGCTGACGATGACGCGCGGGCCACTGGCGCAGGCGGCCAGCAGCAGCGTGGTGGCGATCAGTGCGGTGCGTACGGCAAGCATGGCGAGCGTTGTTGTCAGGAGCCGGGCTCGGGCCCGCGGCTCGGGCACACGCCGCCATTGTCGCGCAGGCGCCGAATTTGCGGGCCGGGGCCTGGCAAATTTTGGTTGGATAATGCAACAGGACCATTGACATCCTGTCCTGGTCCCATCCGCCCCCATTCCATCGATGCCGTTGCCGCCGCTGACCCTGTCCCTGCAGATTGCGCGTTTCCCGGAGAGCGCGGTGCACCGCGCTGCGCTGCCACGCCACCGGGTGCGGCGCTGGCTGCGGCACGCGATGCAGGCGGACGTTGCCGCAGCGGAGTTCACGGTGCGGGTCGTGGGCGAAGCGGAGGGACTGGCGCTGAACGCAACCTGGCGGCAGCGCGAGTACGCCACCAACGTGCTGACCTTTGGCTATGACCAGGCGCCGCAGGTCAGTGCCGACCTGGTGCTGTGCGGCCCGGTGGTCGCACGTGAAGCGGTGCAGCAGCACAAGGCGCTGCAGGCGCACTACGCGCATCTGGTCGTGCACGGCGCGCTGCACGCGCAGGGCTGGGACCACGAAACCAGCGACGCCGACGCCAAGGCCATGGAAGCCCGTGAAGCGGCCATCCTGGCCAGGCTGGGGTTTGCCAACCCCTACGCCGGGCCGGCCTGAGCCGGCGAGCCGCGGTTGCCGCCTGGCGGTGCTCAGCGCGCAGGCGCGATGCGCAGCGGGATCGTGACCGGGCCGTCGTTGACCAGCGCCACCTGCATGTCGGCGCCGAATTCACCGGTTGCCACCGGCGCATGCAGGATGCGGGCCTGCGCCACGAAGTGCTCATACAGCCGCTGGCCGATGTCGGGTGCCGCCGCACCGGAGAATCCGGGGCGGTTTCCACTGCGCGTGTCTGCCGCCAGCGTGAACTGGCTGACCACCAGCAGGCCGCCGCGTACATCCTGCAGGCTGCGGTTCATCCGGCCTGCGTCGTCGTTGAAGATGCGCAGCTTCAGCGTCTTGGCCAGGAGCCGGTCGGCTTCGGCGGGGCCGTCGCCAGGCTCGGCGCAGAGCAGGAGCAGCAGGCCGGGGCCGATGGCGCCGGTCACGCGCCCGCGCACCGTCACGCTGGCCTGGCTGACCCGCTGCACAAGACCCAGCATGTGCTATTCCTTCCCCTGCCAGGAATGCTCCGGCACGCGGCTGGCCTCAGCCGCTTCCATCAGGTCGGTGTGCAGCGGCTCCACGCCGTCCGGCAGCATCTCTATGTTGACGAAAAGGTGCGGCACCGCTGTCACCAGCCCGTGCTCGACCTGCGCTCGCAGCTGCGCGGCGCGGTCCAGCGTCCAGCCCGGCGGCAGGTGCATGTGCAGATTGACAAAACGGCGCGGCCCCGACTTGCGCGTCATGATGTGGTCAAAATGGACCACCGGCTGGCTGCCATGATGGCGGGTGAACGTCTGCAGGACGGCATCTATTTTTTGCAGCACCTCGGGTTCGGCTGCCGGGTCCATGAGATCCTGGGCGGAGCGCCACAGCAGCCGTGCCCCCTCGTGGAGGATGTGCAGCGCCACGCCCATGGCCACCAGCGGGTCCAGCCACAGCAGCCCGGTCAGGTCTGTCAGCACGATGCCCACGATCACGCCAGCGGAGGTCCATATGTCGGTGATCAGGTGCCGCGCATCCGCCTCCAGGGCAAACGAGCGGTGCGTGCGTGCGGCACGCAGCATGATCCAGGCCAGCAGGCCGTTGAGCGCCGAACTGGCAACCGCCAGCCCCGCGCCCCAGCTGATCTGCTCCAGCGGCTGCGGGTGCCACAGGCGCAGCGCGGCCGCCCAGATGATCGCGCCGGCGGCGCCGATGATGAGGATGCCCTCGAAGCTGGACGAGAAGTATTCGGCCTTGTCATGGCCGTAGGGATGGTCGTCGTCGGCAGGCCGCGCGGCCAGCGTCACCATGGACAGCCCGAACGTGGCCGCCGCCAGGTTGACGAAGGATTCCATGGCGTCGGACAGCAGCCCGACCGAGCCGGTCAGCCACCATGCCAGGGTCTTGAGCGTAATGGTGATCAGCGCCACGCCTATGGACGCCATCATCAGGCGCCGGGGCGTCAGCCAATGTTTCAAGCTGCTTGGATTCATGGCCACAGCCGATTATCCGGCGCGGCCGCGCAGGCCTGCCGGCCCTGCGGCCAATGCCGGCTGTGGGGCCGGGACTTTGGGCTGTGCCTGCGGCGGCCGCGCTTGCGCTGCGCGTCGTCTGGCAGGCACGGCGATTCAGCTGCCGGCGCCGGCGACCAGCCGGACCCGGGCAAACCTGCGCTTGCCCACCTGCACCACGTACGAGCCGGCAGCGAGCCGGGTGCCGCGGTCTTCGACGATGGCCGAGTCCACGCGGACGCCGCGGCCCTCGACCAGCCGGTTGGCCGCGCTGGTCGACGGGGCCAGTCCCGCCTGCTTGAGGACCAGCCCGATCCCCAGCGGCGCGCCGTGCAGCGTGACTTCGGGAATGTCGTCCGGCACGCCGCCGCGGCTGCGGTTGGCAAAATCGCGCTCGGCGGCGTCGGCCGCGGCCGCGCTGTGGAAGCGGGTCGTGATCTCGCGCGCCAGGAGTACCTTGGCTTCCTTGGGGTTGCGCCCGCCGGCCACTTCTTCCCGGAGTTTTTCGATATCCTGCAGCGGCTGGAACGAGAGCAGGGGATACCAGCGCCACATCAGCGCGTCGCTGATCGACAGCACCTTGGCAAACATGGTGTTGGCATCTTCGGTGATGCCAATGTAGTTGCCCTTGCTCTTGGACATCTTCTCCACGCCGTCCAGCCCCTCCAGCAGCGGCATGGTCAGGATGCATTGCGGCTCCTGGCCGTACTCCTGCTGCAGGTGGCGGCCCACCAGCAGGTTGAACTTCTGGTCCGTGCCGCCCAGCTCCAGGTCGGCCTTGAGCGCGACCGAGTCGTAGCCCTGCAGCAGCGGGTACAGGAACTCGTGCACTGAAATGGAATGGCCGCCGGCGTAGCGGCGGGCAAAGTCGTCGCGCTCCATCATGCGGGCCACCGTGTACCTGGCCGCCAGCTCTATCATGCCGCGCGCGCCCAGCGCGTCGCACCACTCGGAGTTGTAGCGGATCTCGGTCCGGGATTCATCCAGCACCATGCGCGCCTGCGCAAAGTAGGTTTGCGCGTTGTCATGGATCTGCTGCGCCGTCAGCGGCGGCCGCGTGCTGTTGCGCCCCGACGGGTCGCCGATGAGGCTGGTGAAGTCGCCAATCAGGAAGATGACCTGGTGCCCCAGGTCCTGCAGTTGCCGCATCTTGTTCAGCACCACGGTGTGCCCCAGGTGGATGTCCGGTGCCGTGGGGTCCAGCCCCAGCTTGATTCGCAGCGGCGTGCCCGTTTTCTCGGAGCGCTGCAGCTTGGCACACCATTCGGCCTGCGGCAGCAGCTCGTCTGCGCCGCGCAGGCTGGTTGCCAGGGCCTGGCGCACAGCGCCGGACAGCGGCGTCGTTTCTGTTCTGGATTCTGTTTTCATGGACTCGGGATGGCAGCGCAGGACTGGCCTGATTGTGCCGTGTTGGCTGCGGTCTGCGGCAGTTGTGCCGGCCGTGGCGTGCGGTGAATCCGGGCGGCCCGTGCGGGTCGGCCGGCGACGTCGCGTTATCATAGGAGGTTGCCGCGTGTTCTGTAGGACGTGGCCTCGAGTTTTGTAGGACGTGACCGCGAGTTTTGGGGCGGTTGGTTATACTCCGGCATTGTTTTTGTTATCCCAAAGCGTCAGTTGTCTTTGCTCCACGGCTGAGCATGGGCATGTGGCGGCGCTGCCATTTTCAATTATTGCCCGTGAAGCAACAACTGATTTCCTCCGGCCTGGCCGTTGCCGATTTTTTCCACCATTACCCCAAGCAGATCACTGCTGCCATTGCCGTGGCGCTGTTCACCGGTGCCGGTGGCGCCGTGGCCGTGGCTTCGCTGGCGCCGGTCGTTCCCGACGAGCCGCTGCGGCTGGTGACTGAATCCATCGATGCCAGGACCCGGCTGCAGGCACAGCTGGCCGGCTTGGCGCTGGATGGGCTGACCCTGTACCGTACCGAAGCCGTGCGCAGCACCGATACGCCGGAGGGGCTGCTCAGGCGCTTGGGCGTGGCCGATCCGGCAGCGTCCGGCTACCTGCGCCACAAGCAGGTTGCGTGGCAGGCGATCTTTGGCGCCGACTCGGCCGGGCGCGCCGTGACCGCCGAGGTGGACGGCCAGCGCCAGCTGGTCCGCCTCAGGGTGCACTGGCTGGACGCCGACGACGAAATGCAGGCACAGGAACTGGTGGTGCAGCGCGAGGGGGAGTCCTTTGCCACCGACGTCCACGCCGTTCCCGTCAAGATCGTCCACCGGCTGGCCAGCGGCGTCATCCGGACCAGCCTGCTGGCGGCCACGCAGGAATCCGGCGTGCCCGGCAGCGTGGCGCGCCAGCTCATGGGCATCTTCAAGACGCAAATCAACTTCAACCGCGACCTGCGCAAGGGCGACCAGTTCTCGGTCGTCTACGAGTCGCTGCAGGTCAACGGCAGGCAACTGGGAACGGGCCGCCTGCTGAGCGCAAAGATGGACAACAGGGGCAAGACGTACCAGGCCTTCTGGTTCCAGGAGGGCGAGGGCAGCGGCAGCTACTACTCGTTTGACGGGCACAGCCTGAGCAAGACCTATTTCGCCAACCCGCTGCCAAGCATGCGAATGACCAGTCCGTTTGGCATGCGCAAGCACCCGGTGACCGGAGCCATGCGCGGCCACGCAGGCGCCGATTTTGCGGCGCCCCGCGGCACGCCGGTCCACGTCGTGAGCGACGGCGTCGTCAAGTTTGCCGGCCGGCAGAACGGCTACGGCAACGTTGTCTACGTCAAGCACCAGGACGGCAGGTACACGACGGTGTACGGCCACCTCTCGCGCATAGACGTCAAGGTGGGGCAGACGGTCAAGCAGAACCAGAAGGTCGGCACCGTCGGGTCCACGGGCATTGCCACCGGCCCACACCTGCATTTCGAGTATCGCGACAACGGCGGCACGCCGCGCGATCCGGTCGTCATGCTGGCCGAGCACCAGGAGGGTGTGGCCATTTCCGACGCCGAGCGCCAGGCGTTCGAGGACTGGTCGGCGTCGATGGAGCAGCAGCTGGCCCTGGCCGGGCAGGTGAGCCGGAGCAGCTTTGAGTAGCTAAAGCAAGGCGGCGGGAGTGGATGCGGCTGGCGCATCTGCCGCAACCCTGAATCGGGGCCCCGCGTTGTGAGCATCCAGGCGCCGCCGCATTGCTGAGCGCTCAACCTGGTTTTTTCAGGCCGCGTGCTGCAGATATTCAACTCCCCCTCTTCCGCTCGCCGGTCACGCGTGCAGGTCCGCCTCTCCGCGTGTGCGTGTCCTGGGCCATTCCCGACCGGATGAGCACGGGGCCACGATGTGCAGCTTTCATTTTTCGCCGTACCTTTGCGCAAACTCGACATCGCTCATGAGCAGAAGGCGGATGGCCTCCACCAGTCCGATGAGTGCGGGAATAAACGTCCAGAAAAAGATCAGGTACACAATGCCGAGGCCAGTTTGCCCGAGGTAGAATTTGTGAATGCCCAGGCCGCCGACGAATAGGGCGAGCAAGGCCGCGATGGTTCTGTTCCGGCCGCTTGGCGTCGTGTGTCCGAGCGCAGTGGAAGCTGATGTTTGCGCCGCAGGCGGTGGCATTTGTCTGACACCGCATTTCGGGCAGATTTCCGCTTTGACGTTAATTAATGCGCCGCAATCCGCGCAGAATTTTTCGTCGGGGGCCTTGGAGCGCGGCGTCGGGCCGTCCATCTCTGGGGCCCGGGCCGTTGGCGGCGTCTCCACGTGCACGCTTCCATATTTAGCAGGCGTTGCTTCGACTCGGCTGTAAATGGCGCCACAGCTTGGGCACCCTTCGCTTTCTGTGCCACTGGCGTTTTTGTTGGTATGGCCGCACTTCTGGCAAATGCGTTGCATCAGAGCTCTCCCTGGGCATCGGCGTGCAGTATATGTTACACGATGTTATAGAGACGGGGCAGCGGCTGGTTCAGGAAACTGTATGCGCATCACTGGCACTCAGAGTCTTGATCCGTTCCAGATCCAGACCACACGGCCGACCACGTCCAGGGGCTGGCTGCCGTCCAGCACATCAACGGTCTTGAGGTTGGGATTGTCGCTGCTGATTTTCAGCTTGCCGCTGTTGTAGCGTTGGCCATTTGCACTTGAGGCGCGCGCAGCACGCGCCGAATGAGCTGCCACGCCGAGATGGCCTGGCGCGGCGCATTGGCTGGTGGCGTGCGCACGCCCCGGAAGCCGCCGGGCACTTGCCAGCGCCATTCGTCCAGCGCCTCATGTTGCGCAGCAAGTCGGCCTCGCACTGCACCGTGCTGCCGGAGACTGATTGCAGGCGCTGGTCGCGCCAGGGCGCTATGAGCGCGCTTGTCCATGTCGGCCAGTTGCAGCGTTGCCCGGTTGGCGCTGCAGGCGGGCCACTGCACGGGTTTCCCAATCTGCGGATTTTTTTGCTTGGCGTCACGCGGGCCAAGTAGGCCGTCGCCAACGCGTCAAATGCCCGGCCACCACCCGCGGTGAAGCGCTCAAGCTCTGCCTCTTGCCGAATCGCCCAAGCCCGCGCCTCGCGCTTGGTGGACAACACCCGGGTGCGGCGCTGTCCATGCTTGCTGACCTCGGCACGCCAATCGCCACGATGCTTGCTGATATACGCCATGCGGATTGTTGTGCGGGGAGCTACCCGCACTCGTGCCGCACATCTTACCCGCTGCCTCTGGCTGTGGGGCGAAGTCCGCCGCTATTTCTCTGCCGTGGTGCCCGGGGCCGGAATCGAACCGGCACGATGTCGCCATCGGCAGATTTTGAGTCTGCTGCGTCTACCAGTTCCGCCACCCGGGCCGCGCTGCAGTGCGGCAAGTTGCAAATTATGGCACAGTCGGCACGATGAATTACCCGACAATAGAGGAAATCATAGGGAAAACGCCGCTGGTGCGGTTGCAGCGCGTCGATGCTGCCGAAAACGCCACACGCCGTACGCAGGTGCTTGCAAAGCTGGAGTGCAGCAACCCGGGCGGGTCGGTGAAGGACCGCACGGCGTTGTCGATGATCCGGCGCGCGCAGGAGCGCGGCGAGATTCGCGCCGGCGACACGCTGATCGAGGCGACCAGCGGCAACACCGGCATTGCGCTGGCCATGGTCGCTGCGGCCCGGGGCTACAGGATGGTGATCGTCATGCCGGAGAACTCGTCGTCCGAGCGCATACAGGCCATGCGCGCGTACGGTGCCGAGCTGGTCCTGACGCCCAAGTCTGGCGGCATGGAGTACGCGCGCGACCTGGCCGCCAAGATGGCTGCCGAAGGCCGCGGACGCATCCTGGACCAGTTTGGCAACCCCGACAATCCGCGCGCGCACTACGAAACCACGGGGCCCGAGATCTGGGAACAGACCGAAGGGCGCATCACGCACTTTGTCTCGGCCATGGGAACCACCGGCACCATCACCGGGGTCTCGCGCTTCCTGAAGGAGCAGAATCCGCAGGTGCAGGTCGTGGGTGCACAGCCGGCGGAAGGCGCGCACATTCCCGGCATA
Source organism: Ottowia sp. (assembly GCA_023228705.1). Lineage (GTDB taxonomy): Bacteria > Pseudomonadota > Gammaproteobacteria > Burkholderiales > Burkholderiaceae_C > Ottowia. The sequence goes on along the minus strand of JALOAS010000058.1, from coordinate 4,979 downwards.
CGCAAGTGGCCGGCGGCGTACACCCCGGCCATTTACGATCCGGCTGCGGTGGACGAGCTCATGCTGGTGACGCAGGGCGAGGCCGAGCAGATGGCGCGCCGCCTGGCTGCCGAGGAGGGGCTCTTTTGCGGCATCTCCTCCGGCGGCGCGGCGCAGGTGGCGCAACGCGTGGCCGCACGCGAGCGGGGCGCCACCGTGGTCTTTGTCGTTTGCGACAGCGGCGAGCGCTACCTCTCGACCGGTGTCTTCCCTGCGCAATGAGGGCAAAGCGGATGGCTGAAGCAGCGGGAGTTGATGGCCGTGCCTGAGTTCAGGTACTGTCCGCAGTGCCGTACCGCGCTTGCGCCCATCGCGGTCATGGAGGACGGCGGGCCCACCGAGCGCATGCGCTGCCCGGCCTGCGGTTTCACGCACTGGAACAATCCAACGCCGGTGCTGGCCGCCATCGTCCAGTACCGCGGCCGGGTGCTGCTGGCGCGCAACGCGGCGTGGACGCGGCGCATGTTTGCGCTCATCACCGGCTTCATGGAGGCTGGCGAGACGCCGGAAGAGGGCATCCGGCGCGAGATCCGCGAGGAAACCAGCCTGCGCACGCAGTCGCTGGACCTGGTGGGCGTCTACGACTTCCAGCGCATGAACCAGGTCATCATCGCCTGGCATGCGGTCTGCGATGGCGACATCCGGCTTTCGCCGGAGCTGTCCGAATACCGCCTGTACGACCTGCCGGAGCTGCGCTGCTGGCCCGCAGGGACCGGCTACGCGCTGGCCGACTGGCTGCGCTCGCGCGGGCACGAGCCCGTCTTTTTTGAACGGGCATGATGCGATCTGGTTGGTATGAGAGGTTGAGCGTATTGCGTCCGGCGTCCAGCGTATGCCCACCAAGCTCAAGGCTCAACGCTGGATGCCAGCCGTTCATGTGCCAAGGTCATCTGTCATCCGGTGAACTGCCGATGCTTGCTGTCCAGGCGACGCAAAGCCCGCCTTTGTCGCACAATCGGTTCATGGAAACCATCACGAAAGAAGTGGATGCGCGCGGGCTCAACTGCCCGCTGCCCATCCTCAAGGCCAAGAAGGCGCTGGCTGATGTCAAGAGTGGCGAACTGCTCAGGATAATTTGCACCGACCCGGGGTCCGTGCGTGATTTCCAGGCCTTTGCCAGGCAGACAAAAAACGAGTTGGTCGAGCAGACAGAAAGCGGCGACGAGTTCATCCACGTGCTGCGCCGCCGCTGACGACAAATGACCTTGCCACTGGCGCGACATCGATGATTGCGGCTTCGCCGCGATGATCCGGGACTCAGCAGCCGGTCGCTGCCTTGTGTTCATGCCTTCTTGTCTGCTCCTTATGGGCAAGCATTGTCAGCTCACCGGATGACAGATGATCTCGGCTCTTGGGGGCCTTGGATGAAAGCCGCCTGTGGCGGCTGATGAAGATTTGGCGTCAAGCGAACAGCGCATACCGCACCACGCTCAACCTCCCATCATGGCGGCGCAGCCGCAATCATCAAAGCGCCAGCAAGATCATCCGTCATCCGCCACGCCAAACGCTCAACGCTCAACGCTCAACGCTCAACGCTCAACGCTCAACGCTCAACGCTCAACGCTCAACGCTCAACGCTGAACCTCCCTATCATGCGGCGCAGCCGCAGTCTTGCCGGTTCAATACCCCAGCGCCGCCCCATCCGGGTTGCGCGGGTCAGAAAACCCGAGCAGCTGGCCGTCGCGCACCTGTATGGTCTGCGTGCGGCCCATTGCCGGCTTGACGACCACGCTCTGCCCCCGCTGCCGCAGCAGCGCGATGGTATCCACGGAAAACCCCTGTTCCACGCGGATCTCGTCGGGTGTCCACTGCTGATGAAAGCGCAGCGACGCCGTTGCCTCGGCCGGGTCCATGCCGTAGTCCATGGTGTTGGACAGGATCTGCAGCACGGTGGTGATGATGCGTGCGCCGCCCGGGCTGCCGGTGATGAGCCAGGGCTGGCCGTCCTTGAGCACCAGGGTGGGCGACATCGACGACAGTGGCCGCTTGCGTGCTTCTATGGCGTTGGCCTCGCCGCCGATGAGGCCGTAGACGTTGGGCACGCCCGGCTTGGCCGAGAAGTCGTCCATCTCGTTGTTGAGCACGATGCCGGTGCCTTCGGCGACGATGCCGCTGCCAAAATGCGTGTTCAGCGTGTACGTCACGGCCACCATGTTGCCGTCCTTGTCCATGACCGAGTAGTGCGTGGTGTTGCTGCCCTCGTGCGCCTGCGGGTGGCCGGGCTTGACCTGCGCGGCTGGCAGCGTGCGGTCGTCGCTGATCTTCTGCACCAGCTCGGCGGCGTAATCTCTGGAGAGCAGGCCACGCACCGGCACCTGGACAAAGTCGGTATCGCCCAGGTACTCGGCGCGGTCGGCGTAGACCAGCTTCATGGCCTCGGCCATGTGGTGCACGCTGCGCGCGCTGTTGTGGCCCCACTCCTGCAACGGCCAATGCGCCATCATGTTGAGCAGCTGCACGATGTGGATGCCGCCGGAGGACGGCGGCGGCATGGTCACGACCTCGTAGCCGCGATACGTGCCGCGGATGGGCTCGCGCTCGACCACGCGGTAGTCGGCCAAGTCCTGCTTGCTGATGAGCCCGCCGTGGCGCGCCATCTCGGCGGCGATCTTGTCGGCGATGGGGCCGCGGTAGAAGGCGCTGGCGCCGCCTTGGGCGATCAGGCGCAGCGACGTGGCCAGGTCTTTTTGCACCAGCGTGTCACCGCGCTGCAGCGGCGTGCCGTCGTCCCGGAAGAAGATGGCGCGCGACGCGGGCCACTGGCCCAGGTTGTCCTTTTCGCGCTCAATGACGGTGGCCAGCGTTTCGCTGACGGGATAGCCGTTTTCAGCTTGGGCGATGGCCGGCTGCATGAGCTGCGCCAGCGGCAGGCTGCCCCAGCGCTGCAGCGCATGCGTGAGGCCGGCCACCGTGCCCGGAACGCCGACTGCGGCATGCGTGTGCAGCGACATGCCGTCAATCACGTTGCCCTGCGCATCCAGGTACATGTCGCGCGTGGCGGCCTGCGGTGCCACCTCCCGGAAATCCAGCGCAACGTCCTGGCCCGTGGCGGCGTCGTGCACCATCATGAACCCGCCGCCCCCGGTGTTGCCCGAGTACGGCAGCGTCACGCCCAGCGCAAAGCCCATGGCCACCGCGGCGTCGACGGCGTTGCCGCCGCGCTTGAGCACGTCCAGCCCCACCTGCGAGGCCAGTGCCTGCTCGGCCACGACCATGCCGTGGCTGGCCACCACCGAGTGGAAGACGTTGAAGTCGTAGTCGTACGCTGCGGCGGCAGCCTGCGTGACCGCAGTGGCCCGTTGCACAACGGGCACGGCTTGCTGGCGCTGCGGGCCACTGCAGGCGGACAGGACCAGCGCTGCCGCCAGCAGGCCCAGGCGCAGGATGGGGTTGCGGTGCATGGCGGTCTCCTTCCTGGGTTTGAAGGCGTGCCGGCTTACGGTGTTGGTCGTGGCGCGCTGTCCTCTGGCGCTGCGCGCTCGATGACGCGGCCCAGCAGCGGCTCGATCAGGTCCAGCGGCAGCGGGAACGCAATGGTATGGGTCTTGTCGCCGGCAATCTCCACCAGCGTCTGCAGGTAGCGCAGCTGGATGGACTGCGGCTGGCGCATGAGCGTCTGCGCGGCCTGCATGAGCTTCTCCGAGGCCTGCTGCTCGCCCTCGGCGTTGATGATCTTGGCGCGGCGCTGGCGTTCGGCCTCGGCCTGCCGGGCAATGGCGCGGATCATGGTCTCGTCCAGGTCCACCTGCTTGATCTCCACGTTGGACACCTTGATGCCCCAGGCGTCGGTGTGCTGGTCCAGGATCTGCTGGATGCTGTCGTTGAGCTTGTCGCGCTCGGCAAGCATCTCGTCCAGCTCGTGCTGGCCCAGCACCGAGCGCAGCGTGGTCTGTGCGAGCTGGCTGGTGGCCTCGCGCGCGTCTTCCACCTGGATCACGGCCTTTTCCGGGTCGATCACGCGAAACAGGATGACGGCGTTGACTTTCACCGGCACGTTGTCACGTGAAATCACGTCCTGCGGCGGCACGTCCATGACGATGGTGCGCAGGTCTATGCGCACCATCTGCTGCATGACCGGGATCAGGATGATGATGCCCGGCCCCTTCACCGCCTGGAAGTGGCCAAACAGGAAGATCACGCCGCGCTCGTATTCGCGCAGGATCTTCAGCGACGAGATCAGGATGGCCAGCGCCACCACCACCAGCACGGAAATGATGGGAAGCGGGGAAATAGGGATCATGTTGTGTTCTCCATGTTGGCGCGGACGCTCAGGATGAGCCCGTTGCGCCCCGTCACGACGACGCGCTGGCCGCGCACCAGCGGCTCGGCCGATTCGGCCTGCCAGCGCTCGCCATGCACGTGCACCAGCCCGCGGCCTTCAAAGTCGCCCACCACCTCGGCCACGGCACCCAGCATTTCCTCGCTGCCGCTGACCACGGGGTGCCTGTGCGAGCGTATTGCCAGCCACAGGATGCCGCCAATGACGCCGACGCCGGCAATGGCAATGCCGACGATGGTCGGCAGTGCAACGTCCCAGGCGGGCGTGCCGGTGCGCATGAGGATGACCGCACCGATGATGAACGACAGCACTCCGCCTATGGCCAGGACGCCAAAGGCCGGCACAAAGGCTTCAGACACCATCAATACCACGCCCAGCAGGATGAGCCCCAGGCCGGCAAAATTCACGGGCAGGAGCTGGAATGCGTACAGCGCCAGCAGCAGGCAGATTGCGCCCACCACGCCGGGCAGGATGGCGCCCGGGTGCGAGCCCTCCATGACCAGCCCGCCCAGCCCCAGCATCAGCAGCACCAGCGCCACCGAAGGGTTGGCAATGACGCTGAGGAACTGGCTGCGCAAGCCGGGCGTGATCTGCTCGATTTGTGCGTGCTGCGTGTGCAGCGTGCGGCTGCCAGCTGCGGTCTGCACCTCGCGGCCGTCCA
>JALOAS010000168.1 GCA_023228705.1 Ottowia sp. | reverse complement strand
GTAAGAATCTATTTGACCCGACTTAGGGGGTTGAGACAAGCCGTCGAGTTCGGCTAAGCTTGTAACAGTAATGTAAGAATCTATTTGACCCGACTTAGGGGGTTGAGACATAGTGCCGTCGGATGGAATTTGTTTTTGGAAGTCCTTGTAAGAATCTATTTGACCCGACTTAGGGGGTTGAGACTTACCAAGTCGGTCCACGACTTGGTACTTATCGCTACTGCGTAAGAATCTATTTGACCCGACTTAGGGGGTTGAGACGCGGAGATGTATACGGTCGGTCGTCACGAACGAGCCGTAAGAATCTATTTGACCCGACTTAGGGGGTTGAGACTTACGGACTAATGCTCCACCAGTCTTGACCATTTCGATCAGTAAGAATCTATTTGACCCGACTTAGGGGGTTGAGACAGTGCTATTGTCATGATTCCTCCTGATACATATTACGTAAGAATCTATTTGACCCGACTTAGGGGGTTGAGACATAGGAGGACCTCATTTATTTTATACACAGCGGTACTGTAAGAATCTATTTGACCCGACTTAGGGGGTTGAGACTTTCCGTAATGGAAACGAAATTCCCTTGGCAGCCCATTTCGTAAGAATCTATTTGACCCGACTTAGGGGGTTGAGACATCCACTCTTCCGTGTCGAATGACCCATCACTGGTGTAAGAATCTATTTGACCCGACTTAGGGGGTTGAGACTTGATAAGGACAATAGCATGAATTTTAGAAACCTCTGTAAGAATCTATTTGACCCGACTTAGGGGGTTGAGACTGTAGCCCTTCATATGGGCTTCCATCACTAAGTTTCCCGTAAGAATCTATTTGACCCGACTTAGGGGGTTGAGACTAGGAATAGTTTTTTTTTGAAAAACTGCGGTAGAATCGTAAGAATCTATTTGACCCGACTTAGGGGGTTGAGACTTTCGATCAAGATCTGGTTTCCTACGCCTTCGGCTATGCGTAAGAATCTATTTGACCCGACTTAGGGGGTTGAGACCTTTTGATTTTTAAATTGAATCCCTCTGCAGGGATTCTTAGTAAGAATCTATTTGACCCGACTTAGGGGGTTGAGACTTGAACACTCTGCCACAGTTTCGATGATATTAGATTTGTAAGAATCTATTTGACCCGACTTAGGGGGTTGAGACTTACGGACTAATGCTCCACCAGTCTTGACCATTTCGATCAGTAAGAATCTATTTGACCCGACTTAGGGGGTTGAGACAGTGCTATTGTCATGATTCCTCCTGATACATATTACGTAAGAATCTATTTGACCCGACTTAGGGGGTTGAGACATAGGAGGACCTCATTTATTTTATACACAGCGGTACTGTAAGAATCTATTTGACCCGACTTAGGGGGTTGAGACTTTCCGTAATGGAAACGAAATTCCCTTGGCAGCCCATTTCGTAAGAATCTATTTGACCCGACTTAGGGGGTTGAGACATCCACTCTTCCGTGTCGAATGACCCATCACTGGTGTAAGAATCTATTTGACCCGACTTAGGGGGTTGAGACTTGATAAGGACAATAGCATGAATTTTAGAAACCTCTGTAAGAATCTATTTGACCCGACTTAGGGGGTTGAGACTGTAGCCCTTCATATGGGCTTCCATCACTAAGTTTCCCGTAAGAATCTATTTGACCCGACTTAGGGGGTTGAGACTAGGAATAGTTTTTTTTTGAAAAACTGCGGTAGAATCGTAAGAATCTATTTGACCCGACTTAGGGGGTTGAGACTTTCGATCAAGATCTGGTTTCCTACGCCTTCGGCTATGCGTAAGAATCTATTTGACCCGACTTAGGGGGTTGAGACCTTTTGATTTTTAAATTGAATCCCTCTGCAGGGATTCTTAGTAAGAATCTATTTGACCCGACTTAGGGGGTTGAGACATTGATTCAATGACGATATCTTCGTCATTGAAAAAAGTAAGAATCTATTTGACCCGACTTAGGGGGTTGAGACATATCTTTGAGAGTCTACAGTAGTCATAAAAGTTTCGTAAGAATCTATTTGACCCGACTTAGGGGGTTGAGACTAATCTCCTTTTTATTTCTTTCTTTTATTCGTCAACCAGTAAGAATCTATTTGACCCGACTTAGGGGGTTGAGACTATTTCCTCCTTTCATGAGGTTTGGAAGTTACTTTTTGTAAGAATCTATTTGACCCGACTTAGGGGGTTGAGACCGATTATGAATGTTTCTGGTGTACTCATAGTACACCGTAAGAATCTATTTGACCCGACTTAGGGGGTTGAGACAGGAATGGTTTTTTTGAACGCTGTAACAGCGTCCATCGTAAGAATCTATTTGACCCGACTTAGGGGGTTGAGACTTTTGTACATTGATGTGACGGATTTCATCGTTCCGTCGTAAGAATCTATTTGACCCGACTTAGGGGGTTGAGACAGGAATGGTCTTCTTAAAGTCCGCTACTGCGGACATCAGTAAGAATCTATTTGACCCGACTTAGGGGGTTGAGACTTTACCATCTCGATGAGAATCTGATTTCCGACGGCCTCTGCGAGTAAGAATCTATTTGACCCGACTTAGGGGGTTGAGACAGCTACAGACGATCTCGTCTGTAGCTTCGATATATCCAGTAAGAATCTATTTGACCCGACTTAGGGGGCGATCGCTTCGCTCAGTGAGTGAGTGAAAGAGTGAACGAGTGAGTAGTGATTGCCTGGCTGGGAGTCAGTACATGATCGCTTCGAAGTGAATATATAGGTGCACATCATACAATTAATTTACCACAGAGTGCCACAGAGGGTTTGCTTTGCTCAGTAAACGAGTGAATTTGCAGACTGGCAGGCAATACATTTTATCTAACCACAAAGTCCACGAAGAACACAAAGGACACAAAGAGGGTTATTTTTAGCCACGAATCACACGAATAAGACACGAATAAGTTCATTAGTGTTATATTCGTGTTATTGGTGGCTAAGAAAGAATTGATCGCCTTATTTGACCCTACTTATATGGTTGTTTCCATAATGGAAATTGCAACTATTTGTAGGAGTCTATTTGACCTGACTCAGGAGATTTAGGCAAAAAAGAGAAAGGAGGACTATCCATGGAATGGTTTTAAGTAATAATCCAATTGATCGACTAAGGGGGTTGAGATCTATAAGTTGATCTGCAACCCCCAAAGTTCGGCTTCGGTTAGAAACTATTTGACCCGACTTAGGGAGCGATCGCTTCGCTCAGTGAGTGAGTGAAAGAGTGAACGAGTGAGTAGTTTTTGCCGACTGGCAGGCAATACTTTTATCTAACCACAAAGTCCACGAAGAACACAAAGGACACAAAGAGGGTTATTTTTAGCCACGAAGAACACGAATAAGACACGAATATTCTTTTGAAATCATTTAACTTTAGTGTTTGATTAGAGT
>JALOAS010000159.1 GCA_023228705.1 Ottowia sp. | reverse complement strand
AATGGCAAACGATACTATTGTTCCATATTCTTTAGATGATTATTTCCAGACTACATCTATAGGCTCATTAGATAAGGCGATAGGTAATAATCTTTACGGAATTAACCACAGACAAACTCCTGGATTAGTACCTAGTAATAAAGATACATACGGTTTAACTTTCTTTGTTAGACCTCAGTTAAATATGCAATCTGATAATGTCAGAAACATGCGTATCTTCTCTCCTTTACTTAGTTCTAATCCTTTAACCATGCAAAGATTTGTTAGGACTACTTTAGATCCTAGGCAAATGGTAGGATACAAGTTAGATAACTTTTTTAATGTACCAGCTATAGATTGTCCTGTTATGGATAACAATATGGCTTTTATACCCATACTAACAAATGGTTTAAATTCTATTTCAGGATGGCCTGATATTACTGTACCTCAATTTACTACTGAACCAGGTTTATATAATGAATCTTGGTCTATAGTAGATGGTGTAGCTGTTTACAGAGAAACCTTTGATATAGATGCTAGCTTTAGGAACATCAAAGGTGATCCTATCCTTTATATGTTTTATATCTGGTTACATTATCAAGCTGCTGTCTTTGAAGGTAAGTTAGTTCCTTATCTTGATATGATCACTGAAAATGAAATTGATTATAATACCAGGATATTTAGATTAGTTTTAGATAGAGATAAAAAGTACGTAAATAAGATAGCCGCTACTGGACCTTGTTACCCTGTCAGTGTTCCTACTGGCAGTTTCTTTGACTATAATAATGAAAAACCTTATAATGATCAAAATAAGGATATTACTATTCGATTTAGGTGCATGGGTGTTGATTTCTTTGACGATATACTGATTAAAGAGTTCAACGATAGTGTAGTTATCTTTAATCCAGCTATGTCTGATAATTTAAGAGCTACTGAGATGCGTAAAGTACCTAAGGAGCTATCTACTTTATTCAACCATAGGTGTTATCCACGTATCAATCCTAATAATAATGAATTAGAATGGTGGACTCCAGCTTACATCTATGATGCTAGAGGTACAGCTTTCTTTAATAGTAATGTAAATGCAGCTGGTAATGAAGAAGAAATAGGCGATTAATCATGGCAGAAATAACCAACTACAAATCAGTAAGTGTAACGGATATCATGAAAAGACTTGATACCGTTAAACATAATCCAAGTACTATACAAAGAGCTACTTTAGAGTTACTAGATGAGATTACTGAAGGTCAAGTAGATGTAGTAGATCCTACTAATCCATTTGTATTTCTAATAGAATCTAGTGCTGTTAATACAGCTTTAGCTATAAATGAAAACATAATCAATCTACGTAAACAATATCCTTCATTAGCTCAAACAGAAGAAGATCTCTATAATCATCTTTCTGATAATGATTTTATCAATAGGTTCTCAACACCTGCTAGTGCTAACTTCACAGTAGTGATGATGGTTAATGATATTCTTAACAAGATGATCTATGATCCAGTTGAGAATAGTTATAAAGCTATCATACCTAGGGATACAGAGTTTGTAGTAGATAACTATACATTTACACTACAGTACCCTATAGTGGTTCGTAAGTATCAGAATGATGTAGTTCAAGTAAGTTACGATGCAGATGTAACATCTCCATTAGAAACCCTATCTACTAACGTTATAGATTACACTATACGTAGGGATAGTAATGGTATTGACTGGATGTTCTTCTCTGTTAAGGTAAAACAGATGGCTATTGAAAGTAGCTATTTCCCTTTACAGAAGTCTATAGTATTCTCACAAGACATTAACTACAGTGACAGATACTATTACCTAAGAGCTTATTATAGAAATACAGCTACTGGTAATCAATGGCGTGAAATGTTAACTACTCATAGTGAGCAAGTTCATGATCCATTTAAACCTACTATAGTAGTTAAGGTATTTACTGGATATGTAAATGTATCCATACCGATGATCTATTTAAACAGCGGTTTAGTAAGTGGTGATGTAAGATTTGATGTCTATAATACTAAAGGTAAGATAGCTATCAATCTTTCTAACTTCAAGATGAATGCTTTTCAGATGAATCTAAAAGCTATCGATGAAGAAAGGGATATCGACGACTTTACTAATATCTTATCTGATATAGCTCATTATGCTTATACTGATGAAGTAGTAGCAGGTGGTACTAACGGTATAGACTTCCAAACTCTTAGAGAGCGTGTTATCTTTAACACTACTGGAGAACAGCAGATACCTATCGTTAACATAGACATACAGACTTATGTTAATAATAGAGGCTTTGATCTAGTTAAGAATATAGATACAGTTACTAATAGAGTGTTTCTAGCTGCTCAAAAGCTACCTAAACCTATGAATGAAAGGCTAACTACTTCAGCTAACATAGGTATAAATACATATGTAACTAATCTAGGTTACCTAAAGACTATTGAAACTGTAAAAGATAATCTAAGCAGGATTACTCTATTATCTAATAATCTATTCTTAAATACCAATGGTAAGCTTAAGCTTATTACTAGAGGTGAGATAGAAGCTATTAAAACTATGAGTAGAACTGATATGATCAATCTACTCAACAATAGCCAGTATCTCTATAATCCTTTTTACTACGTGTTAGATAGTAGTCAGAATGAGTTCGAAATGAGAGCTTATAATCTAGACTATCCTTTAGCTAGTGATTTAAGCTTCGTATCTCAAAACCAAACTCTACAGTTACCTGTTAACACTGGTAGTTATCAGTTAGAGAAGACTGATACAGGCTATAGGTTTACTATAGTTACTAAATCTGGTAACTTCTATAAGCAATTAGAAGATGGGTTAGTATATGTCCAATTAGCTTTCTTCCCTTCAGGTGAAAGGGATTTAGCTTACATCAATGGTACTTTAACTGGTACTGCTAATGGAGAGCGAGTTTATACCTTTGAACTAGAGACTGATTACGATATAGATCCTAGTGATAGATTACGTATAACTAATGCTAGGATGTTTAGTGAAGAAGCTGTAGATGTATGGATCGACTTACACCATGAGTTTAACATTATCCATGCTACATCTTCATTAACCACTAACTTCACTCCTGATGCTGCTGATGCTATGTTAGGTAAGTTTCTCTTACCAGCTAATGCTTCTGCTGTAACTCGTGAAACTATAGTTTTTGAAATAGGTAAAGTTCTTAAGAATCTATGGTCTAGATCTAGGTCTATACCTAGTGGTTTATCTTACAAGACTTATGATGAAGATGTTCCTCTTTACTATGATCAAGATGTTTACAATAGAGATCCAGATACTGGAGCTATCTTTGAAGTAGTGAATGGTGAGATAGTTTATAATATCCTACATCAAAGAAATGATCCTGTTCTAGATGAGCAAGATAATCAAGTATATAAACACCGTAAAGGTGATATCATGCTTGATGATCAAGGTAATCCTATCACAGATAACGACTTCAGTGTAGATAAGGAACTAGATATACTATTCGTAGATGGTAAACATTACTTCGTAGATGATCTAGCCTTCATTGACTATGGTAACGAGTTAGTAGGTGTATTAGATACTTGGATCACTGAAGAGATCAGTTCTATACAAGATAAGCTACTAGAACAAAGTAGAATCTACTTCTATCCTAAGACTACTTTAGGTGAAGTAAGAGTATACATTGAAAACAGT
>JALOAS010000057.1 GCA_023228705.1 Ottowia sp. | reverse complement strand
GCGGGCGCGGCTTTTACGACTACTCCGGGCCGAACGGGGCCAACCGCCCGTGATGACTGGCACGGCATTGTCGTGCATACTGGACGCATGAACCCCATCCGCAATGGTTTTCGTACGGCGTGCCGCGGCAAGGCGCTGGCGAGTGCCGCCACTGCGGCCGTCCTGCTCGGCCTGGGCGGCTGTGCCCATACTGCCGCGCCCGAGCCGCCGTCTGCGGCCGCGCCCGGTGTCACGGTGTATGGCACCGCAGATGTCGGCGCCAGCCGCAGCCCGCGCTGATGCAATCCTCGTCATGATGCGTCTGATGCGGGCGCCCAACGCGGCCATGGCAACGGTGTGGGCCGACCTGTTGTGCGAAGCTGGCTATCCGGCCACGGTCGAGCGGCTGCACCTGACCAGCATTGCCGGCGAGATCCCGCCCGACCAGTGCCTGCCGGAGATCTGGCTGCGCTACCCGGAGCACGAGGCGGCGGCGCGCCAGCTCCTGCACGATCTGGAGCAGCTGCCGCAGCGTCGCTGGTACTGCCGCCACTGCGGCGAGCTGGTCGAGGGCGGGTTTGAGCAGTGCTGGAACTGCGGCACGTGGATGCCCATGGACTGAAGGGCGCGTGGCGCATGACGGATGACCTCGCTGACGCCTTGACGAGGTTGAGCGTTTGGTGTGACGGATGACAGATGACCTCGCTGCCGCATCGATGACTGCGGCTGCGCCGCCATGATGGGGAGGTTGAGCGTTTGAAGAGGTTGAGCGTTGAGCGTGGTGGGCACACGCTGGACGCTTGACGCCAAACCTTCATCAGCCGCCGCAGGCGGCGTTCATACAAGGCCCGCAAGGGCCGAGGTCATTGGTCATTCGGGCGGTCAATCGCGGCGAGGGCACCATGGGGAGGTTGAGCGTTCGGCGTTGAGCGTTTGGCGTGGCGCATGACGGATGACCTCGCTGCCGCCTCGATGACTGCGGCTGCGCCGCCATGATGGGGAGGTTGAGCGTTTGAAGAGGTTGAGCGTTGAGCGTGGTGGGCACACGCTGGACGCCGAACGCTTGACGCCAAACCTTCATCAGCCGCCGCAGGCGGCCATCATCAATGGCCCGCAAGGGCCGGCTTCATCCGTCATCCGTCATCCGGCAAGCTGGCGATGCTGTCCAATCGGGTGAAGACATGACCTGCCGCGCTTGCGGCGCTGCTCACGCGGCCAGCACCGGTGGCAGCGGCAGGCTCAGGATGAACCGCGCGCCACGGACCGGCGCTTCCGCGCAGCGTACCGAGCCGTCATGGTGCCGGGCAATTGAACGCACCAGCGACAGCCCCAGGCCAACGCCTCCTTCGTGTTCGCTCGCACCCGGCAGGCGGTAGAACGGCTCGAAGATGCGTTCCCGCTGGTCAGCGGGCACGCCGGGGCCCTGGTCATCGACCAGGATTTGTGCCATGCCACCGTGGCTTTGCAATGCGGCCCGGACCTGCGGGCCATGCTGCGGGTCGCCGCCGTAGCGCACCGCATTCTCCAGCAGGTTGCGGATGGCGCGGCGCAGCAGCTTGGCGATGCCGGGCACCACCATCTCCTGCACGCCGGCCGGCAGCGACAGGCTGGCGTCCACGCGCGCGCACTCCTCCACCAGCAGGCCGACCAGGTCCACCGCTTCGGTCGGGCCCAGGCTGGCACGCGGTGCATCCAGGCGGCTGGCGAGCAGGATCTCCTCGACCAGTTCGTCCAGCTCGGTCACGTTGCGCGAAATTTCGGCGCGCGTGTCGGCGTCGTCGATGGCGCCGTGCGACAGCTCCAGCGCCATGCGGATGCGCGCCAGCGGCGAGCGCAACTCGTGCGAGGCGTTGGCCAGCAGTGATTTTTGCGATTGCACGATCCGGGCCTGTTCGTCCATCAGCTCCTCGATGCGGTCCGCGGCCTGGTTGAAGTGGTGCGCCAGGTCGGAGATTTCGTCGGCGCCGCTGACGGCCACGCGCTGGTCCAGGTGGCCTTCGCCCCAGCGCTGCACGCCGTGCTGCAGGGTGACCAGGCGCCCGGTCAGGCGGCGCGCGATCGGGAACACGCCGAGCATGACCGCCAGCCCGGCCAGGCCGATGATCCACAGGAAGCCAAGCGGCGAGCGCAGGCGCCACATCAGCACCGACAGGCTGCTGCGCGACGATCGTGCAAACGGTGCCAGGTGCAGCTCGAGCGTGCGGCCGCTGTCCAGCTCGACACTGAAGTCGGTGCCCTGCTCGCGCGACCACTGGATGCGACCCTTGCCGCGCAGCGTCTGGCCGGTGCTGCTGTCATGGACGGTGACGGCGCGTGGCGGCTGTGCCTGGCGCTCCAGCTCGCGCTCCTGCTCGTACTGGTGCCAGGCCGCAGCCAGGATGAGGCTGAGGATGAGCACGCTGCCGACGATGGCCAGCCAGATGCGCAGGTACAGCTTGCGGGAAACCGGATTGGACATGCTGCGGTTCTACGGCTGCTCGCGCGCGAACACGTAGCCGACGCCGCGCACGGTCAGGATGCGCTTGGGGTTCTTGACATCGGCTTCTATGGCCGCGCGGATGCGGCCCACGTGCACGTCTATGGAACGGTCATACGCGTCAAGCTCGCGGCCGCGCACCGCCTCCATGATCTGGTCGCGCGTGAGTACGCGGCCGGCGCGCTCGGCCAGCACCACCAGCAGGTCGAACTGGTAGCTGGTGAGTGCGCACTCCTGGTCGTCCACGGTCACCGTGCGCGCGTCGCGGTCTATCTCCAGGCTGCCGAACAGCAGCGGCGTCTGCGCCGGCGCGCTGTCGGGTCCGCGGCGGCGCAGCACGGCACGGATGCGCGCCAGCAGCTCGCGCGGCTCGAAGGGCTTGGGCAGGTAGTCGTCGGCGCCCACTTCCAGCCCGATGACGCGGTCCATGGGGTCGCCCTTGGCGGTGAGCATGAGGATGGGCACATGCGCAATGTCGCCGGGTTGTGCGCGGATGCGGCGGCAGACCTCCAGGCCGTCCATGTCGGGCAGCATGAGGTCGAGGATGGTCAGGTCGACCAGCTGGCGCTGCAGCGCTTCCAGCCCACGCTTGCCGTCGGTGACGTGCACCACCTCGAAATCCGCCTGCGCCAGGTAGTTGCGCACCATGGCCGCCAGCCGCGTGTCGTCCTCTATCATCAGGATGCGGGCCTTGCTCATGCCGTTTTTCTGTCGTGGTCGGTGGGGGTACATGCCGCCATGTTGGCGGCGGTGCGTGACGCCGGGTTGAGCGCGCCGTAAAGTTGTGCAAACAAGGCGCGTCCCAGGCTGCGCTCCGGGCACTGTACAGCAGAATGTGCGGCGTCGTGACGTGCCGGCGCGGCGGCTTGCCCGGCTGCGCTCATGCCGGTGGCGCGAGCGTGCGGCTTCGCATGGCCAGCCACACCAGCAGCAGCACCGGCACGCCCAGCAGCGCGGTGCTGGCAAAAAAGCCGGCGTAGCCAAAGGCATCGACGTAGTCGCCCGAGAACCCGGCAATGAACTTGGGCAGCAGCAGCATCATGGAGCTGAACAGCGCGTATTGCGTGGCCGAGTAGTTGATGTTGGTCAGGCCCGAGAGGTAGCCGATGAACGCGGCCGAGGCCAGTCCCGAGGCCAGGTTGTCGGCCGACACCACCAGCACCAGCGCCGGCACGTGGTGGCCGATGCCGGCGAGCCAGGCAAACGCCAGGTTGGTGGCGGCGCTGAGCACGGCGCCCAGCATGAGCACCGGCATGACGCCGCGCCGCAGCGCCAGCGCGCCGCCGACAAAGGCGCCGACCAGCGTCATGATGACGCCAAAGATCTTGGTGACCCAGGCCACCTCGTCCTTGGTGTAGCCCATGTCGACGTAGAACGGGTTGGCCATGATTCCCATGACCACGTCGCTGATCCGGTAGGTGGCGATCAGCACCAGGATGAGCGCGGCATGCCACTTGTAGCGGCGGAAAAAATCGGCAAACGGCGCCAGCAGCGTGCCGCGCAGCCAGGCGCTGAAGTCCTGCATGGGTGGCAGCGGCCGCGGCGCCGGCTCGGGCGAGAGCAGCACGGTCAGCGCGCCCACGGCCATGGACGCGGCCATGACCAGGTACGCGATGCGCCAGGCTTCGTTGTCGTAGCCGGCCAGCGCCTGCGCGCGCGCGGCGATCCACAGCACGCCGGCGCCGGCCCAGATCATGGCCAGCCGGTAGCCGGTCTGATAGGTGGCGGCCAGCGCGGGCTGCTCGTCTACCGGTGCCGATTCGATGCGGTACGCGTCCAGCGCAATGTCCTGCGTGGCCGAGGCAAAGGCCACGGCCAGCGCGCACCAGGTGACCACGGTCAGCGAATCGTTGGGATCGGCCGCTGCCATGCCAACGAGTCCGGCGACGACGCCGCCCTGCGCCAGCAGCAGCCAGCTGCGGCGCCGGCCCAGCAGCCGCGTGAGCAGCGGCAGCGGCATGCGGTCGACCAGCGGTGCCCAGGCCCACTTGAATCCGTACGCCAGCCCGACCCAGCTCAGGTGGCCGATGGTCGAGCGGTCCACGCCGGCCTCGCGCAGCCGGAAAGACAGCGTGCCCAGCACCAGCAGCAGCGGCAGGCCGGCGGCAAAGCCCAGCGTGAACATGCGCAGGCTGGCCGGCGCCAGGTAGATCCGCAAGCTGGCCAGCCAGCCGCGCCTGGGCGCTGCGGCGTGCGGGCTGGCCAGCTCAGGCAAGCGCGACTCCTGCTGCAACAGGCCGGGGCGACGTCACGCGCGGTCGTTCAAACGCCATCGCGAACGAACGGGTTGCTGCGGCGCTCCCGGCCAAAGCTGCTCTCCGGGCCATGGCCGGGAATGAAGATGGTGTCGTTGCCCATGGGCCACAGGCGCTCGCGGATGCTGGCCACCAGCTGCTCGTGGTTGCCGCCGGGGAAATCGCTGCGGCCGATGCTGCCGGCAAACAGCACGTCGCCCACGAAGGCGCGCTTGGCCTCTGCGCTGTGGAACACCACGTGGCCGGGCGTGTGCCCGGGACAATGGCGTACCGCGAGCTCGCAGTGGCCGACCTGCACGGTGTCGCCGTCGTGCAGCCAGCGCGTGGGGACAAAGGCCTCGGCCGGCGGCAAGCCGAACATGCGCGCCTGCTCGGCCAGGCCGTCTATCCAGAACTGGTCGCCCGGGTGCGGGCCGATGATGGGCACGTCATGGCGCCGCGCCAGCTCGGCGGTGCCCCCCGCGTGGTCGATGTGGCAGTGCGTGAGCCAGATTTGCCGGAAGTCCAGGCCCTGCTCCTGCAGCGCGGCTTCTATGCGTGGCAGGTCTCCGCCCGGGTCGATGACGGCGGCCTCGCGCGTGGCGTCGCACCAGACGATGGAGCAGTTTTGCTGGAAGGGTGTGACCGGGATGGTCTGGTAGTGCAGTTGGCAGGCGGTCTTGGCGTTCATGGAATCAAATCGGCCCGATGGGCCGGCAAGAGGTGGAAACAGCGGCTGCGACGGCGGCCGCTGGTGCGCGGCGTCGGGGTCACGAGACCGGCGTGCGACGCGCTTGAGCGCAGAGCC
Source organism: Ottowia sp. (assembly GCA_023228705.1). Taxonomy (GTDB): domain Bacteria; phylum Pseudomonadota; class Gammaproteobacteria; order Burkholderiales; family Burkholderiaceae_C; genus Ottowia. The sequence goes on along the minus strand of JALOAS010000057.1, from coordinate 16,221 downwards.
TATCATTGCCGGATGCCATTGTCGCCTGTGCTGCCCACCTTTGCCGATGTGGAGGCTGCCGCTTCCCGCCTGGCCGGAACGGTCCACCGCACGCCCATGCTGACCTCCGGCACGCTGGACCGCGACACTGGCGTGCATTTTTTCTTCAAGTGCGAGAACCTGCAGCGCGCGGGGGCGTTCAAGTTCCGCGGCGCCTGCCATGCGCTGGCCCGGCTGACCGAGCGCCAGCGCCGGGCCGGCGTCGTTGCCTTTTCCTCGGGCAACCATGCGCAGGCGGTGGCGCTGGCGGCACAGCTGGCGGGCCTGCATGCTGTCGTTGTCATGCCCGGAGACGCGCCGCCAGCCAAGCTGGCTGCCACGCGCGGATACGGCGCCGAAGTGGTGCTGTACGACCGCTACGCCGACGACCGCGAGCAGATTGCAAGTGAACTGGCCCGCGACAAAGGCTACACGCTGATCCCGCCGTTTGACCACCCCGACGTGATCGCGGGGCAGGGTACCGCCGCGCTGGAGCTGTTGCAGGACGCCGGACCGCTGGACGCCATCTTCACGCCGCTGGGCGGCGGCGGCCTGCTGTCGGGCACGGCGCTGGCGGCCCGGGCACTGATGCCTCAGTGCAGGGTCTATGGCGTCGAGCCGGAGGCGGGCGACGACGGCCGGCGCTCGTTCCGGAGTGGCGCCCTCGTGCGCATAGACGCGCCGCGTACCATCGCCGACGGCGCGCAGACGCAGCAGCTCGGGCGTTACACTTTCCCCATCATCTTGCAAAACGTGACCGATATCGTATTGGCTTCTGATGACGAGCTGGTTGCCTGCATGCGCTTTTTTGCCGAGCGCATGAAGCTGGTGGTGGAGCCAACCGGCTGCCTGGGCCTGGCCGCCGCGCGCCGCATGCGGCATGAGCTGGCTGGCGCCCGCGTGGGCGTGATCATCAGCGGTGGCAACATCGATTTGTGCAGCTTGGCCGCGCTGCAGCGCCACAAAGACGCATCATGGGCTTGAGCCTGGTTCAAAGCCGCACGCTGCTGGCGCTGCAGGCACCATCGGTCACGGTGGAGGTGCACCTGGCCAACGGCCTGCCCAGTTTCACGCTGGTCGGGCTGGCGCAGACCGAGGTCAAGGAGGCGCGCGAGCGCGTGCGCAGTGCGCTGCTCAACAGTGGCCTGGGGTTTCCGCACAACCAGCGCATCACCGTCAACCTGGCGCCGGCGGACCTGCCCAAGGACTCCGGGCGTTTTGACCTGCCGATCGCGCTGGGCATCCTGGCAGCCAACGGCCAGATCGACGCCGCGCGGCTGGCCGACTGGGAATTTGCCGGCGAGCTCTCGCTGTCTGGCGAGCTGCGCCCGGTGCGCGGCGCGCTGGCCATGGCCGCCGCCTTGCGCGACGTCGCCGAGCAGCCGGCGCTGGTGCTGCCGCCGGAAAGCGCAGAAGAGGCGGCGCTGGTGCCGGGTGCGCCGGTCTACCGCGCGCGGCACCTGCTTGACGTGGTGGCGCAGTTCCTGCCGCGGGGGACCGAGGCGCCCGATGCCGACGGCTGGCAACGCGTGGCGGATCAGCCCGTGCCGTCGGCGCCCGCCTATCCGGACCTGCTCGACGTCAAGGGCCAGGCCGGCGCCAAGCGGGCGCTGGAGATCGCCGCAGCCGGCAACCATTCCATCCTCATGGTCGGACCACCGGGCAGCGGCAAGTCCATGCTGGCGCAGCGTTTTGCCGGGCTGCTGCCGCCCATGTCCGACGCCGAGGCGCTGCGCAGTGCGGCCATTGCCAGCCTCGAGGGGCGCTTTGACCGCAGCCAGTGGGGCCGCCGCCCCACGCGCACGCCGCACCACACCGCCAGTGCCGTGGCACTGGTTGGCGGCGGCTCGCCGCCGCGCCCGGGCGAGATCTCGCTGGCCGATGGTGGCGTGCTGTTCCTGGACGAGCTGCCCGAGTTTCCGCGCATGGCGCTGGAGGCGCTGCGCGAGCCGCTGGAAAGCGGTCGCATCACCATCAGCCGCGCCGCGCAAAGCGCGGAGTTCCCGGCGCAGTTCCAGCTGGTCGCCGCCATGAACCCCTGCCCCTGCGGCTACCTCGGGTCGCGCCAGCGCGCCTGCCGCTGCACGCCGGACCAGGTCGCGCGCTACCAGGGCAAGCTCTCCGGGCCGCTGCTTGACCGCATCGACCTGCTCGTTGAGGTGGCGGCGCTGCCGGCCGATGAACTGCTGGCTGCAGCCAGCGGCGAGAGCACCGAAACAATACGTGCGCGCTGCATCGCCGCGCGCCAACGCGCGCTGGCCCGGCAGGGGCAGCCCAACCAATCCCTGCAAGGCGACACGCTGGACACGCACCTGCAGCTTGATGCCGATGCCGGGCCGTTCGTGCGCACGGCGGCCACCCGGCTGGGCTGGAGCGCCCGCGCCACGCATCGGGCGCTGCGCGTGGCGCGCACCATCGCGGACCTGGCCGGCAGTGATGCCGTCACGACCGCGCACGTGGGCGAGGCCATCCAGTACCGAAGGGCCCTGCAGGTGACGCAGTAGGGGGCGCTGCGCCTTGGACGTTGAGCGTGGCGGATGACGGATGATCTCGCTGGCGCATTGATGATTGCGGCTGCACCGCCATGATGGGGGACGGGCGAGGTGTGGTATACGCTGGACACGACTTGCACAACCTCACCCTGCCCGGATCATGACCACCATCACCCGCCGCCAGCTCGTGGGCCTGGTCCTGCTCACGCTCATGTGGGGGCTGAACTGGCCGGTCATGAAGCTGGCGCTGCGCGAGATGCAGCCGCTGTGGTTCCGCGCCGTGACCATGGGTTTTGGCGCGCTGGCGCTGATGCTGTACTTCATGGCGCGCGGCGTGCGCATGCTGCCGCGCGGCGGCAGCGAGTGGCGCGATGTGGCCGTGCTGGGCGCGCCCAACATCCTGGGTTGGCATGGCCTGTCGATCATTGGCGTGGCGCATCTGCCCGCCGGCCGCGCTGCCATCCTGGGCTTCACCATGCCGGTGTGGACGGTGCTGCTGGCGGTCCTCTTTTACCGTGAGCGCTTCAGCGCGCGCCTGGCGCTGGCGGTGGCCGCGGTGCTGCTCGCCATTGGCCTGCTGCTCTGGGACGAGCTGGCGCAGCTGGCCGGCAGCCCGGTGGGCGTGGCCTGGATGCAGGGCGCGGCCCTGGCCTGGGCGCTGGGCACCATCTGGATGCGCCGCGCCAGGCTCAGCATGCCGCCAGAGACGCTGGTGGTCTGGATGATGCTGTGCAGCAGCGTCGCGCTGGTGCTGCTTGCGGCCTGGCTGGAGCCGCCGCAATCCTGGCACCTCAGCGCCATCATCTGGGCCTGTATCGTCTGGGCCGTGCTGCTCAACTACGGCGCGGCGCAGGTCATCTGGTTCCGCCTTGCGCGCGTGCTGCCCGCACCCACCAGCGCCATGAGCATCATGGCCGTGCCCATGGTCGGCGTGCTCAGCGCACCGCTGATCGGCGAGTGGCCCAGCTGGCAGGACGGCGTGGCCATGGTTTGCGTCATGGTGGCGATTGCGGCGGTCTTGCTGCTGCGCGACTGAAACAGCCGCGTGGCATCCAAGAGGTTGGGCGTATTGCGTTGAGCGTCCAGCGAATAGCGTACACCGCACCACGCCCAACGCCCAACGCCCAACGCCCAACGTGACTGGCATCGCGACAACGGACGACATGAGATTGATCGTGATAATGCTCGCGCTCTCGGGTAGCATGTGCAGATGGCACATGATTCAGGGTTCAGGCGCTTGGCGGCGGCTGCCGTTCAGCTGTTGCTGCTTGGCGTGCTGGGCGGCTGTGCTGCCGGCGTAGGCGTCGGCGTGCCCCTGGCGCCCGGTGTTTCGCTGGGCGTGGGCTCGGGCGGCAACGTCAACCTGGGTGTGGGGGCGGGCCACGGCCCGGTTGGCGTGGGTGTGGGCGTCAACCAGCACGGCCAGGTTTCCGCAGGCGCCGGGGTGGGGGCGAGTCGCGGCCCGGTCGGCGCGGGCGTGGGCGTCAACCAGCGCGGCCAGGTCTCCGCAGGCGCCGGCGTGGGGACCAGCGTGCCCGTGGGCCGTGCGCGCGTGGGCGCCGGGGTGGGCACGAGCAGGGTGATCCACGACCCGGATTCCGTGTACCGCAACTGAATCGGGTCCGGATCGGCCCGCACACCGGCACGCTGCTTTTCTTCGCTCGTGCTGAGGAAGCCCGTTGAGGCTGCCCCCTGCTGGTTACACCGACAGGTAGCGCTGCTGGGTCTCGGTGTCACCAGCCAGGTCCCGGCTCTCGGCCTGGTGTACGACGCGGCCCTTCTCCAGGATGTACGCGCGCTGCGCATGCCTGAGCGCAAAGTGCACGCTCTGGTCGGTGAAGAGGATGGTGGTGGTTTGCGCCAGCGTGTCCAGGAGCGCGCCGATCTGCTGCACGATGACCGGCGCCAGGCCCTCGTTGGGCTCGTCCAGCAGCAGCAGGCGCGGCTGGCTCATCAATGAACGCGCCACCGCCAGCATCTGCTGCTGGCCGCCCGAGAGCGTGGCGCCGTCCTGGTTGGCGAGTTCGGCCAGCATGGGGTACTCGTCAAAGATGCGCTCCAGCGTCCAGGTGCGCGTGCTGCCGGGGCGCCGGTACGCGCTGATCTGCAGGTTCTCGCGCACGGTCAGGCCCCTGAAGATGCGCCGGTCCTCGGGCACCAGGCCCAGCCCCAGGCGGGCGATGCGCCAGGCCGGCAGGCCGGAGATGCGCTGATTGTCAAACAGGACCTGGCCGCGCCGTGGCGGTGTCAGGCCCATGATGCTGCGCAGCGTGGTGCTCTTGCCGGCGCCGTTGCGCCCGAGCAGGCAGACGGTCTCGCCGGCCTGCAGCTGCAGCGACACGCCCTGCAGCGCATGGCTGTCGCCGTAATACGTGTGGATGTCCTTGACTTGCAGCAGGCTCACGCGGGCACCAGCTCGGTTTCTTCGTCGCCCAGGTAGGCCTGGCGCACGTCGGGGTTGCTGCGGATGGCTTCGGGCGGGCCCAGCGCCAGCTCCCGGCCGTGGTGCATGACCAGGATGCGGTCGGCCACGTCAAACACGACGCGCATGTCGTGCTCGGTGACCAGGAAGGTATAGCGGCCGGTTTTCGCGAGCGCGCGCACCATGGCGATGATGCGCGCGGTTTCCTCCGGCGTCATGCCGGCGGTGGGCTCGTCCAGCAGCACCAGCTCGGGCCGGGTGGCCAGGACCACGGCAATCTCGACCAGCCGCTTGTCGCCGTAGCTGATGGTGCCGGCAGGCTGCGCGCCCAGGTGCGCGATGCCCAGCTGCTGCAGCAGGCTTTGCGCTTCCTGCTGCACGACCCGGTTCGCGCTGGCCCGGTTGGCCCAGCGCCTGGACTGTCCCTGCTTTGCGGTCACCGCCACTTCGACGTTCTGGCGTACCGTCATTTCGGTGAAGATGTTGTTGATCTGGAACGAGCGCGAGACGCCGAGCCGGCTGATGCGGTGCGGCGGCAGGCCGGTGATGTCCCGGCCACGCAACGTGATGCGGCCGCTGCTGGGCTTCATGCGCCCGGAGAGCAGGTTGTAGAACGTGGTCTTGCCCGCGCCGTTGGGGCCGATGATGGCCAGCGTCTCGCCGGCGGGCACCGTCAGGTCCATGTCCGCCACCGCGCTGACGCCGCCAAAGCGCTTGCACAGCCGGTCCACGACAAGCAGCGGCGGGCCGTTCACGATGTGCCACTCCGCCGGCGCCGGATCGCGACCAGCGCGGTGCCGAGCACGCCGCGCCGGAAGAAGATGACCATGAGCGCCAGGATGATGCCCAGGAACAGCATCCAGGCCTGCGTGATGCTGGTGATCCAGGTTTCCAGCAGCACGAAGATGGCCGCGCCCAGGAAGGGCCCGAGAAAATAGCCGCTGCCGCCCAGGATGGTCATGAGCACCGGCTCGGCCGACATGGTCCAGTGCGCCAGGTCCGGGCTGGCCACGTGCAGGAACGGCGCCATGAGCCCGCCGGCCAGGCCGGCAAAGCCGCCGGCAATGGTGAACGCGGCGAGCCGGTACGTGCGGATGTTCAGGCCGCAAAAGGCCACGCGCTCGGGGTTTTGCCGGATCGCCTGCAAGACAAGTCCGAAAGACGAGTTGCAGATGCGGTAGAGTGCCGCGCCGGCCACCACGACGATGGCCAGCACCACGTAGTAGTACACGGCCGGGTTGCCCAGCGTCAGGTCGATCCCCAGCCCCAGCGTGCCGACGCTGAACCCGGAGATGCCGTCGCTGCCGCCGGTGACCGAGCGCCACTGGTGCGCGACGCCGTAGACCATCATGCCGAAGGCCAGCGTCAGCATGGCAAAGTAGACCTCGTCCAGGCGCACGCACAGCGCGCCTATGGCCAGCGCCAGCACCGTGCCGGCGACAAATGACACGAGCAGGCAGGCCAGCAGCGGCCACTGCAGCCCCTGCAGCAGCAGCGCGGTGGCGTACGCGCCGGTGCCAAAGAACGCGGCATGGCCAAAACTGAGCATGCCGGTGTAGCCGAACACCAGGTTGAAGCTGGCGGCAAACAGGCCCATGATCAGGATTTGCGTGCCAATGAAGATGTAGAAATACGGCGTGATCCGGGGCAGCGCAACGAGCAACCCGAGGATCAGCAGGAGCGTCAGCGCGGTGGCCAGCCTTTTCATGGCGGGTCAGACGCGGCGCGCGCCCATCAGGCCGTGCGGCCTGACCAGCAGGACCAGCGCCATGCCGACAAAGGGCAGGATGAGGTCCAGCTGCGGCAGGTAGCGCCCGCCCAGCCCGTGGATGAGCCCCAGCACCAGCGCGCCGGCCAGCGCGCCGGGGAAGCTGCCCAGGCCGCCGATGACAACAACGATGAAACTCTCGATGATGATCTTGTCGCCCATGCCCGGGTCTATGGCGCGCATGGGCGCGGCCACGACGCCGCCCAGCGCCGCCAGCCAGGCGCCAAAGGCAAAGGTGGCCGTGATGACGCGGCGCGTGTTGATGCACAGCGTCTGTGCCATTTCCGGGTCCTGCGCTGCGGCGCGCATGATCTTGCCCAGGCGCGTGCGGCTGAACAGCAGCCACAGCCCGAGCAGCGTGAGCAGGCCCACCAGCAGCACGAACGCGCTGTAGCTGGGGTAGCGCAGGCCGCCGGGCATGGCAATGGTGCCCTGCAGCGGCCAGGGCGGCTCCACCGTGTGTATGCCGTTGCCCCAGATCAGGCGGATGGACTCGTTCAGGATGAGCAGCAGCGCAAACGTGAGCAGCAGGCTGTCGGCGATTTCACGCCCGTAGATGAAATGCAGCATGCCGCGGTCTATGGCCACCGCAAGCAGCGCCACCACCAGCGGCGCCAGCAGCAGCGTGACCCAGAACGGCAGGCCCAGGCCGACGATGCCGGCATACGCCAGGTACGCGCCCAGCATGTAGAGCGCGCCGTGCGCAAAGTTGATGACGCCCAGGACGCCAAAGACGATGTTCAGCCCCACCGCGATGATGAACAGCAGCAGCCCGATGTCCAGGCTGTTGAGCAGGGCGAGCAGGAAGCTGTTCACGCGTGGGGATCAGGGGCGGCAGGTGGATTTGCGTGCAAATGCTCGCTGGCGCGGGCAGCGGGATGCCGCCGGCACCAGCGCGCGGCAGGTGCAACTACATCTTGCAGTCCGGGTCCACCGGCGGCGTGACGTCGGCGCCGTCGAAGTTGCGGATCTGCACCAGCGTGCGGATGCCGTCGCTCTCGTGCATGGGGCCGCTGAGGCCGATGGTGGGGCCGATCAGCGCCTGGTTGTCGCCCGCGCGGAAGTGCATGTCGCCAAACGGCGCCGGGATGGTCAGGCCCTTGAGCGCGGCGATGACCTTGTCGGCGTCAACCGATCCGGCCTTCTCGATGGCGGCCTTGAACGCGTAGATGGCCATGTACGCCTGCTCGGCGTTGTAGCTGGGCGGATGGCCCCAGGCGGCCTTGTAGTCGGCCACGAATTTCTTGTTCATGGGCGTGTCCCAGGCGTCGTACCAGTAGCGCGTGGCCAGCCACTGGCCCTCTGGCATCTGCTCGCCCAGCGCGGTCAGCACCTCGGTGGCTGCGCCCACGGCGTAGATGTTGGTGAAGCCCTGCTCGAAGAACCCGAGCTTGCTGGCCTGGCGCACGAAGTTGACCAGGTCGCCGCCCCACAGCGAGATCATGACCCCGTCGGGTTTGGCCGCCATCACGCTGGAGATGAAGGGGGTGAAGTCCTCGGCGCCAAACTTGGGGAACGCCGCGGCATCGTCCATGATCTGCACGTCCGGATTGCGCTCCTTGAGGTACTTGCTGAAGTACTCCCAGGTCTGGTGGCCAAACGCGTAGTCTGGCCCGATGGTGGTCCACTTGGCGGCATCGGTGTCGGCGGCGACCGCTGCGGCGCCGGCCATCTGCTGCGCCACGTAGGTGCCGTCGCGGAACGTGTACTTGTTGCACAGCCTGCCGGTGGCCGCCGGCGTGGCTGCGTGCGTGATCATGAACGGCTTGCCCAGTTCCGGCACCACGGGGACCAGCCCCTCGGCCACGCCGGAGCTGTCTATGCCCATGAGCAGGTCGACCTTGTCCTGGTAGACCAGCTTGCGCGCAGCCTGTATGGCCACGGCCACCTTGCCCTGGCCGTCCTCGAGCTTGAGCTCCAGCTGGCGGCCGAGCACGCCGCCGTCGGCGTTGACCTCGTCTATGGCCAGCGTGGCGCCCTGCTTGGCAAATTCGCCGTAGGTCGCGGCGCTGCCGGACATGAGGTAGATGCCGCCTATCTTGATGGGCTGTTCAGCCAGCGCCGGGCTGCTGGCCACCAGTGCGGCGCCGGCCAGTGCCGTGCCCAGCGCGGTTTTCCATGAAAAAGATGTCATGCCTGTCTCCTGAATTGACGTTTGCGCATTGCGCGGCTCTTGTTGTTCCTGCCTCTGGCAGCTTGGTGCGGCTGCATTGCAGCTGCCCATGCCCCGCATTTTCGCAAAGATACTGCAAAATCCGGATGTTTGCAGTCCTTTCGGCGAAAAATCAGCCGGGTTCTGCGGCCCCGCTGCGCGCCTGCTCGCGCAGCTCGTTCTTGCGTATCTTGCCGGTGGAGGTCTTGGGCAGCGGCCCGAACACCACGTGCTTGGGGATCTTGAACGCCGCCATCTCGACCCGGCAAAACGCGATGAGCTCTTCCTCGCTGAGCGGGTCCGCCCCCTCGCGCAGCGTGACAAAGGCGCAGGGCACCTCGCCCCAGCGCTCGTCGGGGCGTGCCACAACCGCTGCCTCCAGCACCGCCGGGTGACTGTACAGTACGTCTTCCACTTCCTTGCTGGAGATGTTCTCGCCGCCGGAGATGATGATGTCCTTGGCCCGGTCCTTCACCTCGACGTAGCCGTCCGGGTACATGACGCCCAGGTCGCCAGTGTGGAACCAGCCGTCGCGCAGCGCCTGCCCGGTGGCGTCCGGGTTCTTGAGGTAGCCCTTCATCAGCGTGTTGCCGCGCAGCACCACCTCGCCCAGCGTTTGCGCATCGGCCGGGACCAGCTCGCCCGACCGCTGGTCGAGCACCTGCACGTCGTCCATCGCGTACAGGCCCACGCCCTGGCGCGCCATCTGGGCGGCCAGCGCGTTGTTGTCCAGGCCGGCCCAATCCTGCTGCCAGACGCAGACGGTGGCCGGGCCGTAGCTCTCGGTGAGGCCGTACAGGTGCGTGATCTCAAATCCCACGCTGCCGGACTTGGCGATGACCGCGTTGGGCGGCGCCGCGCCACCCAGTGCAAAGTGCACGGGCGGGTCAAGCCGGATGCCCTGGCGGCTGAAATCGTCGAGCAGCGCGTTGAGCACCACCGGCGCGCCGCAGGCGTGCGTGACGCCGTGCGCGCGGATCTTTTGCAGGATGTCGTCGCTGCGCACCTTGCGCAGGCACACGTGCGTTCCGCCCACGGTGGTGATCGCCCACGTGTAGCACCAGCCGTTGCAGTGGAACATGGGCAGCGTCCACAGGTAGACGGTGTCGGGCGTCATGTTGAATCCCATGGCGTTGCCCAGTGAGGACAAATATGCGCCGCGGTGGTGGTAGACCACGCCCTTGGGGTTGCCGGTGGTGCCCGAGGTGTAGCACAGCGAGATCGCGTCCCACTCGTCCTGCGGCGGCTGCCAGTCAAAGTGGGCGTCGCCCGAGGCCAGCAGCGCCTCGTAGTCGTGCGCGTCCAGTTCGGCGGCCTGCGTGCGGTTGACGGCGATCAACGTCGGCGGCTGTTCCAGCCCCTGCAGTGCTTCACGCACCAGTGCTTCGAATTCGGTGTCGTAGATGAGCGCGCGTGCTTCGCCGTGCTCCAGGATGAAGCGGATGGACTTGGCGTCCAGGCGGATGTTCAGCGCGTTGAGCACGGCGCCGGCCATGGGGACGGAGTAATGGCACTCCAGCATCTCGTGGCCGTTGAAGCACAGCGCGGCCACGGTGTCCATGCGCCGGATGCCGAGCTGCTGCAGCGCGCTGGCCATGCGCCGGCAGCGCGCGTAGAGCTGCGCGTAGGTGAAGCTGGCGTCGTCGTCGATGACGCCCACCTTGTCCGGGTAGACCCAGGCCGTGCGCTTGAGCCCGGTCAGTGGCGTGAGGGGGAAATAGTTGGCGTCGCGCTTGTGCAGGTCGCGGTCGTACTTGTCGTCACTCACGGTGTGATCCTTGTTTTCAAAGACGGTCGGGCCTTCCCGACTCCAACCCGGATTTGCAGCGGCGCCAAGCGCCGGTCCGCTGCCTCCTCAACCGTCTATTCTGCACCGTGCTGGCGCCAGATCCCGTTGCTGCGGCTGGCTGGCTCCCCAACGCGGCTGCCGCCGCGCCGGAGCAGGCGTCAGCTGGCCGCCACTTTGCTGGTGCTCGTACTGGTGCTGCCGGTGCTGCCGGTGCTGCCGGTGCTGCCGGTGCTGCCGGTGCTGCCGGAGCTTGTGCTGCTGCTCTTGGCCGCGCCGGTGGATTGGATCTCGCCGGAGATCTGGCCGCCTTCCTCGATGACGATCTTGCCGTACTTGATCTTGCCGGTGACCTGGCCGCTGGCAAATATGACCAGCTTGTCGGTGGCGGTGAGGTCGCCGTCAAACGCGCCGTGGACTTCGGCGATCTTGACCTCGACCGAGCCCTTGAACGAGCCGCTGTCGGTGATCTGCACGACGCGGGATTTCATCGTGGCCTCGACCTGGCCCTCGACCACCAGCGTGTCGCAGTCGGTGATCTCAACGCCCTTGAGCTTGATGTTGCGGCCCACGGTCAGCGTGGCGGCGTTCTGGTCGGGCGTGGTGCCGGTTGGCTGCGCCGGGGTGGCCGGCGCGACACCGGGCGGCGAGAACGGCTGGGCGCTGGCGCCTGCCGAACCCAGTGCGCTGGTGCCGCCAGCGGGCTTGGGTCCGGTCGGGGCCGGGCTGGGCGTCAGTCCGCTGCCATCGCGTTTTCCAAAAAAAGGTCCTTGCAGTGCCATATGTCCTCCAGTGGGGTTGCCGTGACGTGCCGTCCTTGCGGACGCGTCCGTGCGGATGTGGCGTGCCGATGCGTACGGCACGCAGGGTGTCAAGCCTGCTTATCTTAATGAGAACTGGCGCGGTTTCAAGAAAAACGCCGAAAACTTCGTAACCAAACAGCAGCGCAGGGCAGGCATTACGCTAACATGAACAGCTTTTGGTGGCGGAATCGCTGGTGCGACAGGCAGGATGCAGCCCGGGCGCTCTCAGCACCTCGCGAAACACATTGCCCGTGCGATCGAAGCAGTCATGGATCCTTGTCGAGCAGGCCGCTGATGGCGTGCGCGCCGTGCCGCGCGGGCGCTGGACGGCGGGCCACCTGGCGTCCCGGCGCGCATGGCGCCAGCTTGGCAAGGCGCTGGCCGACGTGGCGCCAGACGCGGCCTGGGACCTGAACGCGCTGGCCGAGCTGGACCACGTGGGCGCGCTGGTCCTGTGGCGCCACTGGGGCCGTCAATGGCCCCAGCGCGTCTCGATATCCGACGCGGAACGGCGTGCGCTGATCGGCCGCGTGGCTGCCGCGCCGGAGCAGGCGCCCGAGCGCCGGCGCGCCAGCGCAGCACAGGCATTGGACAGCCTGGGCGCCCACATCGTGGCCGTGCTGGGGCAGATGCGCGACTTCACCGCGCTGACCGGCCAGCTGCTGCTGGACCTGCTGCAGCTGCTGGCGCGGCCGGCACGCGGCCCCTGGCGCGATTTTTCCGGGCACCTGTACAACATAGGCGCGCAGGCGCTGGCGATCACGGCGCTGGTGGGCTTCCTGATCGGCGTCGTGCTGGCGTATCTGATGAGCTCCGTGCTGCGGCAGTTTGGCGCCGAGACCTTCATCGTCAACATCCTGGGGCTGACGCTGATCCGCGAGCTCGGCCCGCTGCTGGCGGCGGTGCTGATTGCCGGCCGCTCCGGCTCCACCATCACGGCGCAGATTGGCGTCATGCGCGTGACCGAGGAACTGGACGCCATGCGCGTGCTGGGGATTCCGCTGGGATTCCGGCTGGTGCTGCCGCGCGCGCTGGCGCTGGCCATCGTCATGCCGCTGATCGCGGTCTGGACCACGGTGGCCGCGCTCATAGGCGGCATCCTGGCCGCCAACATCACGCTGGGCATCGGCACCGGCTATTTCCTGGAGGCGCTGCCGCGCGTGGTGCCCGTGGCCAACCTGATGCTGGCGGTGGGCAAGTCGGCGGTTTTTGGCGTCTTCATCGCGCTCATAGGCTGTCATTTCGGACTGCGCGTTCAGCCCAACACCGAAAGCCTGGGCCAGGGTACGACCGCGTCGGTGGTCACGTCCATCACCGCGGTCATCCTGCTGGACGCGCTGTTTGCCGTGGTCTTCAAGAGCGTGGGGCTGTGATGGCTCAGGCGGCGCGCGAGCAGGAAGCGGCCATAGAGGTGCGCGGCCTGTGGAGCATCTTCCCCAAACCGGGTGGCGGCGAGGTGGTCGTGCACAAGGACCTGGACCTGACCGTGCGCCGCGGCGAGCTGCTGACGCTGGTGGGCGGCTCGGGCAGCGGCAAAACCGTGCTGCTGCGCAACATGCTGGGACTGGACACGCCGGCGCGCGGCAGCATTCAGGTCCTGGGGCGGCCAGTGGCCGCGCTGTCCGGTCCCGGTGCCGCAGCGCGCGTGGGCATGCTGTTCCAGCAGGGCGCGCTGTTCTCGGCGTTCAGCGTGCTGGAGAACATTGCATTCCCGCTGCGTGAAATGGGCGGCCTGCCCGCGGCCCTGCAGCGCGAGGCGGCGCTGCTCAAGCTGCAAATGGTGGGGCTGGCGCCCGACGATGCCGACAAGATGCCGTCGGAACTTTCCGGCGGCATGGTCAAGCGCGTGGCGCTGGCGCGCGCGCTCATCATGGACCCGCCGCTGCTCATGCTGGACGAGCCCACGGCCGGGCTGGACCCCGGCAGCGCGGATGCCTTTGTCGGCCTGCTGCAAACGCTGCACCGGCAGCTGGGGCTGACCGTGGTCATGGTCACGCACGACCTGGAGACGCTGTTTGCCGTGGCCACGCGGGTTGCCGTGCTGGCCGAGCAGCGCATCGTCATCGTGGCGCCGGTGCCCGAGGTGCTGGCGTTTGAGCACCCGTTCGTGCAGCAGTTCTTCCTGGGCCCGCGCGGCCGGCGCGCGATGGAGCTGACCGGCGTGCAGGCGCCCGCCGGTCCGGCCCCGAAACAGGGACAATAGAGCCATGCAAAACAAAGCCCATGCCTTGGCGGCCGGCCTGTTTGTCGTGATGGTGGCCGGCTTGCTGGTGCTGCTGGCCATGTGGCTGCTGCGCGATACGGCCAATACGCGGCCCTACGAGATGGTCAGCACGGAGGCCGTCACCGGGCTGCAGGAGCAGGCACCCGTGCGCTACAAGGGCGTGTCGGTGGGCAAGGTCACCGCCATTGGCTTTGACCCGGATCACCGCAGCCGCGTGCTGGTCAAGCTGGCCATAGACGAGAAGGCGCCGGTGACGCAGGCGACGTACGCCACGCTGGCGCTGCAGGGTATTACCGGGCTGTCCTTCGTGCAGCTGGACGACCACGGCGGCCAAGCCGGCCCGCTTGAGCCCGGACCGCACGGCGTGCCGCGAATCCCGCTCAAGCAGGGCGCGCTGGGCCAACTGGGCAATCGGGCCGACGAGCTGCTGCTCAAGGTGGACCAGACCGTGGAGGCGCTCAACGCGGTGCTGGGCCCGGAGAACCGGGCGGCGCTGGCGCAGGCGCTGACCGGACTGGCCGACGCGACGCGCAACATCAACAGCCTGATGCAGGATGCGCAAGACTTGCTCAACAGGCAGCTGGACCCCGAGCGCATGGACCTGCCGGCGCTGGTGCAGCAGGCGACGCAGACGCTGGAGCAGCTGGGCGCGGCCACCGAGGAGGTGCGCGGTGTCGTGGCCGGGGTGGACAAGCTGGTTGGCAGCGCGCAGCAGGGGCTGGTGCAGGTGACTGGCGAGGGGGGCCTGCTCGAACGCCTGGACGAAGGCGCCGGCACGGTGATGCAAACCACGCTGCCGCGCATCCAGGGCCTGACGCGCGATGCCAGTCGCACCATCCGCCGCCTGGACCGGCTCACCGATACGCTGAGTGAAAACCCGCAGGTGCTGCTCTTTGGCCAGGGCGGCATCCCGCCCGGACCGGGCGAGCCCGGTTTTGAGCCGCCGACCTCGCCCGGGCAGCGCAGCACGCCAATGGATACGCCATGACCGACCCCCGCGCACCCTCCTGGCCCCGGCGCGGGCTCCTGCTGGCCGGCGCTTCGCTGCTGGCCGGCTGCGCGCTGCCGCTGCCGGACAAGCCGGTGCGGGCCGAGCCCTGGGACCTGGGGCCGTTGCCCGCGCTGCGCGACGCGCGCCCGGTGCGCAGCCTGCCGCTGGCGCTGAACGCGGTGCAGGCGCCCAGCGCCATAGACAGCACGCGCATCCTGTACCGGCTCCTGTACGCCGGCTCCGACCGGCAGCTGCAGCCGTATTCGCGCGCGCGCTGGCTGATGGCGCCGCCGCAGCTGTTTGAGCAACGGCTGCGCGCGGTGCTGGCCGGCACGTATCCGCTGGTCGATTCAGGCACCGGGCTGGAGCGGGTGCAGCTGCAGGTGGACCTGGAAGAATTTGCCCAGCTTTTTGCAACACCCCAGGCCAGCGAGGGCATCGTGCGCATCCGCGCACTGGCGGTGGCGCCAGCGCAGGGCCGCGTGCTGGGGCAGCGCACCCTTGTCGCGCGCCGCCCGGCGCCCACGCCCGACGCGGCCGGCGGGGTTGAGGCGCTTGCCGAGGCCAGCGACCAGGTTATCGCCCAGCTGCTGGCCTGGCTGGACGAACTCGCGCAGCAGCTGCAGTAGCCTTGCGTCCCGTCCCACACCGCGCAGATGCGGGGCAGCTCGGGTTTTCGGGCAGCCCGGCAGCATCATGGGCTGGCACGATGACCCCCGACCCCATGCACCGCGGCTGCCGGAACCATAATCCTAGATTCCGCAGTAGGATGCGCCTGAGCGTGCAGCGATGGGCGTGTCAGGCAAGACGCGACAACGCCGCAGACTACTGTCTGCAAGGCGGAGCAACGCAGCATGGCGCGTCCAGTGCTGTGCGATCAGGCGCATAGCGTCTTCACCTGATGGGTGCTCATTGAAAAACGCAAAACTTCGAGCAATAACAAATAGTTGTCAAAGAAAATAAGCGGTCAACTGCGGATTCTAGGCTGAAGTTCCCAGCGTCACGTAGTCAGATGCACGGTGCAAGCAGCTGATAATTCTAGGAATTGAGCCGCTTTTGCGGCTTTTCCTGGGGCTGTCTTGTAGTCACTAAAAGAACTTGACAATTCAGATGTTCCCGTATATCGTCGACATATGGCTACACGCACCGGCGCCGCACACGTCGTCACCACGACTCGCAAATACAAGGATCGTGTCTATCGCACGCACCTGCTGCGGCGCAGCTACCGCGAGGGCGGCACGGTCAAGAACGTCACCTTGGGCAACCTCTCGCACCTGCCCGAGCACCTGATCGAGATCATCCGGCGTTCGCTGGCCGGCGAGGCCTTCGTGCCGCTGGCGCAAGCCTTCGAGATGACGCGCTCGCGCCCGCACGGTCACGTGCAGGCCGTCGCGCTGGCGATGCAGCGCCTGGACTTCGCCTCTCTGCTGGGCTCCAGGGCATCGCCCGAGCGCGAGCGGGTGCTGGCCATGGTGGCCGCGCGCATCGTCTCGCCACAGACCAAGCTGGCCACCACGCGCTGGTGGCACACCACGACGCTGGCCGAGGACTTCGGCGTGGCCGAT
>JALOAS010000056.1 GCA_023228705.1 Ottowia sp. | reverse complement strand
CATTTGCTGCTGGCGCACGCCACCGAGACCGAATCGGGATGGCGCGCCGTAC
The DNA here is from genome assembly GCA_023228705.1 of Ottowia sp. GTDB lineage: Bacteria > Pseudomonadota > Gammaproteobacteria > Burkholderiales > Burkholderiaceae_C > Ottowia. Next base: position 21,859 of record JALOAS010000056.1, on the reverse strand, counting down.
GCGAGCAGCAGCTCGGCCACCGCTTTGCATTGGACGACACCAGCGCAAAACGCGCCATCACCATGGCGCGCACCATCCTGCAGGGCGAGGGCGCCTGGGCCTGGTCCGCCGATGAGGTGCTGGAGGCCTTCAACGAGGTGGAAATCATCCACGATGGCGAGCTCCTGCGCATGGACCGCCTCGTGCATCGTCGCGCTGGCGCGCACGGACCCGAAGCCTGGTGGGTGCTGGACTACAAGAGCGCGGCGCATCCGGAGCGGAGCGTCGACCTGCAGCAGCAACTGCAGCGCTACCGTGCTGCGGTGCAGGCCCTGCATCCGGGGCAGGCGGTGCGGGTGGCGTTCTTGAGCGGGGAGGGGAGGATGGTGGGATGATGTCCTGCGCCACGCAAAACGCTCAATCTCTCTTCGCACCCCCGCCGCCCGCGATCTGGCCCAAAAACAATCGCTGCGCCTCATCAATCCCTCTATCGGCCAGAGGGCTGGTCTCCACAGAAGACCGTTGGCCGTCCAGCGAGTAAGCCGTCCAGCGTTCGACGCTCAACCTCCCATCATCGCGGCACAGCCGCAATCATCGATGCGTCAGCGAGGTCATCCGTCATACGCCACGCAAAACGCTCAACGCAATCCGCTCAACCTCTCCTGGCGCCCTCGCCGCGATTTCCCGCCGGATGACCGATGATCCCGGCCCTTGCGGGCCTTTGATGAAAGCCGCCTGCGGCGGCTCATGATGAATCATGGCGGCGCAGCCGCAGTCATTGCCGCCGCGCAGCGGCGCGGTCATCGAAGCGCCAGCGAGGTCATCTGTCATCTGACGTCCATCATCCGCCACGCTCTACGCTCAACGCAATACGCTCAACCTCATCGAAGCGTCAGCGAGGTCCTCCGTCATGCGCCTGATCTGGCTGAGGAAAAAGAAAGCGTGAAGGTGCCTGCGCACCTTTGGACAGCACGAACAGAAGCAGCCTCTGGCTACGGAGCAGGGAGGACGCCCCTTTGTGCAGCGCAACGATCGCCACGTTGCTGGTGTCCCAGCCTGCGATTTTTGGTTGGATGCTTTACAATACTTCCGCATCGCGTTAGTATTGACGCGTGGCCCTCCAATCCTTCCGCTGTCGTGAAACCGAGGCCCTCTTCAGGTTGCAGCGCACACGGCGCTGGCGAGGGATTGAAGCAGTGGCGCTGCGCAAGCTGCGCCTGATGCATGCCGCAGTGGATTTGCAGGATTTGCGCATGCCACCTGGCAACCGCCTGGAGGCTTTGCATGGCGACCGCGCGGGACAATACAGCATTCGCGTGAATGCGCAGTGGCGCGTGTGCTTTGTGTGGACCCCGCAGGGGCCTGCGGAAGTCGAGATCGTGGATTACCACCATTGAACCTAGATTCCGCAGTTGACCGCTTGTTTTCTTTGGCATCTACTTGTTATTGTTTGAGTTTTGCGTTTTTCAATATTCGCCAATCCGGTGAAGACGCTATGCGCCTGATCGCACAGCGCTGGCCGCGCCATGCTGCGTTGCTCCGCCTTGCAGACAGTAGTCTGCGGCGTTGTCGCGTCTTGCCTGACACGCCCATCGCAGCACGCTCAGGCGCATCCAACCGCGGAATCTAGGTTGAAAAAAGGACAGGACAATGCGTGACGATGACTTGCAACTGCCCACACCCGGGGAGATCTTGCTGACCGAGTTTTTACAACCGATGGGGCTGAGCCAGTATCGGCTGGCGCAGGCGCTTCGCATACCGCAAACGCGCGTGACGGCGATTGTTCGCCACGGGCGGGCGATCACGGCGGACACGGCACTGCGGCTGGCGCGGTTTTTCGGCACCAGCGAGGGTTTCTGGTTGAATTTGCAGAGTCAATACGATGCGGACATTGCGCGCCGGTCGATAAAGGATGAGCTTGCAAACATCGAGCCCCTGGCTGCGCAGTGAGACAGATGCGCCTCCCGGTCCCGGCGCGCACCGTGGCGGCAACGCGATGCGCAGGCGGCTGTGTGTGACACGCAATCCGGTGTATTTCGGCGGGCTGCAGGGGAGTTTGGTGCAACTATAGAATGAACGCGGGACTTCTTTGCTACAGGAACGGCCATCCATGACAGAACGCATCCTCGGCAGCAAGCGCACGCGCCTCGCGCCTGGCGCCAAATTCGTGTCGCCGCAGGGCACGCGTGCCATTCTGGACGGCATCAAACCCAATGCGCTCAGCCAGGTGCCCGACGTGGGCAAGAAGCCGGCGTGGCTGCGCGTGCGCGTGCCTGCCGGCGCCAGGTATCAGGAAATCATGGACATCGTCAAGAGCCACAGGCTCTCGACGGTATGTGCCGAGTCCAAGTGCCCCAACATTGCCGAGTGCTGGGGTCGGGGCACGGCCACGCTCATGCTGATGGGTTCGGTGTGCACGCGCGCTTGCAGGTTCTGCTCGGTCAACACCGGCAACCCCCAGGGCTGGCTGGACAAGGACGAGCCGGCCAACGTGGCCGAGGCCGTGTACCTGATGGGGCTGAAATACGTGGTGCTGACCTCGGTGGACCGCGACGACCTGCCGGACCTGGGCGCCGGCCACTACGCGGCGTGCATACGCGCCATTCACGGGCGCATGCCCGATACGGCGGTGGAAGCGCTGACGCCGGACTTCCAGGGCCGGCATGAACTGGTGGCCGAGGTTCTGGACGCCGGGCTGGCCACCTACGCGCAGAACCTGGAGACGGTGCGGCGTCTGACGCACCCGGTGCGCGACCCGCGTGCGGGCTACGAGCAGACGCTGGACGTGCTCAGGTTTGCCAAGCGGCACGCGCCGCAGACCATCACCAAGACCAGCCTCATGCTGGGGCTGGGCGAGACCGACGCGGAAATAGAGCAGGCGCTGGACGACATGCGCGCGGCACACGTGGACGTGGTGACGCTGGGCCAGTACATGCGCCCGACCAAGAATCACCTGCCGGTTCGGCGCTTTGTTACGCCCGAGGCGTTCGCACGCTATCGCGAGCTGGCGTTGGACAAGGGCTTCCTGGAAGCTGTTTCGGGACCGCTGGTGCGCTCAAGCTACCGCGCCGAGCGCGTTCTGGAGCACAACAACGTGGGCCTGGGCGACGCTGTTGGCGCCGTGCTGCAGGGCATCCGCGACGCAGCGTCGACAAGCATGCGCTGCTGATCCGCGCCGGGGCATCGTGCACAAGACGGCCGAGCCCTTTGCCGCTCTCGGCGTCGCGGCCATCATCGCCGCTGGGGTGCTGGGAGCCGCCTTGGCGCGACGGCACAGCCAGCAACTGGTCTGGGCCATGTCGTACCTGATCCTTGTCGTCGGGGTGGGCCAGTACGTGCTGGGTGCCGGCCAGGCGCGCCTGCGCCCGCAAACGCCGACGCGAGGCACCGTATGGGGACAATGGTTCTTGCTCAACGCCGGACACGCGGGCGTCATGGTGGGGACGCTGTGCGTGAAATTTGCCCTCGTCGCTGCTGCAACGGTGCCTTATGGGCTGGCCATGCTCTGGTTTGCGTGGTCGGTTCGTGGCGCGCGGAAAAGCGCGCTGCTTGTTGGCTACCACGCACTCGTGCTGCTGCTTCTGCTCAGTTCGCTGGTGGGCTTGCGACTCATGTGGTTCATCAGCGAGCGCGGTGGGTTTTGATTTGCGGTTGTGCAGACCGGCGGGCATGATCCGGCCAGCAATTGAGCTCCGAGGATGGGCCGCGCGCCCTGCGGCCGGGAGCGCAAGCCGTGGGTGCGCTGCCGTTCTGCATGGTGGTCGCGCTCGCGCGGGTTACGCGCTGGGCGTGAAAATCCCCGCCGTCTCGTCCCAGGGGCGGGATCGGGCCAGCAGCGCCTGCAACTGCGCTTCATCGAACGCGCGCAGCATTTGCCCAGCCTCGATCAGGGTATCAGCATCCATCTGCACCTGGTTGACGTTGTTGCCGTCAAATGGGTTGAAGGTAAGCAGGATGTTGCCGTAGGAGGCTTCCAGCAGGGCCGCCTGCCAGCGGCGGCCACTTTCGTCGTTGAAGGTGCGCATGGTTCCCAGTTTAGCGGTTGTGCCGGGCCACGTCTCGCGCGGCGGGCGGAGCGGCGGTCGGGTTGCCGCTCACTGGTCTGCAAAAGCGCGCTCGACGACAAAGTCGCCCGGGCGCGCTGCGCTGCCTTCCTTGAAGCCCCGGTCCAGCAGGACCTGCTTCACCGACTTGAGCATGTACGGACCGCCACAGATCATGGCGCGGTCGGTTTCCGGATCCAGCGGCGGCAGGGCCAGGTCCGCGGCCATGCGGCCGCTGCCGATCAGCGCCGGGATGCGTCCCTGTGTCCGGAACGTCTCGCGGGTCACGGTGGGGTGGTACCTGAGCTGGGCCGCGGCCATGGGACCTATGTATTCTTCCTGCGGCAGCTGCTCGATGATGTATTGGCGGTACGCCAGCTCGCCCACCAGCCGGCAGCCGTGCACCAGCACCACCTCCTCGAAGCTCTCGTAGGTCTCCGGGTCGCGGATGATGGCCATGAACGGCGCAATGCCGGTGCCGGTGGCGAACAGGTACAGGCGCTTGCCCGGCAGCAGGTAGTCGATGAGCAGCGTACCGGTGGGGCGGTGGCCGGCAATGATGGTGTCGCCGGGCTGGATGTGCTGCAGGTGGCTGGTGAGCGGCCCGTCGGGCACCTTGATGCTGAGGAATTCCAGTGTTTCCTGGTGGTTGGGGCTGACGATGGAGTACGCGCGGACCACCCGCTTGCCGTCTATGTTCAGCCCGATGAGCGTGAAGTGGCCGTTGGAGAAGCGCAGGCTGGGACTGCGCGTCGTGGTGAAGCTGAACAGCCGGTCGGTCCAGTGGTGAACGGAGAGAACTTGAACTTCGTCGAAAGCGGCCATGGTTCAGGCAGGTGCGCGCGGGGAGCGTGCCGTATCAGGGAATGGATGGGAGCGTGCGCCGCTCAGCGCGGCGACGCATCCTGGGCGTGGTAGCCGGTCACGCGGGTCACTTCGTCGCGGCTGCCCAGGATGACGCTGACGCGCTCGTGCAGTTGCGCGGGCACGATGTCCAGGATGGGCTGGTTCCCGTTGGTGGCGGCGCCGCCAGCCTGCTCGACGAGCCAGGCCATGGGGCTGGCCTCGTACATGAGGCGCAGCTTGCCCGGGCGCTCCGGTTCGCGCTGGTCCCAGGGGTACATGAAGATGCCGCCGCGGCAGAGGATGCGGTGCACGTCGGCGACCATGCTGGCGATCCAGCGCATGTTGAAGTCCTTGCCACGGGGCCCCTGGCTTCCGGCCAGGCACTCGTCTATGTAGCGGCGCACGGGCGCGGCCCAGTGCCGCGCGTTGCTCATGTTGATGGCAAATTCGGCGGTTTGGCGCGGTATGCGCAGCTGGTCGCGCGTGAGGATGAACGCGCCCTGCGGCCGGTCCAGCGTGAAAACGGATACGCCGTGGCCCAGCGTCAGCACCAGCGTTGTTTGCGGGCCGTAGATGCAGTAGCCGGCAGCCAGCTGCCGGCGACCGGGCTGCAGGAAGTCCTCTTCGGTGGCGCTCACGCTGCTGCGGCCGTCCGGCATTTTCAGCAGGCTGAAGATGGTGCCTATGCTGACGTTGACGTCTATGTTGCTGGATCCGTCCAGCGGGTCAAACAGCAGCAGGTGGTCGCCGCGCGGGTATTGGGCGGGAATGGGGTAGGGCGTCTCCATCTCCTCGCTGGCCATGGCGGCGAGCTGGCCGCCCCAATGGCAGTGTGCGATGAATGTCTCGTTGGCGATGAGGTCCAGCTTCTTCTGCTCTTCGCCCTGGACGTTCTCGCTGCCGGCCGCGCCCAGGACACCGGCCAGCGCGCCTGCGTCCACCTGCGCGGCAATGGCCTGGCAGGCGCCGGCCACCTGCATCAGAAGCTGCTGCAGCGGCAGCGGTGCGCAGCCGTGTTGCCGCTCGATGCGCGCCAGATAATGCGCCAGCGTCACTGCGTGTGTCATGCCCTGGCGTCCCCGTTGTCAGCGCTGCCGGCTGCGGCATCTTCCCTGCTGGCGGCAGCATCCACGGCAGGTGCCAGCATGCGGCCGACCACTTCGCGCACGTCGTCGGACAGGCCCGGCTGCGCGGCCACGCGTTGCAGCGCTTCCTGCGCCAGGCTCCGGTACGGCGCGGCCAGGCGGCCCCAGCTGTCCAGGGCGCGAGCCAGCCTTGCGGCAACCTGCGGGTTGATGGGGTCCAGCGCGGCCACCTGCTCGGCCCAGAACGCGTAGCCTGCGGCATCGCGGCGGTGGAAGCCGCCCGGGTTGCCCTGGCAGTAGCTGAAAAGGAGGCTGCGCGCGCGGTTGGGGTTGCGCAGCGTGAAGTCCGGGTGCGCCATCAGCTTCCTCACGGCGGACAGCGCGCTGCCGTCGCGATCGGGCGCGGCGCCCTGCAGCGTGAACCACTTGTCCAGCGCCAGCGCTTCCGTTTGGTACAGGTCGTGGAAATGTGCCAGTGCCTTGTCGGCCAGCTCGTGGTGGCAGGCCAGCAGCGCGCTCAGTGCGTTGATGCGGTCGGTCATGTTGCCGGCATCCTTGACGCGCTGGTACGCCTTGCCCGGCCAGACGGGGTCGCCGGCGGCGGTGGCGTTGCGGCACAGCATGTGCAGCGCCAGTCCGGCCAGTGCGCGCTTGCCGCCGGAGAGCGGATCAGGGCTGTACGCGCCGGTGTCCTGGCACCGTTGCCAGGCCTGCTCCCAGTTGCTGGCCAGCTCGCGCGCCAGCTGCTGCTGCATGGCCTCGCGCAGGGCATGGATGCGCGGCGGATCGACCTGCTCAAGCTGCTCGGCGATGTAGTTTTCTGACGGCAGCGTGAGCACCAGCGCCTTGAATGCGTCGTCCAGGTCCGGCTGCTGCAACACGCCGCGCAGCGCATCGACGTGCGATGCATCCAGCGGGGCCGGCTCGTCCGGATCGGTGTCCGCGGCAAGGCGCACCAGCGCGGCGCGCAGCGTCAGTTGCTGTCCGGCCTCCCAGCGGTTGAAGGGGTCGCTGTCGCATGCCAGCAGGTGCAGGAGCTGCTCGCGGCTGTAGTCAAGGCGCAGCTTGACCGGAGCCGAGAACCCGCGCAGCAGCGACGGCACGGGCTCGGCGGCCACCCCGGTGAAGCGCAGCGTCAGCTCGGGCTCGCTCAGGACGACGACGTCGCCGTCCAGCGCGCTGCCGTCCTCCGCCTGCAGCGGCAGGTCCCGGCCGCCGGCGCCAACCAGCCCCAGCCGCACGGGGATGACAAAGGGTTGCTTGTTCGGCTGACCCGGCGTGGGCGGGCAGCTTTGCGCCAGCTTGAGCGTGTACGCTTGCGCGCCTGCGTCGTAGCTGCCCTCGGCCGTGACCACCGGCGTCCCGGACTGGCTGTACCAGCGCTTGTACTGCTCCAGCTTTTTCGCCAGCAGGCTGTCCGGGTTGGCGTCGGCCATGGCCTGCGCAAAGTCGTCGCAGGTGACTGCCTGGCCGTCGTGACGCTCAAAATACAGGTCCAGCCCCTTGCGGAAGCCGTCGCGGCCGAGCAGGGTGTGGATCATGCGCACCACCTCGGCGCCTTTTTCATAGATGGTGGTGGTGTAGAAGTTGGTGACTTCCAGGTATTCGTCCGGGCGCACCGGATGCGCCATGGGGCCGGCGTCTTCGGCAAACTGGACGGTGCGCAGCACGTTGACGTCGCGGATGCGGCGCACGGCGCGCGCGCTGGCGCTGCCGGCCATGTCCATGGAGAATTCCTGGTCGCGAAAGACCGTCAGGCCTTCTTTCAGCGACAGCTGGAACCAGTCGCGGCAGGTAATGCGGTTGCCGGTCCAGTTGTGGAAGTACTCGTGGCCGATGACCCCTTCTATGTTCTCGTAGTCGGTATCGGTGGCGGTGGACGGCTTGGCCAGCACGTACTTGGTGTTGAAGATGTTCAGGCCCTTGTTTTCCATGGCGCCAAAGTTGAAGTCGCTGGTGGCGACCACGGCAAAGCGCTGAAGGTCCAGGTGCCGGCCAAAGCGCGCCTCGTCCCAGGCAACGGCGTGCATGAGCGCGTTCATGGCGTGCCCGGTCTGGTCCAGGTCGCCCGGGCGCACATACATCTGCAGCAGGTGCGGCTTGCCGTCGCGGCTGGTGATGCGCTGCTCGCGCGCCACCAGGCGGCCGGCGACCACGGCAAAGAGGTAGCTGGGTTTCTTGAACGGGTCGTGCCACCTGGCGTAGTGGCGGCCGCCGTCCAGGTCGCCTTCGTCGACGAGGTTGCCGTTGGACAGCAGCACCGGCCAGCGCTGCTTGTCGGCGCGCAATGTCACGGTGTACGTGGCCATGACGTCGGGCCGGTCCAGGAAGTAGGTGATGCGGCGAAAGCCCTCGGACTCGCATTGGGTGAAGAAGTCGCCGCCGCTCATGAACAGGCCCATGAGCCTGGTGTTTTTCTCCGGTGCGCAGGTGTTGAACACTTCCAGCTCGAAGGGCTCGTTGCCCTCGGGCGTGCCGTCTATGACCAGCGTGTCGCCGTCCATGCGGAACGAGCAGCCCTGGCCATTGAGTTGCACGCGCGACAGATTCAGCTCGTCGCCGTCAAGGCGCAGCGGCTGCGGCGGCACGTCCGGGTTGCGGCGCACGCGCATGGTGTTGAGCACGCGCGTGGTGCCCGGCGCCAGGTCCATGGTGAGGTCAACGGTGTCTATCCAGTAGGCCGGCGGCGTGTAGTCGACGCGGCGCGTCACGCTTGTTCTTCCTTCTCGCATTGCAAATCCTTGTTGCCTGCGCGCGCTGGTACGGCGGCGCCGGCCTGTTCTTCAGATAGATCGTCAGACGCCCTGTTTCAAGCTGGCTTCTATGAACGGATCCAGGTCGCCGTCCAGGACCTTTTGCGTGTTGCTGATTTCAACACCGGTGCGCAAGTCCTTGATGCGGCTGCTGTCGAGCACGTAGCTGCGGATCTGGTGGCCCCAGCCCACGTCGTCCTTGCTGTCCTCCAGCTTCTGCTGCTCGGCCATGCGGTTTTTCAGTTCCAGGTCGTACAGGCGCGAGCGCAGGTGGCGCCAGGCCACGTCGCGGTTGGCGTGCTGGCTGCGGCTGTCCTGGCACTGCACGACAATGCCGGTGGGGATGTGCGTCAGGCGCACGGCCGAGCTGGTCTTGTTGACGTGCTGGCCGCCGGCGCCGCTGGCGCGGTAGGTGTCGGTGCGCACGTCGGCCGGGTTGATGTCTATTTCTATGGAGTCGTCGACCTCGGGATAGACAAAGACGCTGGCAAAGCTGGTGTGGCGGCCGCCGCTGGAGTCAAACGGCGACTTGCGCACCAGGCGGTGCACGCCGGTTTCCGTGCGCAGCAGCCCGTAGGCGTATTCGCCCTGGACGTGGACGGTGGCGCTCTTGATGCCGGCCTGCTCGCCGGCCTGCTCGTCCTGGATGTCGGTCTTGAAGCCCTTGTTCTCGGCGTACTTGAGGTACTGGCGCAGCAGCATGCCCGCCCAGTCGCAGGCTTCGGTGCCGCCGGCGCCCGCCTGGATGTCCATGAAGCAGTTGAGCGGATCGGCTTCGTGGCTGAACATGCGCCGGAATTCCAGCGCCTCGACGGTTTGCAGCGCGCGGTCGGCGTCGGCCTTGATGGCAAGCAGCGTTTCGTCGTCGTCCTCGGCCAGGCTCAGCTCGAACAGATCGGCGCCATCCGCCAGGTCGCGCGCGAGCTGGTCCAGGACGCCCACCACGTCGTCAAGCTGCTTTTTTTCCCGGGCCAGCTGCTGCGCCTTGTCCGGGTCATTCCAGACCGCCGGGTCCGCCAGCGCCGCGTTGACGGTGCGCAGCCGCTCGGCCTTGGCATCGTAGTCAAAGATACCCCCTGAGCGCGGTCACGCGCGCGCGAAGGTCTGCTATCTCGCTGCTGATTTGATTGCTGGTTTCAGAATCCATGTTGATCTCGCTGGGGTTGTCTTTTGCTGGATGACTTGTGTCGCACCGACTCCTGGGATGCCGACCCAAGACGCGCCTGGTCGTGGCCGTGCCGGGCATGCTGCCGACGCGGGCGCAATCCGCCACCCGCCACCCGCATGGCGCCGGGCCCTGCAGGCCACCGTGCTGGCTGCCTGCGCGGCCCCATCCATGTAAGGGCCTTGCCGGTTTTTGCAATCTGCTCCGGCGCAGGCGCGGCAGATCACGTGCACATACGAAACCCTTTATTCTCGCATGTTCGCCACGGCCACGAGGGACCGGGCGCGGCGGCTGCGGAAGCGGGAAGCCTGCCCGGGCGCGGCGCGTGGGAGCGGCGCGCCTGGCAATGGTACGATCACTCCGCAGGATCTGGACGTGGTGCAGGCGGCGCGCGGGCGCAGGCATTACGGCGCCTGATTGGAAACGATGCTCAGCAACACCACGTGCATGACAGAAGACCTCGGCCCTTCGCGCCTTGGATGAAAGCCGCCTGCGGCGGCTCATGGTGAATCATGGCGGCGCAGCCGCAGTCATTGAAGCCGCGTAGCGGCGCGGTCATCAAAGCTCAAGCGAGGTCATCTGTTATCCGGTGCGCTGACGATGCTTGCTGATCAGCTCGTGGCATGGAGGTGGCTGTTTTTTGCAAGCTGCCGTATGGGACGGAATTTCTCGTGATCATCAACAGCTTGCTCGACACCGATTTGTACAAGTTCACCATGATGCAGGTGGTGCTGCATCAGTTCCCCGGTGCGCAGGTCGAATACAAGTTCAGGTGCCGCACCCCGGGCGTGCAGCTGTCACCGTACATTGGCGAGATCGAGCGCGAGGTGGACCACCTGTGCAGCCTCAAGTTCAGCGAGGCCGAGCTGGATTACATGCGCAGCCTGCGTTTCATCACCAGCGACTTCGTCGACTTTCTGGAGCTGTTTCACCTCAACCGCAAGCGCGTGAGCATCACGCCCTTGCCCAACGGCGAAATCGACATCCGGGTGCGCGGCCCCTGGCTGCACACCATCCTGTTCGAGGTGCCGCTGCTGGCCATCATCAGCGAAGTGTATTTCCGCAATACGCAGCCGGAAATGGACTTTTCTGACGGCGAGCGCCGCCTGCAGGAGAAGATCGCGCTGCTCAAGTCCCGTGACAGTACCGAGCTGAAGATTTCGGACTTCGGCACGCGCCGGCGCTTTTCGCGGCGCTGGCACCGGCAGGTGGTCGAGACGCTGAAGCGGGAACTGGGTGCCGGCGAGGACGGGATGCTTGCGGGAACCAGCAACGTGCTGCTGGCCAAGGACCTGCGGTTGCGGCCCATAGGCACCATGGCGCATGAATACCTCCAGGCCTGCCAGGCGGTGGGGCCGCGCCTGCGCGACAGCCAGGTCTATGCCTTTGAAAAATGGGCGCACGAGTACCGCGGCGACCTGGGGATCGCGCTCTCGGATGTCTACGGCATGAACGCATTCCTGCGCGACTTTGACATGTATTTCTGCAAGCTCTTTGACGGCGTGCGGCACGACAGCGGCGACCCCTTTGTCTGGGGCGAGCGCATGATCCGCCACTTTGCCGACAACCGCTGCGATCCGGCAACCAAGCTGCTGGTCTTCTCTGACGGACTGACGATCCCGCGCTGCCTGGAGCTGTTCGACCGGTTCCACAGCCGCATCAAGGTGGCCTTTGGCGTGGGCACCAACCTGACCAACGACCTGGGGCTTCAAGCGCTGCAGATCGTCATCAAGATGGTTGAATGCAATGGGCAACCCGTGGCCAAGATCTCGGATTCGCCGGGCAAGACCATGGTGGAGGACGAAGGCTACCTGGCGTACCTGCGCAAGGTGTTTGACATACCCGAGCCGTCCGAGATTCCCGCGCGCGTGGTGGCGCCGGGACAAAAGATCGGCTGAAGCGGGCGTTGAGCGTGGCGCATGACGCATGACGGATGACCTCGCTGCGCTTCGATGACTGGCCGCTGGCGCGGCCCATGATGAATCATCGCGGCGCAGCCGCAGTCATTGATGCTGCGCAGCAGCGAAATCATTCGTCATCCGTCATCCGTCATCGGCGCCAGCTGCGTGGCGCGTGCCAGCTCGATGAACGCGTGCAGGTACGGGATGCCGAGGTCTGTCTCGCGCACGCCCAGGTGGATCTGCTTGGCGATGCCGCCGCGCCCCAGGCGCAGCACCACCAGCTCCAGTTGGCCAGCATATTCACGCACCAGCCAGCGCGGCAGCGCTGTTACGCCGCGGCCGCACGCGACCATTTGCAGCATGATGTCGGTGGTTTCCAGGGTCTTGTGGCGCTTGGGGACGATGCCGGCCGGCAGCAGGAACTGCGTGTACACATCCAGCCGCTCGGTGCTGACCGGATAGGTAATCAGCACCTCGTCGGCCAGTTGCTCGGGCCGGACCGATGACTGCGCCGCAAGCCGGTGGCCGCGGCCGACGACCAGCACCTGTTCGTAGTCGAATACCGGCTCGAAGTGCAGGCCGGCCTGCCGCACCGGATCGGGCGTCACCAGCAGGTCGACCTGATGGTCGGCCAGCGCGGCAACGCCGCCAAACTGGAACGCCTGCTTGACGTCCACGTCGACACGCGGCCAGGCCGACAGGTAGGGCGCGACCACCTTGAGCAGCCATTGGTAGCAGGGGTGGCATTCCATGCCGATGCGCAGCATGCCGCGCTCGCCACGCGCCAGCTGCTGCAGTTGCGCTTCGGCTTCCTGCAGCTGCGGCAGCACGCGGTCGGCAACCGAGAGCAGCTGCCGGCCGGCCGCGGTCAGGCGCAGGCGGCGCCCGTCGCGCGTCCAGATGGCGACGCCCAGCCGCTGCTCCAGCTTGCGGATGGCGTGGCTCAGCGCGGACTGCGTGACGCACAGCGTTTCAGCGGCGGCGGTCAGCGTCCCCTGCCGGCTGACTTCCCGGACGATGGCCAGATGCATGCGCTCGAGCATGTTTGAAAAATATTCATTAACGTGTGAAAGAACATCACTGTACTTCATGCATGGGCGCGGCTAACCTCGATGAATCGCCATCGGCGTTCATCTGGATTGGAGATACGGAATCATGGTCAGCACGCACAACCTCGGTTTTCCCAGGATGGGGGCAGGCCGCGAGCTCAAGTTTGCGCTGGAGTCCTACTGGCGGGACGCCTCGTCGCTGGATGAGCTCAAGCGCGTGGGTGCCGACCTGCGGCGCCGGCACTGGGCCGCACAGCAGGGGCTCGGCTGGGTGCCCGTCGGCGACTTTTCCTTTTACGACCAGGTGCTCGATATGAGCTTCACGCTGGGCAACCTGCCCGAGCGGGTGCGCGGCTACGGCGGCGATGCGCTGGACAACTGTTTCCGCGTCGCACGCGGGCGCTCGGCCAAAAGCAGCGAGCAGCACGGCGCCGCCGTAACCGCTGCCGAGATGACCAAGTGGTTCAACACCAACTACCATTACATCGTGCCCGAGTTCGAAGCGGGTACCACGTTTGCGCTGGATGCGTCGCGCCTGCTGGAGCAGTTGCAGGAGGCCCGGGCGCAGGGCGTGGCGGCCAAGCCGGTCATCCTGGGGCCGCTCACGTACCTGGCGCTGGGCAAGGCCAGGGACGGCTCGGACAAGCTGGCGCTGCTGCCGCGGCTGCTTGACATCTACCAGGCGCTGCTGCAGGAGCTGGCCCGCGCCGGCGCCACATGGGTACAGGTTGACGAGCCGGTTCTGGTCACGGAGCTGGAAGACACCTGGCGCGACGCCTTCAGGACGGCGTATGCGGCGCTCGCGGCGCCCGGTGTCAAGCTGCTGCTGGCGACGTATTTCGGCACCCTGGCAGAAAACCGGGAGCTGGTGGCCAGCCTGCCGGTGGCCGGTGTGCACGTGGACGCGATCAACGGCCGCGACGACGTGCAGCCGCTGGCCGACGCGTTGCGCAGCAGCCAGGTGCTCTCGCTGGGCGTGATTGACGGGCGCAACGTCTGGAAGGCTGACCTGGCCGCCATCCTGGACTGGGTCGAGCCCATCGCGCGGCAACTGGGCGACCGCCTGTGGCTGGCGCCCTCGTGCTCGCTGCTGCACGTGCCGGTGGACCTGGCTGGCGAGCAGAAAATGGACCCCGAGGTCCGGTCCTGGCTCGCGTTTGCGCTGCAAAAGCTCGACGAGCTCAAGCTGCTGGCCCGGGCCCTGAACGAAGGCCGCGCTGCCGTCAGCGACGCGCTGTCGGCCAACCGGAGCGCGCTGGCTGCGCGCCGTGCGTCACCGCGGGTCACGAACCCCAACGTGCAGGCCGCCGTGCGCCGCATCAACGTCAGCCTGGGGCAGCGCAAGAGCCCCTATGCCGAGCGGGCCCGCAAGCAGGCCGCCGTCCTCGGGCTGCCGCTGTATCCCACGACGACCATAGGCTCGTTTCCGCAGACGGACACGATACGCCAGGCACGCCGGGAGCACAGGGCCGGACGCCTGGACGATGCCGGCTACGAGCAGGCCATGAAGGCAGCCATTGCCGATTGCGTGCGAGAGCAGGAAAAACTGGGTCTGGACGTGCTGGTGCACGGCGAGGCCGAGCGCAACGACATGGTCGAGTACTTTGGCGAGCAGCTGCAGGGCTACGTCTTCAGCCAGTCTGGCTGGGTGCAGTCGTACGGATCGCGGGGCGTCAAGCCGCCCATCCTGTTCGGCGACGTCAGCCGCCCTCGCGCCATGACGGTGTCCTGGATCACGTACGCGCAGTCGCTGACCCGCAAGCCCATGAAGGGCATGCTCACCGGTCCGGTGACGATGCTGAACTGGTCGTTCGTGCGCGACGACCAGCCGCGCGCGGCCACCTGCCGCCAGCTGGCGCTGGCCATTCGTGCCGAAGTGCTGGACCTGGAGCAGGCCGGCGTGCACGTGATCCAGATCGACGAGCCGGCGCTGCGCGAGGGACTGCCGCTGCGCCGCTCGCAGTGGCAGGCGTACCTGGACTGGGCCGTGGAGTGCTTCCGCATTGCAGCCAACGGCGTGCGCGACGAGACGCAGGTTCACACGCACATGTGCTATTCGGAGTTCAACGACATCATTGAATCGATCGCCGGCATGGACGCCGACGTCATCACCATGGAAACGTCACGCTCGGACATGGAACTGCTCGATGCCTTTGACGACTTCAGCTACCCCAACGGCATCGGCCCGGGCGTGTACGACATCCACTCGCCCAACATCCCGAGCGAGGCGCACATGGTGCACCTCATGCAGGAGGCGGCCAGGCGCATCCCGGCGACGCAGCTGTGGGTCAACCCCGACTGCGGCCTGAAGACGCGCCGCTGGGAAGAGGTGGAGCCGGCGCTGGCCAGCATGGTCGCGGCGGCGCGCACGTTACGGGCATCAGCCTGAGGGCTGATGCCGGTTGAGCGTCCAGCGAGCAGGTCGTCCAGCGTGTGGCGAGCAGGTCGCCCAGCGTGCGGCGGATCGGCCGCCCAACGCCCAACGCCCAACGCCCAACGCCCAACGCCCAGTCACACCCAGCCGCTGGCCTGCAGCTCGCTCTTGGCGTAGGCATAAAACAATGGCGCTGCCACCAGTCCGGCGGGGCCGAAGATGGCCTCCATGACGAACATCGCGGCCAGCAGTTCCCAGGCGCTCATGTGCGTGCGGGTGCCTATGATCTTGGCGTTGATGAAGTATTCCATCTTGTGGATGATGATGAGGAAGGCCAGGCAGGCCAGCGCCACCGTCCAGGAGACCGACAGGCCGACCAGCGTCAGCACCGTGTTGACGATGATGTTGCCGACGATGGGGATCATGCTGGCGACAAAGGTCAGCACCAGCAACGCGTTGGTGTAGGGCAGGCCCGTGGCAAAAATCGGCAGCACCAGGAGCAGGAAAATGCCGGTCAGGAACGTGTTGAACAGCGCGATCCAGAACTGCGCGGTCACGATCTGCGCAAAGGTGGAGCCAAAGCGGCTGGTGCGCTGGTGCAGGGCGCGGGTCAGTGGCCGCTGCCGCGTCGCTGGCGGCCGTATCGCCGCCAGTACGCCGATGATCAGGCCGATAAAGGCAAACAGCAGGCCCGTGATCCAGATGCGGCCGGTGGTGGCCAGGGCGCCGGCCTTGCTGGCCAGGTAGGAGGCGACCTCGCGCTGGATGTCGGCGACGCCCTCGGGCAGCTGCGCGGCAATGTCCGGCGGCAGCTTGTCGCGCAGCTCGAACACCGTTTGCGCCAACAGCCCCAGCAGTTCGCGGTATTGCGCCGGCGCATCCAGGATCAGCGAGCGAATGCGTGGCACCGCAATGGCCAGCAGCACGATGGGCAGCAGGATCACCAGCACTGCCGCCCAGACCTTGGTGATGGAGTTGCCGCCGCCAAATACGCGCGCCAGTTGCCGGCCCAGCCAACGCGTTGTGATGAACCCCAGGCACAGGGACAAAAACCCGGCCAGCAGGCCCTGCCACATGATCAGCAGCAGCATGGCAGCGATGAGCAGGTGGCTGGCTGCGGTCGCCCGTTTGTCGAGGCGTCGGCGCAGCGAAGCCCGGGAAGCCGGTGACGGCATGGCAGCGTTTTGTGGTCCGGGTTGCGCGGCTTGTCCTTCCGGGCGGTTGTGCGAGCCGGTGGCTGCACGTGCTTTCCGGGCCGCGCGTTCGGGCTGGATGTCGTCGCGCTTCACGTCTTTGGATTGTCGGCGTGGCAGTGGGCGGTTGCGACGAATATCGGGGCCTGTCGGATCGGGTTGAGGCAAGGTCAAAACCGGGCTTTGACGCTGCTGCGGAAAGAAAGCTTAAAATTTGCCAGTAGATTCTAAACGCCCCGGGCCTGTTTCGTCCCGAAACTGTCCCGGGATCACCGCCGGCGCATCGTTGCATTTACGCTGCACATCTCCCCGCGCGACACTCTTTCATGAAACAGATGGCCCTCGACATCGGTCTGGCGGCAGAGCCGACGCTGAGCTCGTTTCTGGGCGCTGCCAACCAGGCCGTCCGGTCTCGCCTGGATGCGCTGCTGGCCGGCCCTGGCGGTCGCGGCCTGCCCCTGTACATCTGGGGCGGCGCCGGGACCGGCAAGTCGCACTTGCTGCGGGCAACGCGCGCTGCGCTGACCGGCGCCGGGGCGACTGTGGGCTGGCTCGACAGCCAGGCCGGGCAGGGCGCTTGCTTTGACCCTTCATGGACTGCGGTGTTTATTGACGATGTTCATTTGCTGGGCCCCCAGCTGCAGCACGTGGCGTTCAACTGGCTCATCCATGCGCTGGCGGCCGACGCGGGCGCCTGCATGGTGTTTGCCGCAGGCGCGGTGCCGCCCACCGATCTGCCCGTGCGCGCTGACCTGAGTTCACGCCTGGCCTGGGGTGACGTGTTCGAGCTGCACCTGCCCACGGATGCCGAGCGGCGGGCTGCGTTGCACGCATCCGCACTGGCGCGCGGGTTGACGCTGTCCGAGCAGGTCAGCAGCTATTTGTTGACGCACTTCACGCGCGACCTGGGCAGCCAGATGCAGCTGCTGGATCAGCTTGACCGCTATGCGCTGCAGGAGCAACGTGTGCTGAGCGTTCCGCTCATCAAGGACATGCTGCGTGCCACCGCGGTGGTGGCCGGAGATTGAAGTCGTGCAGCAGCTTGCCCTGTTTGACCTGGACCACACCCTGATCCCGCTGGATTCGGACCATGCCTGGGGCGAGTTCACGATTGCGCTGGGCTGGGCCGATGCGCAGGCGTTCCGGCGCTGCAACGATGCGTTCTATGCACAGTACCAGGCCGGTACACTGGACATTGCCGAGTACGTGCGCTTTGCCACCGCCGCGCTGCGCACGCTGGACCCGGCGGATGCCGAAGCGGGCCGGGCCCGCTTCATGGCCGAGGTCATCGAGCCGGCCATCCACGCGCAGGCACTGGAGCTGGTGGCCGGGCACCAGCGCCGGGGCGATGCGGTTGCGGTCGTGACCGCGACCAGCGAGTGGGTGACGCGGCCGATTGCCGATCGCTTCGGCGTGGCCGACCTGATTGCCATGCGCCTGCAGCTGGACGCCGCGGGGCGACCCACCGGCGCCATCGCGGGCGTGCCCTCGTTTGGTGCGGGCAAGGTCACGCGCGTGGGCCAGTGGCTGGCTGCCCGCGAGCTGGGCTGGCGTGACGTGCACGTGACCTTCTACTCCGATTCATTCAATGATCTGCCGTTGCTTGAGCACGTGCAGCAGCCGGTCGCGACCAACCCCGATGCGCAACTGCGCCGGATCGCCAGGCAGCGGGACTGGACCGTGCTTGATTTGTTCAAAGACCAGGATTCATGATCAAGAGCTTCATCCAAAGGCTGCGCGGCAAGAACCCGCGCGCAGCGCACCCCCTGGGCACGCGCCGCGAGTACGCGGCCGACATGCACCAGATCAATCCCGACTGGGTGGACAAGCACGCTAGCCAGGTGGTGCGGACGCTCAAGGAAGGCGGCTTCGAGGCGTACATCGTCGGTGGCGCGGTGCGGGACCTGCTGCTGGGCCTGCGGCCCAAGGACTTTGACGTGGCCACCAACGCCACGCCCGAGCAGGTCAAGAAGCTGTTTCGGCGCGCCTTCATCATTGGCCGCCGCTTTCGCATCGTCCACGTGGTGTTTGGCGGGGGGCGCAACCGCAACGTGGTCGAGGTGTCGACGTTCCGGGCGCTGCTTGACCACGACGCCGAAGCAGACCAGGTCAGCGGCAACGAGCGCACGGCCAAGGAGCGCCTGGCGGGCATGGAGCACGCCGTTGGCGACGCCGGCCGCGTGCTGCGCGACAACATCTGGGGGCCGCAGGAAGAGGATGCCGCGCGCCGGGACCTCACCATCAATGCCATGTACTACGACCCGGAGCGGCGCGTGGTGGTGGACTACTACGGCGGCTTCCAGGACATCCGTGCCGGGCAGCTGCGCATGATCGGCGATGCCGCGCAGCGCTACCGGGAAGACCCGGTGCGCGCGATCCGCGTCGTGCGCTTTGCGGCCAAGCTGGCGGCGCGCGGCTTTGTCGTCGAGCCGCATACTGCGGCGCCGCTGGCGGCAGCGGCAGAACTGCTGGATGCGGTACCGCAAAGCCGGCTCTTTGACGAGATGCTCAAGCTGCTGCTGACCGGCCATGCCGAGGCCAGCGTGGCGGAACTGAAGCGGCTTGGACTGGCCCGAAGCATCTACCCGCTGCTTGAACTGGTGGTTGCGCGCTCCGACGGTCCGCTGGTGGCTGCCGCGCTGGCGGACACCGACCGGCGCGTGGCCGAGGGCAAGCCCGTGGTGCCCTCGTTCCTGCTGGGCTGCGTCCTGTGGCCCGACGTGTACGCGGGATGGCAGCAGCGCGAAGCGGACGGTGAGCACCGCGTGCCGGCGCTGCACGCGGCCATAGACGCCGCGTTTGACGCGCACGTGGGCGACGTCTCCGGCCGCGGCAGGCTGGGCGCCGACATGCGCGAGATGTGGCTCATGCAGCCGCGCTTTGAGAAGCGCCGGGGCAAGGCGCCGCTGCGCCTGGTCGAGCAAAAGCGGTTCCGCGCCGGCTTTGACTTCCTGCGGCTGCGCGCCAGCACCGGCGAGATTGAACCCGACCTGGCCGACTGGTGGCAGGAATTCGGCGCCAGCGACACCGCCGGGCGCGAGCGCATGATCGAGGCGCTGTCCGGCGCAACCCCTGCGCCCCGCAAGCGGCGCCGCCGGGGTGGCAAGTCGGCGCCCAAAAAGGAGGATGCTGCGCAGACGGACGCCCGTGAGGCCCGGCGGGAAGACGCGGTTGCGCCTGACGGCGCGGACCAGCCCGCGCGCCGCAAGCCACGTGGCCGCCGCGGCGCTGCCGCAAAAGATTCGGCTGCCGTGCCGGACGGGCAATGAGCCATGGCCGCCGTCACCGCGCCGGTGATTGCCTGCATTGGCCTGGGTGCCAATCTGGGCGACGCGGCAGGGACGGTGCAGGCTGCCGCGCAGGCCCTGGGCCGGCTGCCGCAAACCCGGCGGCTGGCCTGCTCGCGCCTGTACCGCTCGGCGCCGGTACAGGCGGCGGGGCCGGACTTCATCAACGCGGTGGTGCAGCTGCAGACCGGGCTTTGCGCGCCCGAACTGCTGCGACAGCTGCAGCGGCTGGAACATGCAGCCGGCCGCCGGCGTCCGTACCGGAATGCGCCGCGCACGCTGGACCTGGATCTGCTGACCTACGGCAGTGGCCGCATCGCCAGCCCGGCGCTGGTCGTGCCGCATCCGCGCATGTACGAGCGCGCCTTTGTCCTGCGGCCGCTGGCGGAAGTGGCGCCGCACAGCGTAACGGCAGCCGCGCTGGCGCGCGTCGCCGGACAGCACTGCGTGCCACTTCATCCGCAGCCTGTTGCGGGCCGGCGCACGGTCACGCGCCGGGGGTGACCGGCTCCGGCGCTGCCGCCCGGGACGCCCGGGCCACGCGCTTGCGTTTACACTTCGCTTGGCCTTGCCGGTGCAGCGTCAGGCGCCTTGCCTTGTTGATTCCACTGCGCGCGTCCCGGTCGTCCTGGCGACCGCTGATTCGGTCTTGAAGAGGGTCCACTGAAGATGCTGTTCAGCAAACTGCTGCCCAAGGAAGGCAATTTCTTTGAACTGTTCAACCGGCATGCCGACCAGATCATCCTGGCCGCCAATGCGTTTGGCAACCTGGTTGAAAACTACGCCGACCCGTTTCTGCGCGAAAAGTACACCAAAGATGTCGACAAGGCGGAAAACGCGGCCGACCACATCACGCATGAGGTCAACCGGCTGCTGCACACCACCTTCATCACGCCCATAGGCCGCGAGCAGATCCATGGCCTCATAGACGCCATGGACGACGTCGCCGATCTGCTGCAGGATATTGCCGAGGCCATGTACCTGTACGACGTCAAGCACATGACCGACCACATCGTGCGCCTGACCGAGTTGTCCATCGACTGCTGCTACAAGGTACAGACCGCGGTCAACCTGCTGGACCGCATCAGCCAGCAAAAGGTGGCGCAGCAGGCGCTCAGGCTCTGCGACGAGATTGCCGATCTCGAGTCCGACGCGGACCGCGCCATGCGCCGTGCCATCAGCCAGCTGTTTCGCAGCGAGTCGGACGTGCGCGAGCTGATCAAGCTGCGCACCATCTACGATTCGCTCGAAGCGATCACCGACCGCTGCGAGGACGTGGCCAACCAGATCGAAGGCGTGGTTCTGCAAAATTCCTGAGCGCTGCAGCGTCCTGCCGTGACGGGCATGGCGGCGCGACCTCCTGCAGCCCGGCCTGCCTGAACACACGGACACAAGATCATGGAAGCAGTACAAACCGGATTGTGGCTCGTCGTCCTGCTCGTGGGGCTGGCGCTGGTGTTTGACTTCATGAACGGGTTTCATGATGCCGCCAACTCCATCGCCACCGTCGTTTCCACCGGGGTCCTGCGGCCCGGGCAGGCGGTGCTTTTTGCCGCCTTCTTCAACGTGGCGGCGGTCTTCGTCTTTCACCTGGGGGTGGCTGCCACGGTCGGGCGTGGCCTGGCGCAACCCGGCGTGGTCGACGTGCAAGTGGTGTTCAGCGCCCTGTGCGGCGCCATCGCCTGGAACATCATTACCTGGTACTACGGAATTCCCAGCAGTTCCTCGCACGCGCTGATCGGCGGCATCGTCGGCGCCGTCATCGCCAAGGCTGGCGGCAGCGTGCTCATGGTCGGCAACCTGGCGGTCATTTTTGCCTTCATCCTTGTCGCGCCGGTGCTGGGCTTCATACTCTCGTCGCTCATCATGGTGGCGGTGGCCTGGCTGTTCCGGCGCGCCCGGCCTTCGGCTGTTGACCACTGGTTCCGCCGCCTGCAACTGGTGTCTGCCGGTGCCTACAGCCTGGGCCATGGGGGCAACGATGCGCAGAAGACCATCGGCATCATCTGGATGTTGCTGATCGCCACCGGCCACACCGACCCTGCTGCCGAGGCGCCACCCGTCTGGGTCATTGCCAGCTGCTACGGCGTCATGGCGCTGGGCACGGCTTTTGGCGGCTGGCGCATCGTCAAGACCATGGGACAAAAAATAACCAAGCTCAAGGCGGTGGGCGGGTTTTGTGCA
>JALOAS010000158.1 GCA_023228705.1 Ottowia sp. | reverse complement strand
GACGTGGATGCGCGCCGGCCCAGACGAATACGGCTTCTATTCGAACGTGAATCCCGCCGTCGACCACCCGCGCTGGAGCCAGCGCACCGAGCGCCGCATCGGCGAATTCCGCAAGCGGGAGACGCTCCTGTTCAACGGCTACGCCGACCAGGTCGCGTCGTTGTATACGGGGATGGACCTGCGGAAGAACTTTTGACTGTTGATGTTTACCACGAAGGACACCAAGGACACGAAGTAAATAAATCTGAATGCAACAAACTATCTGCCACGTTTGCATAATGGACGAACGGCGCAATGCATTGCCTGAATCCAAATGTCCTTCGTGTCCTTTGTGGTTACAACTGATTTCCCATGAAACCCTGGCTCAAACCGGCTGCTTTCGTCCTCTGCCTGCTGCCGCTGGCGTGGCTGGGGTTCGCGTTGCTCACCGATCGGCTGGGGGCGAATCCGATCGAGGCACTGACGCGCGATACGGGGGAATGGACGCTGCGGCTGCTGCTGATCACGCTGTGCATGACGCCGCTGCGCCGCTTCATGGGCTGGCGCTGGCCGCTGCGCCTCCGCCGCATGCTCGGGCTGTTCGCATTCTTCTATGCCTGCGTGCATTTGAGTACATATGTCTGGCTCGACCAGTTCTTCGCCTGGGGTGAGATCTGGCGCGACATCGTCAAACGGCCGTTCATCACGGTCGGTATGCTGGCCTTCGTGCTGTTGGTGCCGCTGGCCGCCACCTCGAATCGCTTCATGCTCAAGCGTCTCGGCCGGAACTGGGTCAGGCTGCACCGGCTGGCCTATGTCATCCCGGCGCTGGGGGTGGTGCATTTCTGGTGGCTGGTAAAGGCCGACGTGCGTACGCCCCTGATCTATGCGCTGCTGTTTCTGCTGCTCATGCTGCTGCGCTGGCGGCCGCTGCTCCGACGCCTCGCGCCGGCGTGAGCTCAAAGACCGCTGCGGATACCATGGACAAAAACTTTATGGCACGTACTTAAACCATTCTTGGCCACGGAAGCACACGGAACAACACGGAAAAATTTAATATATAAACCCGAAATCGTTACCCGCAGTTTGGTTGCCGGGCTTTACACAATGAGCTTTTTCCCATGTCTTTCCGTGTGCTTCCGTGGCTAAAATCGGTTTTAGGCTTTGCTCCTCACGCCTCACTCCGCACCGTGGCGCGGGATTCCGGTGCGTCAGGCTGCGCCTCGACGCACCCTACCGGGCGTTTTGCCATAAGCATTTTTTCCGTGTTGTTCCGTGTGCTTCCGTGGCCATACTTTGTTTTTGTCTGTAGCCCCTGTGGCTTCCGCAGCGGTCTTTCCCTTCAGCCGCGCTCGCCCAGGGCCAGGCGTCCTGCGCGATCGCGCGCGAACTGCCAGGCGATGCGGCCGCTGCGTGAGCCGCGGGCCAGGGCGAAGCGCAACGCCTCCGCACGGATTTCCTCCCGATCGCCGCTGTCGGCCTTGAGGCGCTTGAGCCAGTGAAAGGCGATCTCCAGGTATTCGTCCTGGGTGAACGGGTAAAACGAGAGCCACAGGCCGAAGCGCTCTGACAGGGAGATGCGCTCCTCGACGCCCTCACTGTGATGGATCTCAGTACCGACCAGACGCGCCTGCTGGTTGTCTTCCATGCGTTCGGGCAGCAGGTGGCGACGGTTGGAGGTCGCGTAGATCAGTACGTTTTCGGGTGCCGCGGCGATGGAGCCGTCGAGCATCGCCTTGAGGGTCTTATAGCGGGTGTCATCGGCCTCGAAGGACAGGTCGTCGCAGTAAATGATGAAGCGCCAGGGCTGCGCCGGCAGCTGTGCGACGATATCGGGCAGTGCGGCCAGATCGGTGCGGTCGACCTCGATCAGCCGCAGTCCCTGCCGGGCATGGTCGTTGAGCAGCGCCTTGATGAGCGAGGATTTGCCGGTGCCGCGCGAGCCCCACAGCAAGGCATTGTTGGCCGGCGCACCGGCCAGGAACTGGCGAGTGTTGCGGTCGAGTTCGCGCTTTTGCTCATCGACGCAGCGAATGTCGGCAAGGCGGAGTTTATGCGGGTGCGTGACCGCCTCGAGATGGCCGCGTTGCCCGTCATGCCGCCAGCGCGCCGCGCGCGTCTGCACCCAGTCGATGGCCTGTGGTACCGGCGGCAGCAGCGCCTCGGCACGCTGCAGCAGCGCATCGAAGCGGGTCAGGATATCGTCGAGGTTGGTCATGGGTTGTTAACCACGAAGGACACAAAGGACACGAAGGATACGAAGGACACAAGAGAAAATTACTTTCTCTCACTGCTGTCCCA
The DNA here is from genome assembly GCA_023228705.1 of Ottowia sp. Classification (GTDB taxonomy): domain Bacteria; phylum Pseudomonadota; class Gammaproteobacteria; order Burkholderiales; family Burkholderiaceae_C; genus Ottowia. The sequence goes on along the minus strand of JALOAS010000158.1, from coordinate 1,443 downwards.
TAAACGTTCTACATAGCCTGATAGCCGGCACGTCTTGGCGCGGTCGTTGGCATGGCTGGCAGCTGTGGTGACATGGTTCCGAGCGGCCACCGGCAAGACCCGCCGTGGATACATCCTTGTAGGCTCGTCGGCCGCATCCCTGCGGCCGACGGTCTTGCCGCTGGCCGCTCGGAGCCATGTTGCAGAGTTTATGGGACAGCAGTGACTTTCTCTAAAAGATCCTTCGTGTCCTTTGTGTCCTTCGTGGTTAAGATGCTGTCCACGAACTAAGCCGTCAGGCGTTTGTATTTGATCCGGTGCGGCTGGTCGGCCTCGGCGCCGAGGCGGCGCTTGCGGTCGGCCTCGTAGTCGGCGTAGTTGCCCTCGAACCATTCCACCCGGCTGTCGCCCTCGAAGGCGAGGATGTGGGTGGCCAGGCGGTCGAGGAACCAGCGGTCGTGCGAGGTCACCAGCACGCAGCCGGGGAATTCCAGCAGCGCGTCTTCCAGGGCGCGCAGGGTCTCCACGTCCAGGTCATTGGTCGGTTCGTCGAGCAACAGCACGTTGCCGCCGCTCTTCAAGAGCTTGGCCAGGTGCAGGCGGTTGCGCTCGCCGCCGGACAGGTCGCCGACGCGCTTCTGCTGGTCCGAGCCCGAGAAGTTGAAGCGCGACACGTAGCCGCGCGAGGGCGTCTCGTAGCGGCCGACGGTGATGATGTCCTGGCCGTCGGAGATCTCTTCCCACACGGTCTTGTTGCCGTCCAGCGCATCGCGGCTCTGGTCGACATAGGCGAGCTGCACGGTGTCGCCCAGGCGCAGTTCACCGCTGTCCGGCCGGTCCTGCCCCATCAGCATGCGGAACAGGGTGGTCTTGCCGGCGCCGTTGGGGCCGATGATGCCGACGATGGCCCCGCGCGGGACGTTGAACGACAGATCGTCGATGAGCACCCGCTCGCCGAAGCCCTTCTTCAGGTTGTTTGCCTCGATGACCAGCTCGCCCAGGCGCGGGCCCGGCGGGATGTAGATCTCGCGGGTCTCGTTGCGCGCCTGGTATTCCTGCGACTGCAGCTCCTCGAAGCGGGCCAGGCGCGCCTTGCTCTTGGCCTGGCGACCCTTGGGATTGGCACGTACCCACTCCAGCTCTTCCTTGATGGCGCGCTCGCGCGCGGCCTCAGCCTTCTGTTCCTGTGCCAGGCGCCGGCCCTTCTGCTCCAGCCAGCTCGAATAGTTACCTTCGAACGGGATGCCGCGGCCGCGGTCGAGCTCGAGGATCCAGCCGGCGACGTTGTCGAGGAAGTAGCGGTCGTGGGTCACGGCGACCACGGTACCCGGGAACTCATGGAGAAAGCGCTCCAGCCAGGCGACCGATTCGGCATCGAGGTGGTTGGTCGGTTCGTCGAGCAACAGCATGTCCGGCGCCGACAGCAGCAGCTTGCACAACGCCACGCGGCGCTTTTCACCGCCG
>JALOAS010000055.1 GCA_023228705.1 Ottowia sp. | reverse complement strand
GGATTGATGGCAAGACTCTTGTCCACCTTGTCTGGCGAAACGGTCTTGACGATTCCCACGTCGACCTGGCTGTCTTCATCGATCACGATGCCCACGTTGGCGGTGTTGTTGCTGTCGACCGCGTCCGGAAATTCGGTGCTGCCGTCGGCCTCGAAGCCGCGCACCGATGCGACGGCGTCGATCTCGCCCGACGAGGTGGCCGTGGTGGGGAAGACCAGGTTGGGCAGCGTGGTGCCGTCAGGGACGGGACCGGCGTGCGTGCAGGTGAGCAGCGTGCCGGCAATACCGCCAGCTGGCGAGCAAGTCCAGCCGTCGCCGCCGGCGCTGCTCACGCTGGTCCCGGTCGGAACAGTGAACGTGACGCGCGCGGGTCCGGGCAATGGCGAGGGGCCATTATTCGTCACCACGGCCACGTAGTCAAACGGCGTGAACTGCATGACGGGGTCGGCCGGGCCGTTCAGCGTGATTCCCAGGTCGGCAGCAGCAACGGTCGTGATGTTACGCTCCAGATCAAGGTTGTTTGTGGTATCTGAATCCGCTTCGTTTGACGTGGCCGAAGCCGTGGCGGTCCAGTTGGTATTGACCGTTGGGATCGTGACGTTGAACGAGGTGGCAATGCCATTGTTCTCGCCTGTAATGTCGTCCAGGCTGCACGTGATGGTCTGGTTGTCGGCCGTGATCTCGACCGGAGGACTGATGTCACAACTGTTGTCGCCCACCGGATCGAACGTGATGCTGTTTAGCGTCACGTCCACCGGCAGCTTCTGGGTCAGCTGGATGCCCGTGGCCTGCGTACCGCTGTTGAGAATGACGCTGGCCACGTAGCTGAAGTCGCCACCGGCGGGCCCTTGGGCGCTTGCAGGCACCGCGTTGTGGTTGACCAGCAGGTCTATTGTTTGCGCCTGCGCCATACCCGCGTTGCCAAGCAGCGCAGCGGGCGCGAGCAGCGCGGCGGCAAGCAGCTGGGCGCGCAAGGTCTTCAATGGATTCATCATCCGGGTGAACTCCGTCGTGTGTCCGTAAGCATGCGGCCCGGCGCCTGCGCGATGTGCATCGCAGTGCAAGCCGGTCCGGCGGTGCATGGGGCCCGAGAACACGCATTCACCATGCCCCTGCTTGCTGCAGCGACTCCGCGCTGCGCGGCCGCATTGTAGCCGACGCGCAACAGTTGCGACATATTCTTACGCTTTTTGTCGCACGATTCGAACACGACCTAGCCGGAATCGACCGGATCCGTCCCGGCTGCGGGTCGGGCACAAGCCCGGAGACTACTGCAGCCCGCCGCCCTTCACGCGGATTTGATGGGTTTTGGCGTTTCTTGACGTCATTTTTGCGAAGTTGCGCGGCGCTTTGGCCAAACCAGGCGCTGCAGCGAACTTGGTCTGCAAGGAAGAAACGCGGAGCGGCTCCACCTGCCATTGGTTACGTTTTGTAGCGAGTTCGCCATGCCTGCGCCCACTGGTTGCGTCACGCGCATGAAAAAACCGGCAACGCGTGCCGGTTTTTTTGAGCTTGGGGACCAGCGGTCAGATCACGTACAGGTCCACGTACTCGTTGACCGGCATGGCCTCCAGCGCGGCCTGGTCCAGCGACACGTCCAGGATGCGCTTTTGCTGGCGCTCGGGGAACTGGCGCGCCAGGTTGATGCGGAACTTGTCTTCCAGCAGCGGGATGCCCTCGTCGCGGCGACGCTTGTGGCCCACCGGGTATTCGCAGACGATCTCGTCCAGCTTGCTGCCGTCGTTGAACTCCACGGTGAGCGCGTTGGCGATGGACCGCTTCTCCGGGTCGTGGTAGTCCTTTGTGAACTGCGGGTCTTCCACGCAGACCATCTTGTCGCGCAGCACGTCTATGCGCGGATCGGATGCCACGGCGTCCTCATAGTCGGCCGCGGTCAGGCGGCCAAAGATGATGGGCACGGCCACCATGTACTGGATGGCGTGGTCGCGGTCGGCCGGGTTGTGCAGCGGGCCCTTCTTGTCGATGATGCGGATGCAGGCCTCATGCGTGCGGATGGTGATCTTCTTGATGTCGGCGTCGGTCTTGCCCAGCTTTTTCAGCTTGTCGTGGATCTGCATCGCCACCTCGACCGCGGTTTGCGAGTGGAACTCGGCCGGGAACGAAATCTTGAACAGCACGTTTTCCATCACATACGTGCCGTAGGGGCGCTGGAACTTGAATTCCTGGCCCTTAAAGGAGACGTCGTAGAAGCCCCAGGTCTTGGCCGTGAGCACCGAGGGGTAGCCCATCTCGCCGGTCTTGGCGATCAGCGCCAGGCGCACGGCGCGGCTGGTGGCGTCGCCCGCGGCCCAGCTCTTGCGGCTGCCGGTGTTGGGCGCGTGGCGGTACGTGCGCAGGCTCTGGCCATCTACCCAGGCCAGCGACAGCGCGTTGATCGCCTCATCGCGCGACAGGCCCAGCATTTGCGAGACCACGGCGGTGGACGCGACCTTGACCAGGATGACGTGGTCCAGCCCGACCTTGTTGAACGAGTTCTCCAGCGCGATGCAGCCCTGGATTTCGTGCGCCTTGATCATGGCCTCGAGCACGGCGCGCATGGTCAGCGGCTGCTTGCCGGCGGCCACCGCGCTGCGCGAGAGCCAGTCGGCCACGGCCAGGATGCCACCCAGGTTGTCCGACGGGTGGCCCCACTCGGCGGCCAGCCAGGTGTCGTTGAAGTCCAGCCAGCGGATCATGGCGCCGATGTTGAACGCGGCCTGCACCGGGTCGAGCTGGAACTGCGTGCCGGGCACCTTGGCGCCACCCGGCACCACGGTGCCGTGGACCACCGGGCCCAGCAGCTTGCGGCAGGCCGGGTATTCCAGCGCCTCCAGGCCGCAGCCCAGCGTATCGATGAGGCAGCTGCGCGCTGTTTCCAGCGCAAGCTGGCTGTCTATCTGATAGTCATAGACGTAGTCGACGATGTCAACCAGGACCTTGTCGGGATCGGGGCGGACGTTGGAGATGGTATTGGACATGGTTCAACAAAAAACAAGAAGGCACGCGCGCCTTGGACGTGCGGCAACCGCACCGTCATGCACACGCCGCGCGCGATGGTGGCGCGTGATGTCGTCGGGGCGTCGGAACCACCCCTGGGCCCTGCTGTCTGGCCGGCCGCAGCCGTCACCTCCCCCGCAGGGGTGCGGTGGCATCGCGGGCGGGTCTGCAGCGGGACCCTGTTTACTTGCGCTTGGAAATCGGGACGTACTTGAGGTTCTCCGGGCCCACGTAATTGGCCGTGGGCCGGATGATCTTGCCGTCCTGCCGCTGCTCCAGGATGTGCGCCGACCAGCCCGCCGATCGCGCCATGACAAAGAGCGGCGTGAACATGGCCATGGGCACGCCCATCATGTGGTAGGAGACGGCAGAAAACCAGTCCAGGTTGGGGAACATCTTCTTGGCGTCCCACATGACCGATTCAATGCGCTCGGCGATCTGGTACATCTTCATGGAGCCGGCGGACTTGGACAGCCCCCTGGCCACTTTCTTGATGACTTCGTTGCGCGGGTCGGCGATGGTGTAGACCGGGTGGCCAAAACCAATGACGATTTCCTTGTTGGCCACGCGCTGGCGTATGTCTTCTTCTGCCGCGTCGGGGTTGTCGTAGCGGCTCTGGATCTCAAACGCGACCTCATTGGCGCCGCCGTGCTTGGGACCGCGCAGCGCACCGATGGCACCGGTGATGGCCGAATACATGTCCGAGCCGGTGCCGGCCACGACGCGGCTGGTGAACGTGGACGCGTTGAACTCGTGCTCGGCGTAGAGGATGAGCGAGGTGTGCATGGCGCGCACCCACTCTGCGGACGGCTCGCGGCCGTGCAGCAGGTGCAGGAAGTGGCCGCCCACGCTGTCGTCGTCGGTTTCAACGTCCACGACCCGGCCGCTGTGGCTGTAGTGGTACCAGTACAGCAGCGCAGAGCCCAGGCTGGCCAGGAGCCGGTCGGCAATGTCGCGCGCGCCGGGGGGGTTGTGGTCGTCGCGCTCGGGCAGCACGCAGCCCAGCGCCGAGACCGCGGTGCGCATGACGTCCATGGGATGGCTGGCCGCGGGCAGGCACTCGAGCACGGTCTGCACCTGCAGCGGCAGGCTGCGCAGGCGCCGCAGCTTGTCCTTGTAAGCGGTCAGCTCAGCCTGCGTGGGCAGCTTGCCGTGGATGAGAAGGTGGGCAATTTCCTCGAATTCGGCGATCTCGGCAAAGTCCAGGATGTCGTAGCCGCGGTAGTGCAGGTCGTTGCCGCTGCGGCCCACGGTGCACAGCGCCGTGTTGCCGGCTGCCACGCCCGACAGGGCCACCGACTTCTTGGGCTTGAATGCGGGCTTGTCGCCCGGCGCCTTGTTGCCTGCAGCCGTTTTTGCAACGGTATTCTTCGCGGTACGTGTTGCCATCGATGCGCTTCCTTGTCTTCCTTGTGGATTGAACGGGGACCCGGGCCGGGTGAGGTCAGGAGGGCTGGTCCCGATTTTGTGCAAACAGCGTGTCCAGCTGCTGCTCGTAGCTGTGGTAGCCAATGCGGTCGTAGAGTTCGTCGCGCGTCTGCATCAGCTCGAGCACGTTCTTCTGGTGCCCGTCGCGGCGTATTGCCTGGTACACGGTCTCGGCCGCCTTGTTCATGGCGCGGAACGCCGACAGCGGGTAGAGCACGATGCCCACGCCAGCGCCGCGCAGCTCGTCAACGGTGAACAGCGGCGTCTGGCCGAACTCGGTGATGTTGGCCAGGACGGGCACGGACAGCTCCTGGCTGAAGCGCGCGTAGGTTTCCAGGTCGTACGAGGCCTCGGCAAAGATGGCGTCGGCGCCGGCCGCAACACAGGCCTGCGCGCGCTCAAACGCCGCGTCAACACCCTGCACGGCAATGGCGTCGGTGCGTGCAATGATGAAGAAGTCGCTGTCGGTGCGCGCGTCGACGGCGGCCTTGACGCGGTCGGCCATCTCGGCGGTAGACACGATCTCCTTGCCGGGCCGGTGGCCGCAGCGCTTGGCGCCCACCTGGTCTTCGATGTGGCAGCCCGCCGCGCCAAACTTGACAAGCGACTTGATGGTGCGCGCGATGTTGAACGCCGAGGGCCCAAAGCCGGTGTCTATGTCGACCAGCAGCGGCAGGTCGCAGACATCGGTGATGCGGCGCACGTCGGTGAGCACGTCGTCCAGGGTGTTGATTCCCAGGTCCGGCATCCCCAGCGACCCGGCCGCGACGCCGCCGCCAGAGACGTAGATCGCCCGAAAACCGGCACGCTTGGCCAGCAGCGCGTGGTTGGCGTTGATGGCGCCGATGACTTGCAGGGGGGTTTCTTCGGCAAGCGCCTGGCGCAACAGCGCGCCGGCAGAGGCAGGACGGGTCATGATGGGCAACTATCGGGTTGGAAGGAACAGGTGCCGCGCCAGCTCATGCGGCGGCAGCGTGCGCAAGGCGCGCTGCCGCGCTTCAGGCAGCCAGCAAGCGGCGCAATCATGATCAGTTGGGCGCGCCAAAGAACACGGCGACCAGCGCCAGGCAGAAGATCATGGCCGCACCGCACAATGGAACCAGCCACGGGATCAGCCGGGTGGACCGGACGATGCCATCGTCGTCGCCACGCGCGTGGTCTTCTTCCCAGGTCACATCGCTCTCGGCCATTGCAACTCTCCTTCCGTGCACAGGTTTCCTGCCGCCATTCTACCGGCTGCGGCCAATGCCGAGCAGCCGCAGGTGCATGCCATGCCGGGCGGCGCAGGTCAATCCGGAAACGCGCGTTGCAGCCAGTCGGGCACGGGCACGCCCTTGTCGCGCAGGAATTCAGGGTTGTACAGCTTGCGCTGGTAGCGCTGGCCCCCGTCGGCCAGCAGCGTGACGATGGTGTGCCCCGGTCCCAGCACCTTGGCCAGCCGGATCGCGCCCGCGATGTTGACGCCGGTGGAGCCTCCCATGCACAGGCCCTCGTGGTAGAGCAGCTCGTGCAGCAGCGGCACCGATTCGGTGTCGGGAATGGACCAGGCGTGGTCGAGCAGCGCATCGGCAAAGTTGGGCGTGATGCGGCTGGAGCCTATGCCCTCGGTGAACGAATTGCCCTCGGCCTTGAGCTCGCCGTGGTTGATGAAGTGCGCCAGCGCCGAGCCGCCCGGATCGGCCAGCGCGGTGACGACGTCCGGGTTGCGCGCCTTGAGCGCGGTGGCGATGCCCGCCAGGCTGCCGCCGGTGCCGGCCGAGCAGACAAAGCCGTCCAGCCTGCCGCCCACATCGTCCCAGATTTCCGGCCCGGTCATGCGCTCGTGGATGGCGCGGTTGGCCACGTTGTCAAACTGGCCGGCAAACCAGGCGCTGCCCGGCTTCTCGGCGTTCATTTGCGCGCACAATGTCTCGGCCTGGTGCACATAATGCGCGGGGTCGGCAAACTTGGCCGGCGGCACCAGCCGCACCTCGGCGCCCGTGAGGCGCAGCGCGTCTATCTTTTCCTGGCTCTGCGAGTCGGGCATGACGATGATGGTGCGAAAACCCCGGCTGGCGCCCAGCAGCGCCAGGCCGATGCCGGTGTTGCCGGCCGTGCCCTCGATCAGCGTGGTTCCCGGCTGCAGCAGCCCCTTTTGCTGCGCGTCGTCAAGCAGGCCCAGCGCCGTGCGGTCCTTGATCGACCCGCCCGGGTTGAGGAATTCGGCCTTGCCCAGGATCTCGCAGCCGGTGGCCTCGCTGGCCCGGCGCAGGCGGATCATGGGCGTGTGGCCGATGGCGTCGGCAAAATCGGTACGTATGGGCATGGACAACTCTCGCGCATCAGGGGACAGCCCTTACGATAACGCTTTTTGCGCCCGGCCATGAACGTCCCCCGCTTCTTTGTCGAAATGCCGCTGGCCGCCGGCGCCGAGCTGGCGCTGCCACCGGGGCCGGCCCGCCACGTGCAGGTGCTGCGGCTGCAGCCCGGCGACGCGATCACGCTGTTTGACGGGCGGGGCGGGCAGTGGCAGGCCAGCATCGTCCAAATGCGGCGCAGCGAAGTCCGGGTCAGGGTGGACGCGCACGAGCCTGTTGAGCGCGAAGCCGCGCGCCCGGTCCATCTGGCGGTGGGCCTGTTTGCGCCAGAGCGCATGGACTGGCTGGTTGAAAAGGCCACGGAGCTGGGCGCAGCCAGCCTGACGCCCGTCCACACCGCGCGCAGCAATCTGGCGCTGGCGCGTGCCGGCAAGCGGCGGGACCGCTGGCGCGCCATCAGCGCCCGCGCCTGCGAACAGTGCGGCCGCAACCGGCTGCTGCGCATAGACGCCGCGCTGCGCTGGCCCGATTATCTGCAGCAGCTGGAGCACGACGAGGCGCAGGTCCGCTGGCTGCTGTCGCCCAGCGCTGACGCGGCGCCTTTGGCGTACCATAGCGGGCTGCTGCATGCCGGCAACGGGCTCGCCGTGCTGTCCGGCCCCGAAGGGGGCCTGACCGATGCGGAACACGCAGCAGCCGTCGGCTGCCGGTTTGCACCCGTTGGTTTGGGCGCACGCATCCTGCGCGCTGAAACCGCCCCGCTGGCGGTGCTGGCGGCGCTGCTTCTGGCAGACCCCGGCGCCCACGCAACATCCGGAGCATCCACCCGTCCATGAACCGCCACTTGCTGCTGCTCACGCTGTGCCAGGGCCTGTTCCTGGTCAACAACGTGACCTTCATTGCCATCAACGGGCTGGTCGGGCTGCAGCTGGCGCCGTACAGCTGGATGGCCACGCTGCCCATCATGGGCTACGTGGTCGGCGGCGCACTGGCAGCACCGCTGGTTGCGCGCACGCAGACACGCTGGGGCCGGCGCGGCTCGTTCCAGATCGGGCTGGCGGTGGCGCTGGCCTCGGCGCTGCTGGCGGCCTGGGCAGCGCAGAGCCGCAGCTTCGGTCTGCTCATGCTGGCCACCGTCGTCGCAGGCTACTACTACGCCAACGGACAGCTCTACCGCTTTGCAGCAGCCGAGCTGACGCACCCAGACTGGCATGAAAAAGCCGTGTCCATCGTGCTGGCCGGTGGCATCCTGGGCGGCGTTGTCGGCCCGCGCCTGGCCGACTGGACGCGCACGCTCCTGCCCACGCCCTTTGTCGGTGCATACCTGACGCTGGCGCTGGTCGCGCTGCTGGCCATGGGCGTGATGGCGTTCATCCGGTTCCCGCAACCCAGGCAAACAACGCACGAGTCGGGGCGGGGCCGGCGCCTGGGGCAGATCATGCGCCAGCCCGTCTTTCTCGTTGCCACGCTGGGCGCGGCCATAGGCTACGGCGTCATGAACCTGCTGATGGCGGCCACGCCGCTGGCCATGCAGGTCCTGGAACTGGACTTTGCCGCGGTGGCCACCGTGCTGCAATGGCACGTGTTTGGCATGTACGCTCCCGGCTTTTTCACCGGACACCTGATCCGCCGCTTCGGCGTGTTGCAGATCATGGGCGCCGGCATCGTGCTGAACCTGGCCTGCGTCGGCATTGCGCTGTCCGGAGCGGGCTTCCAGCAGTTTCTGCTCGCGCTCTTTTTGCTGGGCGTGGGCTGGAACTTCCTCTTTACCGGCAGCACGGCGCTGGCGCTGCGCGCTTACCGCCCGGAAGAGCGCGACCGGGCCCAGGCGGCGATCAACTTCTGCATGTTCGTGACCATGGCCGCCACGTCGTTCGCGTCCGGCGCGGTGGTGACCACGCGCGGCTGGGGCTGGCTCAACGTGGGGTCGCTGCCGCCGCTGGCTCTGCTTGCCGCTGCGCTGGTCTGGCTTGCCGTGCGCCAGCGCCGCGCGCTGCAACCCGCAATCTGACGCACCGCTCTGCCGCGTTGCATCTGGCGGGCTGGCCGGAACAAAAAAGCGCCAGGCCGATGTGCCGGCCTGGCGCCCTGATTTGCGATGCCCGATCCGCATCGCTTGAGACCCAGTCAATTACGAATGCATGCCCGACGCGGCCGGGAAGTGGCCCAGCTCGCTGGCGGCTGCGGCTGTTTCATCCCGGACCTGTGCACGGGTGACCGTGCTGCCGGAATCGGCGACATCGGCCGTGGCCGTCATCTCGCCAGCTGCAGGCATTTGCGCAGCGGCCTGCGCCGCCACCTCGGCACGGCTGACCGTGCTGCTGGCAACTACCGGCTCGTTGAAGTAGGGCTGCTCGCCTGCCGCGGGCTGCAGCGATGCCGCCGTGGCGCCGCCGGCAACAAAGAGGCTGGCGATGATCGCGGGAAGTGTGACATTCAGCTTGGACATGATGTATTTCCTTTCTTATCCTGTGAATCGAATCGAAGACATCGTGTCATCGATACCCAGCAGGTGCGTCGCGAATCTGATTTAAGAAGATCGGGCAAACGAACATCATTTGTTCGTGTTTGGAACAAATCAAAGGGTGGGAACGCCAGACGATGACAGGTTCGGGCAGAACGGTGTCGCCGGCCCCGGCCGCGTCGCTGGCAGCGCCTGGCAGGGCGGCGACCAGACGGCGATGCACCGTAGCCGCAACGCAAGCCGGCACGCGGGGTGTCAGGACAGGCAGGCGCTGCGCCCGTGATGCGGCAAGCCGGGCTGCGCGGGTACTGTGCCGCAAGCGACGCCGCTGCGGGCATCAGTCAGCACCGTGATTTGGGTCGGTCCGGCACCGGCCAGCCGGGCCCCGGCTGGCCTGCGTGCGCACGTGCCTGCCCAATCGTTCAGGCTGCTGCTTTTCCTCTCAAGAAACAGAAATCACAAGTAATTGATTTGCAAAGATATTGAATTCGTGTTTCTTCGGGAGCACCGGGCCCGCCGCGCGGGCTTGAATGGCTCAGCAACACCACACGCATGACGGATGACCTCGCTGGCGCCTCGATGACCTTGCCGCTACGCGGCTGCAATGACTGCGGCTGCGCCGCCATGATGGGGAGGTTGAGCGTTTGAAGAGGTTGGGCGTTGAGCGTGATGGACACACGCTGGACACTGAACGCTTGACGCCAAACCTTCATGAGCCGCCGCAGGCGGCTGTCATCAATGGCCCGCAAGGGCCGAGATCATCTGTCATCAGGTGCACTTCGCAGGGCACTGAACGCCGCACGCACAACGAAAAAAGGGTGAAGCACGCCGGTACGCCGGATTCTGTGCGCGCCCGTTGCCGGGTGCGTGACTGCCATCAATCTGGGCCGCCGGTCGCCCGGGCGGCTCGTTGCCACCGACCCGCACACGCGGCGGGCCGCCGCATGGTGTGCCTATTTGGTGTTGCTGCGCGTAGAGATTGCCCGTTTCACCCGCCCCTTCCGGGGCGACTCGTCTCTGTTGCTCTGATCCGCACCTCGCGGTGGACAGGTGTTACCTGCTACGCTGCCCTGTGCAGTCCGGACGTTCCTCCAGCGCGCCCCGCAGGGCAGCTGCCGGCGGCAGTCTGGCGTACTTCACCCTTACATTATCGCCCGTATTGGCGATTGGCGCACACGACATGACTGTGGCTGCGCCGCCATCATTCTTCATCGGTCGCGCAGCGACCATCATCGACGCGCAGCGAGGTCATGCCGCCGCACAGCGGCGAAGTCATTTTTCATTTGCCATGTGCCTGCAGGGCCGCAATGCGCTGCTCCAGCGGCGGGTGCGAGGCAAACAGGCTCTGCACGCCGCCGGCAATGCCCAGCACCTGCAGGTTCTGCGGCATGTCGTTGGCCGTGGCCGGAACGCCGCCCAGCCGCCGCAAGGCGGCAATCATGGGCGCGGGATCGCCCAGCAGCGCGGCCGAGCCGGCATCGGCGCGGAATTCGCGCCAGCGCGAGAACCAGGCCACGATCATGCCGGCCAGGAAGCCAAACAACACCTGCAGCACCATCGTCGTCACCCAATAGCCAATGCCGCCGCCTCCCCCGTTGTTGCCGCGGCGCATGGCGCCGTCGACCAGCGAGCCGATGACGCGGCTCAGGAACACGACAAAGGTGTTCATGACGCCCTGGATCAGCGCCATGGTCACCATGTCGCCGTTGCTGACGTGGCTCATCTCGTGCGCCAGGACCGCCTCGACCTCGGCGCGATTCATGCCCTGCAGCAAGCCGGTGGAAACCGCGACCAGCGCCGAGTTCTTGAACGCGCCCGTGGCAAAGGCGTTGGGCGCGCCCTGGTAGACGCCGACCTCGGGCATACGAACGCCCGCCGTGTCGGCCAGCTTGCGCACGGTGTTGACCAGCCACTGCTCGTCGGCGCTGGACGGCGTGTCTATGACGTGAACGCGCATGCTCATCTTGGCGATGGACTTGCTCATGAACAGCGAGATGAGCGAACCGCCAAAGCCGATGACCAGCGAAAACACCAGCAGCGATGCGGTGTTGGTGCCCATGTAGCGGCCCACGCCAAAGATGCTGGCAATGACGCCGAGCACGGTGACCACCGCAAGGTTGGTCAGGACATAAAGAAAAATGCGTTGCATAGTTTGCCTGTGAAGCCAAGAAAACGGATGGAAAGCTCGCCGCGACGCCCCGTTGAAGTGAGGCAGGCGTGGCACTCACATCAAGATGCGTGCCAAAAGCGCGGCTTCAAGCGCCAGGCGGCCGGCGCCGGGCACGGAACACATGAGGGTCCTTGTAGAACGCGGCGTCCGCGTTGGCTGGCCACCAGCCCGGGATGCCGAGCACGGGCAGCGGGGCAAAGGGCTTGGCCGCCAGCTTGCCCGGCGTCAGGTCTGCGACCAGCCACGCGTCCAGCGCGCGCAGGTCACCGGCCGGGTCAAACGCTGGCGCCACGCGCCAGACATGGACGCAGATGGACTTGTACGGCGCCAGCAGCTTCTCCAGCGCGGAATGGCCAAAGACCAGCATGCGCGCGTGGCGCCACAGCGGACGCAGCGGACCAAACAGCAGCTGCCAGCGTTGCGCCGCCAGCGCCTGCCAAAGGGCGTCGGGCGCGTGCAGCAGCAGCGCGTTTTCATCAAAGAGCGTTGCGGCGTCGCGCAGCGGCCCGCGCGTGCCGCCCGTCCCGCGGCGCGCGATCTCGGCAGCCTGCAGCGCGTTCAGGCGCGCCTTGGTGCGCGGCAGGCGCAGCCAGATCAGCCCGTTGAAGAAATCATGCCAGTTGTCGCGCGTGGGGACCTGGCCCGTGCTGAAGATGAAGGTCTCATAGGGCTGCTCGGGCGGCAATCGCGACTGCGGCACGAACCGCACCGGAACCCCTGCGGGCGCCCGGGCGTTCAGTGCCGCGGCGACGGCGCCGGCCCGCGTGCCGGGCCAGGCTGCCCGCAGCGGCTGCAGCGGCCGGTACCAGGGCGCCTGCCAGTCGAGACGGTCCGGCAGCGGCCGCGCGTCAGTCGCCAGGCTTGCTGCGCTTGTCACGCACCGCCACCTGCGACGTGCCCTCGTGCCGGATGTCGAACAACTGCGTGGCCACCAGCAGCTTGGTCAGCGTGGCGTAGCCGTAGTTGCGCGAGTCAAACGAGGTCTGGTTGGCAATCTGCTGGCCCACCGCGCCCACGCGCGCCCAGCCGTCCTCGCCGGCCGATACGCTGACCGCGTTGCGCAGCAGCGTGACCAGGCGGGCGTCGCGCCTGAGCTTGGCGGTGGGCACGCGCAGCGGTGTCTCCTCGCCGTTGGCCGACGACGGTGCGGACTCGTCAAGAAACAAAAAGCGCGAACAGGCGTTGACAAAGGGCGCGGGCGTCTTGCGCTGGCCAAAGCCGTATACGGCCGCGCCCTTGGCGCGCAGGTGCATGACCAGCGGGGTGAAATCGGCGTCTGAAGACACGATGCCAAAGGCGTCCGGGCGGTCGGTGTAGAGCAGCTCCAGCGCGTCTATGACCATGGCCATGTCGCTGGCGTTCTTGCCCTTGGAGTAGTCAAACTGCTGCATGGGCCGGATCGCGTGCTCCTGCAGGCAGTCCTCCCAGCCCCTGAGCTCGCTCTTCTTCCAGTTGCCGTACGCGCGCCGCACGTTGGTGACGCCAAACGTGGAGAGCTCGTTGAGGATCATGTCTATGCGCGACGCCGGCGAATTGTCCGCGTCTATGAGCAGCGCAATCTGCGGCTTACGCCAGCTTTCTGTTTCAGTTGTCATGCTTGTTTCCATTGCAGTGCCTCTCCGGCGCCAAGCGGCGTGACCGCGATCTGGCTGGCGGGATGGGGTGGTGGCACCACCCAGCGCTCGCGACGCAGCGTCACGGTCTCCGCGTTGCGCGCCAGCCCGTAAAAATCGGCTCCGTGGAAGCTGGCAAACGCTTCCAGCCGGTCCAGCGCGCCAGCCTGCTCGAACGCCGTGGCGTAAAGCTCCAGCGCCGCATGCGCGGTGTAGCAGCCGGCGCAGCCACAGGCGCTTTCCTTCTGGGAGGTGGCGTGCGGCGCGCTGTCGGTACCCAGGAAGAAACGCGGATTCCCACCCGTGGCAGCGCGCAGCAGCGCCTGCCGGTGCCGCTCGCGCTTGAGGATGGGCAGGCAGTACCAGTGCGGGCGGATGCCACCGATGAAGAGCGCGTTGCGGTTGTACAGCAGGTGGTGCGCGGTGATGGTGGCGGCGGTGTGCTCATCTGCATCGCTCACGTATCGCGCCGCCTGTTCGGTGGTGATGTGCTCCATGACGATCTTCAGCTCCGGAAAATCCTGGCGCAGCGGCTGCAGGACCCGGTCGATAAAGACCGCCTCGCGGTCAAAGATGTCCACGTGCGGGTCGGTGACCTCGCCGTGAACCAGCAGCTTGAGCCCGTGGCGTTGCATGGCTTCAAGCGTAGCGTACGTCTTGCGGACGTCGGTGACGCCCGCGTCGCTGTGGGTGGTGGCGCCGGCCGGGTAGAGCTTGAGCGCGACGATGCCTGCTGCGGCAGCGCGCCCGATTTCGGCCGGCGGCGTGTCGTCGGTCAGGTACAGCGTCATCAGCGGCTGGAAATCCAGACCGGCAGGCAGCGCGCACACGATGCGCTGCCGGTACGCCAGCGCCTGCGCGGTGCTGACCACCGGCGGCTGCAGGTTGGGCATGATGATGGCGCGCGCAAACTGGCGCGCGCTGTGCGGCAGCACGGCCTGCATCATGGCGCCGTCGCGCACGTGCAGGTGCCAGTCGTCGGGCCGCGTCAGGGTCAGGGTCTGCGGGGAAGCCATGGCCGGATTCTGACAGCATGGGCCGGCCATGCCACAAAGGAAGGCCAGCGATCATGCCCCGGTCGCGGCGTCCGGCGGCCCGCCCACCCGCAGCACGGGACAACAGCCATCCTGACTAAAAACGATGCTCAGCAACACCACACGCATGACGGATGACCTCGCTGGCGCCTCGATGACCTTGCCGCTACGCGGCGTCAATGACTGCGGCTGCGCCGCCATGATGGGGAGGTTGAGCGTTTGAAGACGTTGGGCGTTGAGCGTGGTGGGCACACGCTGGACACTGAACGCTTGACGCCAAACCTTCATGAGCCGCCGCAGGCGGCTGTCATCAATGGCCCGCAAGGGCCGAGGTCATCTGTCATCCGCTGAGCTGACGATGCTTGCCAATCAGGACAGCCATAGAATGACCGCAGGAATTCAGGCGCTGCGGCCACGGCACGCCGCGCGCCAGCAAAAAGGAGGCAAGCTGATGAACCCGGTGATCCATGGCAACAGCCTGGGCGACACGCTGGCGCGCACGGCGTGGCGCGTGCCCGACAAGACCGCGCTGGTCTGGCAGGACAAGACCCTGACGTACGCGGCGTTTGACGACGTGGTCAACCGCTGCGCCAACGCGATTGCGGCGCACGGCATCGTCAAGGGCGACCGCGTGGCCATGTTCTCGCACAATCACCTGGACTTTGTCCTGGTCTACTACGCGCTGACCCGGCTGGGCGCGATCTCGGTCCCGATCAACTACATGCTGAGCGCGGGCGACGTGGCGTACATCCTCGCGCACTCCGGCGCGGTGGGGCTGGTTGCCGAAGACACGCTGGTCGGGACGGCCGAAGCGGCGCTGCAGCAGGCGACTCCGGCGCCCACGCTGCAGTTGCGCGGCGTCATCCGCACCGGCGACTGCGCGCTGCCCGCGGGCTGGGAGGCCACGGCCGACTGGCAGCAGCACGCCGATGCCACGCCGCCAGACGTCGAGATCGCCGACGAGGACTGCCTGCAACTGCTCTACACCAGCGGCACCGAGTCGCGGCCCAAGGGCACCATGCAGTGCAGCCGCAACCTGATCGCCCAGTATGTGAGCTGCATTGTCGACGGCGACATGCAGGCCGGCGACATCGAGGTGCACGCGCTGCCGCTCTACCACAGCGCGCAGACGCACTGCTTCCTGGGCCCGGACGTGATGCTGGGCGCAACCAGCGTCATCCTGCCCGGCGCCGACCCGGTGCTGCTGCTGCAGGCCGTGCAGGAGCACCGGGCGACCAAGCTGTTTTGCCCGCCCACGGTCTGGATCGCGCTGCTGCGGCACCCGGAATTTGACAGGCACGACCTGTCGTCGCTGCAAAAGGGCTATTACGGCGCGTCGATCATGCCGCGGCCCATCATCGAGGAGCTCTCCAGCCGGCTGCCGGCAATGCGGCTGTACAACTTCTACGGCCAGACCGAGATGGGGCCGGTGGCCACCGTGCTGCAACCGCAGGACCAGCTGCGCAAGCTGGGCTCGGCGGGCCTGCCGTGCATCAACGTGCAAACGCGCGTGGTCGACGACGCCGACCAGCCGGTGGCCGCCGGTGTGGTGGGTGAAATCGTGCACCGCAGCCCGCACGTCATGCTGGGCTACTGGAACGATGCGGAAAAGACCGCCGAGGCGTTCCGCAACGGCTGGTTCCACAGCGGCGACCTGGCGTACGCAGATGAAGACGGCTACCTGTACATCGTCGACCGCAAGAAGGACATCATCATCACCGGCGGCGAGAACGTCTCCGGGCGCGAGGTGGAAGAAGCCATGTATGGCCACCCGGCGGTGGGTGAAGTGGCCGCCATAGGCGTGCCGCATCCCAAATGGGTGGAGGCGGTGACCATCGTTGTTGTCGCCAAGGCCGGCCATCAGGTGACCGAAGAAGAGCTGCTGGACTATGGCAGGAAGCACCTGACGGCTTTCAAGGCGCCCAAATACGTGATTCTGGTCGACGACCTGCCGCGCAACGCCAGCGGCAAGCTGCTCAAGCGCAACCTGCGGCAGCAGTATGCGGGGCTGGCAGAGCAGCAGCCCGGCTGACCGAATCGCGCGCGCCGCAGCGGCGGCGCGCACCTGATATAACGCTGGCAGCCGCGTGCCTGCCGCCGGTGGCCGCGGGCGGCCCGGTGCTTGCAGCACCACTTGCGGCCCGTACCTCTTTTATTTGCATGGGAGAAGCGCTTGCAACTGCGCAAGGACCTGACCCGACCGCTCAATATCTTTGTCATCGGCCTGGACGAGCACAACCGGGCCCTCCTGGAGGGCATGCGCAACGCGCACCAGTACCGCTTCCACGGCGTGCTGACGTACCCGGAAATCTACGGGCCGAAGGTGTCGCTCGACGACCTGCTGGCGCGGGCGCGCCGGATCATCGACGCGTTTGACGGGCCCACAGACGCGATCATCGGCTTCTGGGACTTTCCGGTGAGCGCCATGGTGCCGTTGCTGCGCCAGCGCTACGGGCTGTTCAGCGCAAGCCTGGCCGAAGTGCTGCAGTGCGAGCACAAGTACTGGAGCCGGCTCATCCAGCAAACGGTGATCAGCGAGGTCCCGCGCTTTGCGCTGGTCGATCCGCACGCCGAGCCGGTGCCGCCTGCCGGGCTGCGCTTTCCCATGTGGATCAAGCCGGTCAAGTCCTTTGCGTCCATGCTGGCGATCCGCGCCGAAGACGAAGCCGGGTATGTCGCAGCCGTGCGCAAGATAGCCGCCGGCATAGGTCGGCTGGGCGCGCCATTTGAAGCGCTGATGAAGCACGTGGCGCTGCCGCCGGAAATCGCGGCGGCCGGCGGCCAAGTCTGCATCGCCGAAGAAGCGCTGACCGGCCAGCAGGTCACCGTGGAAGGATTCCGCTACCGCGGCCGCGTCGTCATCTACGGCATCGTCGACTCGCTGCACTATCCGGGCACCTCGTCGTTCCTGCGCTACCAGTATCCGTCGTCGCTGCCGCCGGCGGTGCAGGCGCGCCTGGTCGACCTCTCGACCCGCGTCATAGAGGCCATAGGCCTGGAGCGGACCACGTTCAACATCGAATACTTCTGGGATGCGGCCAGCGACACCATGGGCCTGCTTGAAATCAACACGCGCCACTCGCAGTCGCACGCCGACCTGTTTGCCCATGTTGACGGGATCAGCAACCACGAGATCCTGCTCAACCTGGCGCTGGATAGCGAGCCGGAGCTGCCCCGCGGCCACGGCCGGTACCCGCTGGCCGCGACCTGCTTCGTGCGTCGCTTCAGCGACGGCGTGGTGCGCCGCCATCCCGGTGCGCAAGACATCGCCGGCATCGAGCGGCAGGTGCCCGGCACGCACATCGAGCTGCACGCGCGCAGCGGCGAGCGCCTGTCGGCGCGCACGCACGGCCAGGACAACTACAGCTACCTGCTCGCCACCGTCTTCGTGGGCGCTGCCAGCGAGGCGGAGCTGACCGAAAAATTCGACCAGGTGGCCAGCGCGCTGCCGTATGAAATAGACGATGCGCCCGAGCTTGCGGCGCCGATTTGCGGGGACCGGCAAGAGACCCGATAACATATGGCCACTGGCCCGCGTGCCCGCGTGCGAATCCCGGGCGCGCTGCAGCGCCAGCACGCCGGCGCCGCAGCGCGCCCGCACGACCCGTCCCCTGAAGCCAACACCGGCGTCCACGCCCCGTTGCCATGCTGATTCCAGGCCCCGACCGCAGCGCCTCCGATGAGTCGCAGCAGCGGCACGTCCGCGCCCGCGTGCCGCTGGCCATCGAGGACTGGCTGACCGTGTGCATCATGGCGCTGCTGGCGCTGCTCACCTTTGCCAACGTCCTGGTGCGGTATTTCACGTCAATCTCGCTGGCCTGGACCGAAGAAATTTCCATTTTCCTGATGATCCTGCTGGCCATGGTCGGGACCTCGGCGGCGGTGGCGCGGCAACGCCACATCCGCATCGGGTTCTTCGCCGACCGCGGCCCGGCGCAGCGGCAGCGCCGCTTTGCCATTTTTGCCGCAGCGCTGGTGCTGCTGGTCTTTGCCGCGATCGCGGTGCTGTCGGCGCGCGTGACCTGGGACCACTGGCGTTATTCTGAAACGTCGCCCGGATTGGGGCTGCCCGAATGGCTGTATTCCATGTGGCTGCCCATCGTCTCGGTTTTCATCGCGCTGCGCGCGCTGGGCGTGATCCGGCGCGGCGGGCGGCCGGCCACCGAAGAGACGCGGCTGCCCCCACCCGACGCGGCAGGCGATGGGGACATGCGCTCATGACGCCGGCCCGACCGGGCGCCGGCGCCCGGCATGAAAGTCGGTGCGTTGCATGCGCTGCCGGCACCCGGCCGCGCCCCGGCGGCCATCTCCTGACCGGCATCCGATCCGGGGGCAGCGCAGCAGGCGCAGCCTGCAAGTGTGGGGGCCACGAGCCGACGCCGGGCCGCCCCAAGTCGGCAAGCGCCCCCTTGGGGGGCAGCGCAGCAGGCGCAGCCTGCAAGTGTGGGGGCCACGAGCCAACGCCGGGCCGCCCCAAGTCGGCGAGCGCCCCCTTGGGGGGCAGCGCAGCAGGCGCAGCCTGCAAGCGTGGGGGCCAAGTATGATCGGCGCCCTCCTGTTCACCCTCTTCATCGTCACCGTCCTGCTCGGCGTGCCGGTGGGCGCCGCGCTGGGGCTGGCCGGGGCGGTGGCCATTGCGCTGGCCAACCTGGACGTGCAGTGGTTTGGCCTGCTGGCCGTGCCGCAGAACCTGTATGCGGGCATTGGCAAGTACCCGCTGCTGGCGCTGCCCATGTTCATTTTGGTGGGCGCCATCTTCGAGCGCTCGGGCGTGGCCGGGCGCCTGGTCAAATTTGCCACGGCGCTGGTCGGGCGCGGCCCGGGCATGCTCCCCATGATCGCCATCATGGTCGCCATGTTCATGGGCGGCATTTCCGGCTCGGGTCCGGCCACCGCCGCGGCGGTGGGTGGCGTGATGCTGGGCGCCATGTCGCGCGCCGGCTACCCGGGCGCGTTTTCTGCCAGCGTCATCGGCGCGGCGGCCGCCACCGACATCCTGATCCCGCCGTCGATCGCATTCATCGTTTACTCCGTGCTGGTTCCGGGCGCCTCGGTGCCGGCGCTGTTTGCCGCCGGGCTGGTGCCGGGGCTGCTGGTGGGGATTGCGCTCATCGTGCCCTCGGTGTGGATGGCGCGACGCCACGGCATGGGCGCCAACGAAGCGGACCTGCCGCGGCCGCCGTTCTGGCGCAGCCTGCGCGAGGCCAGCTGGGGCCTGCTGGCGCCCGTGGTCATCCTGGGCGGCATGCGCATCGGCATTTTCACGCCCACCGAAGCCGCGGTGGTCGCCGTCTTCTACGGGCTCTTTGTCGGAATCGCCGTGCACCGCACCATGAAGCTGCGCGACGTATTTGACGTGCTGCGCGAGTCGGGCGAGCTCTCTGCGGTCATCCTCATCATCGTCGGGCTGGCCGGCATCTTTGCGTATTCGCTGTCCACGCTCAGCATCATCGACCCGCTGACCAACGCCATCGTGCACTGGCCCATAGGCGAGTACGGCGTGCTGGCGCTCATCGTGGTCCTGCTTGCGTTCATGGGGATGTTCCTGGACGGAATCTCCATCTTCCTGATCTTCGTGCCGCTGCTCTGGCCCATCATCTCGCACTTCCAGTGGGATACGGTCTGGTTTGGCGTGCTGCTGACGCTGATGGTCGCCATGGGCCAGTTCACGCCGCCGCTGGCGGTCAACCTCATGGTTTCGTGCCGCCTGGCGGGCGTGGGACTGGAAAGCACGGTGCGCTGGGTGATGCCGCTGGTTTTCGGGCTGGCGCTGGTCGTGATTGCGGTCATCGCCTGGCCGCAGCTGGCGCTGTGGCTGCCCGCGTACCTGGGCTTCTGACATGTGCGGCCCACCCGCGCGCATTCCGTATCATTGGACCCCTTCATTCCATCCGAGGAGAGCAATCATGACCCGTCGCAGACAAATCCTTCAGTACGCAGCCGCAGCATCGGCCAGCGGCGTGCTGGGCCTGCCGCGCCTGGCATCGGCGCAGAAGAAGTACAAGTCCGAATACAAGATGTCGCTGGTGGTTGGCACCGCGTTCCCCTGGGGCGAGGGCGGCCAGATCTGGGCCGACAAGGTCCGGGACAAGACCGACGGGCGCATCAACATCAAGCTCTACCCCGGCGTCTCGCTGGTGCAGGGCGACCAGACGCGCGAGTTCTCCGCGCTGCGCCAGGGCGTGATCGACATGGCGATTGGCTCGACGATCAACTGGTCGCCGCAGGTCAAGGAGCTCAACCTCTTTTCGCTGCCCTTCCTCATGCCCGACTACAAGGCCATAGACGCGCTGACGCAGGGCGCGGTCGGCAAGCGGCTGTTTGAAATCATCCACAAGGCCGGCGTCGTGCCGCTGGCCTGGGGCGAGAACGGCTACCGCGAGCTGACCAACTCCAAGCACGAGGTGCGCACGCCGGACGACCTCAAGGGGCTGAAGATCCGCGTGGTCGGCTCGCCGCTGTTCCTGGATACGTTCACGGCGCTGGGCGCCAACCCCACGCAGATGAGCTGGGCCGATGCGCAGCCGGCGTTTGCCAGCGGCGCCGTCGACGGCCAGGAAAACCCGCTGTCCATCTTCACCGCAGCCAAGCTGCAAAACGTCGGCCAGAAGTACCTGACGCTGTGGCACTACGTGGCCGACCCGCTGATCTTTGTCGTCAACAAGGACGTGTGGGCGTCGTGGACGCCGGAGGACCAGGACGCCGTGCGCGAGGCCGCCATGGAGGCGGGCCGGGATGAAATCGCGATTGCCCGCAAGGGCATAGACGAGCCGGGCGAGCCGCTGCTCAAGGAAATAGAGGGCATGGGCGTGACCGTGACCCGGCTCACGGACGACGAGCGCGAGGCCTTTGTCCAGGCCACGCGCCCGGTGTACGACAAGTGGAAAAAGCAGATCGGCGAGGAGCTGGTCAGCGCCGCCGAAGCAGACATCGCCGCACGCTGACGCGACCATAGCCCCCGCGAGCCACTGTCCCGGACCGCCGCAAGGCGGCTCCTGATTGGAAACGATGTTCAGCAACACCGGGAGCATGACCGATGATCTTGCTGCCGCCTTGATGACTTTGCCGCTGCGCCGCCATGATGCATCATGAGCCGCAGGCGGCTTTCATCCAAGGCCCGCAAGGGTCGAGGTCATCTATCATCCGGTGAGCTGACGATGCTTGCCCATCAGGAGACGGCCTGGCGGAGGCTCGCTGCCTGCCAGTCCGCCATCGGGCTGGCTCCTTTTACAGGCAGGCGCAACGCCGGTGGGCAGCGCCTTGCACCGCGTACATGGAGCGCCCCGACCGCATGACCGACTTGCCAGAGCTGTACCGCACCATGGTGCGGATCCGCGCATTTGAAAATGCCGCCGAGGCCGCCAGCCAGGGCGGCGTGACCGCCTTCGGCCAGGAAGCCACCGAGGCGCCCGCCCGCGTGCGCGGCCCCATACACCTGTCCACCGGGCAGGAGGCGGTGGCCGCTGGCGTGTGCGCGCACCTGCGGCGCAGCGACCTGCTCACGTCGACGCACCGCGGGCACGGCCACACGCTGGCCAAGGGTGCCGACCCGCTGCGCATGATGTGCGAGCTGTTTGGCCGCGCCAGTGGCTACAACGGCGGCAAGGGCGGGTCCATGCACATTGCCGACTTTGACGTGGGCATGCTGGGCGCCAACGGCGTCGTTGCTGCCGGCATGCCGATTGCCGCCGGCGCCGCGCACAGCCTCAAGCTGCAGGGCAGCGACGCCATCGTCGCCTGCTTCTTTGGCGACGGCGCGATCAACCGCGGCCCGTTCCTGGAAGCGCTGAACTGGGCCGTGGTGTACACGCTGCCGGTGTTGTTTGTGTGCGAGGACAACCGCATCTCGGCCACCACGCAAAGCGGTCCCATGACCGGCGGCGCTGGCGCCAGCGCCCGCGCCGAAGCGCTGGGCGTGCCGGCGCTGCAGGTCGACGGCAGCGACGTGCTGGCCGTCTCCGGGGCCGCCCAAGAGCTCGTCCGCGCGGTCCGCAGCGGCAGCGGCCCGCGCCTGCTGCACGCGCTCACCGACCGGCTCAGGGGCCATGTATCGGTCGATCCGGCCGCGTACCGCGATCCGGAAGACGTGGCCGCAGCCGTCGCGCGCGACGGCCTGGCCCGCGCCCGCGCACTGCTGCTGGAGCAGGGGCGCGGCGCCGAGGTCGAGAAAATCGAGCGCGCGGCCGACGCCGAGATCCTGGCCGCGCTGCAGGCG
>JALOAS010000054.1 GCA_023228705.1 Ottowia sp. | reverse complement strand
CAGGCGGCTTTCATACGAGGCCCGCAAGGGCCGAGATCATCGGTCATCCAGAGCGGGGAATCGCGGCGAGGGCGCCATGGGGAGGTTGAGCGTTTGGCGTGGCGCATGACGGGTGACCTCGCTGGCGCTTCGATGACCGCGCCGCTGCGTGGCTGCAATGACTGCGGCTGCGCCGCCATGATGGGGAGGTTGGGCGTTGGGCGTTGGGCGTTGGGCGTGGTGGGCACACGCTGAACGCTTGACGCCAAACCTTCATCAGCCGCCGCAGGCGGCTTTCATCCAGGGCCCGCAAGGGCCGGGATCATCGGTCATCCGGATGAGCGTTGAGCGTAGCGCAGCATACGCCAAACGCCAAACCCCTGGCCAGCTTGCCCGTCAGTTTTTTCCCGGAGGCGGGTTCCCCCAGGCCGGCAACCGATCGCTGGTCACGCGCCCGACTCCAGCCGCTTCCATGTCTGCCCATGCCTGCGCGAGCGAGCCGTCCAGATCGATCGCGCGGCAGGCGTCTTCGATGACGGTGGCGGCAAAGCCGGCGGCACGGGCGTCCTGCGCGCTCCAGGACACGCAGTAATCGGTGGCCAGGCCACACAGGTAAAGGTCGGTGATGCCACGTGCGTTCAGGTAGCCCGCCAGCCCCGTGGTGGTGCGCCGGTCGGCCTCGACAAAGGCCGAATAGCTGTCCACCTGCGGATTCCAGCCCTTGCGGATGATGAGCTGCGCACGGTCAACCTGCAGGTCCTCATGCACCTGCGCGTCGCGCGTGCCCTGCACGCAGTGCGTCGGCCACAGCACCTGCCTGCCATATGGCAGGTCGATGGTCTCGTAGGGCTTGCGCCCGGGGTGGTTGGCGGCAAACGACACGTGACCTGCCGGATGCCAGTCCTGCGTCAGGATGACATTGGCAAAGCGGGCCGCCACCCGGTTGATCACGGGCACGATGGCGTCGCCCCCGGCAACGGGCAGACCACCGCCGGGCATGAAGCCGTACTGGGCATCAACGATGAGCAATGCAGTCTGCTTATCCATGACTTCATTATGCCGCAAGCGGATTTTCAAGCGCCGCCTGTCAAGCTTGTTGTTGTCAAGGATAGTATCCTGATACTCGTACGTGTGTATTACGCATTTCTCCAGATGGTTCCGGAAAGTGAGTACGCACTGGCGGGAGTTGTGTTGCAAGCGATTTTCGGTTAAAAGACACCAATGCGCCGGGCAATATGGCCTGGACGACTGCGGAGATCAGAAACATGACGCCACTTCCACGGTCCGGACGACGGGCTATTCTCAAGGGCATGGGGGCGGGGCTGCTGGCCGGAGCTGGCGTGCTTCCGGTCAGCGTCGGTGCGCAGGCGGCCCCGCTCCGTCTGGGTTTTCAGCTTCATCGTACGGGCATAGGTGCCTCCTATGGCCGCTGGTATGAGCGCACCACTGTGGCCGCACTCAAGCACATCAACGAGGCCGGCGGAATTCTCGGTCGGCCGGTAGAGATCCTGTTCGAGGACGACGCAACTGATCCGCGTCGCGGCTCCGAGGTCGTGGACAAGCTGGTAACTCGGGATAAATGCGAACTGGTCTTTGGTACGCTGTTTTCCGATGTGGTCATGGCCTCGGCGCCGCGTGCTGGAGAGCTGAAAGTGCCGTTTCTGATCTGCTCGGAAGGTTATCAGCTCCCGGCTGGTGACCTCAATCGCTGGACGCTGCAGCCTGGCATCGCTGACGTGCGGGCTCAGATCCGCCCCATGGTGCCGTGGATTGCCCGAAATCTCGGCAAAAAGGTGGCGATGATCTTTCCAGATTACGCTTTTGGCCACGATCATCGCGACTTTTTCACGGAAACCATGACGGAGCATGGCGGCGAAGTGGTTGCAAAAATTGCAATTCCACCAACAGAGACCAGCTTTACCCGCTATTTTGCGCAGATTCCCAAACAGGCAGAGGTGATTTATCACGTCATGGTCGGACCTGCCGTGCTGACCTTCGTCAAGGAGCTGGGTGACTTTTATGGCTCGGGTGCCCGGCCGGAGCTTTTTGGCTTCATCGACAGCCTGGAAGCCGTAGACACAACAACCCCGGGTCTTGAATTCCTGGAGGGAAGCCACTTCTGGGAAGGCCACCCCCGGGTCAAGCCAGCCGACGCGGGCGAGTTCGAGGACGACTATCGCGCTGCAGTCGGCGTGGATGACAAGGGCGCCAGCCTCGACAATCCAGCGGACATCGCCACCTATGGCCACATGTTCAGTACCTGGGAGACGCTTTTCTTCATCAAGCAGGCCATGGAAGCGGCAAATTATGCCGGCCCTCAGGACCGTCAGAAACTGGTCGAGACCATGGAAGCAATCACTGATTTGCCTTACGGGATAGAGCACCCGCAAGGCGCGAAGATTTTCAATGGCCGTACGCACCAGGTATTCACGCCGCAATACATTTCGCAGATCAGGGACGGCCTGCCGGTCAAGGTGCACCAGACCGCCATCGAAGACAGCTATTACCCGGACGCGGTGGATTACACCACAAAGTCCTTCTGATTCAAGGCGCTCGGCGGGCTGCCCAAGCTGAGTAAGGAACCGGATGGGCTTGGGGCCAATGCTGCTTCTCGCCCTGATGGAAGGGCTGGTCCTGGCTGCCGTGCTGGCGCTTGCGGCTTCGGGACTGAGCCTTGTCTTTGGCGTGATGCGCGTGGTGAACGTCGCCCACGGAGCCTTTTTCATGCTCGGCGCGGTAGCTGCCTACGTTGTGGCTGCATGGCTCGGCGGTCCGCGGTGGGCTGGATTTCTGGCAGCGTTGGCCATGGCACCGCTCGCGGTCGCCCTGCTCGCCATGCTGGCCGACATCCTCATTTTGCGCCGCATCGCGCACGCGCCTGAAGCCACAATCGTGGCAACCATCGGGCTGATGTACATGATCGAGCAGGGGACGCTGACTCTTTTCGGCCCGGACGCGCGCGCAGTCGCAGCACCCTTTGATTTTCGTCTGCAACTGCCATGGTTTGGTTATTCGGGCTACAAGCTGTTTGTCGTCCTTGCTGCCGTCGTGCTGCTGTTGGCGCTGTGGTGGCTGATGGCCCGGAGCAAGGCCGGGCTGGTAATGCGCGCCACGCAGCTTGATCCGGATGTGGCCCGAGCCTTTGGCATCAATGTCGACCGGGTCTATAGCGGCGTCTTTGCCTTCGGGGCGGCGTTGGCAGCCATTGCCGGAGTGCTGATTGTTCCCATCCAGCAAGCCCATTACCTGATGGGGGCGAGCACGTTGCTTTTGTCCTTCATTGTTGTCATCATCGGCGGGCTGGGCTCGTTGCCGGGAACGCTGCTGGCCGCACTGGTGATCGGGCTTTCCGACGGGATCATATCGATGTTCTGGTCCCCGACACTGGCCAAGATCATCGCCACGCTGTTGGTCACCCTGGTGCTCGTCTTTCGTCCGCAAGGCCTGTTCGGAGCAAGCCGGGCATGAGTGGCGCTCGGATTTGGACATTGCATCTGGCGCTGCTTGCCGCTCTTTTTGCCATGCAATGGGTGCTTTCACCCTATCACGCCACCAACCTGGCCCGAATCATGGTGCTGGCGCTGTTTGCGAGCGGCTACAACCTCGCTTTCGGTTATACCGGATTGCTCAGTCTTGGCCACGCGCTCTATCTTGCCGCAGGCATGTATGCAGGCAGTCTTCCAGCATGGCACTTCGGGCTTTCCGGAGGCTGGGTGCTGCTGCTGGGAACCGCGGGCGGCACGGCCATGGCAGCGCTGACCGGCCTTTTTGCCCTGCGGACCAGGGGCGTTGCCTTCATGATCGTCACGCTGATGTTTGCCCAGACCGGACATCTGGCCCTGCTGTACTTTCGCCGCTGGACCGGCGGCGACGAGGGTTTCACCCTGCCGGCCGCCAGCCGCGTGATCCTTGGTGCCGATCTGAGCCAGACGGGTGCGCGTTATATGCTTGCCTTCCTGCTGTTTGCAGCCGGGATGCTGCTCACGTTGGCACTCGTGCGTTCGCGCCTGGGCCGGGTGATGCGGGCACTGCGCGAGAACGAGGAGCGCTGCCGCATGCTTGGCTACAACCCGTTTGTCGGGAAGCTTGCGGTGTTGAGTTTGTCGGGGGCCTATGCCGGCGCGGCCGGGGCAAGTTATGCCTTGCTGTTTGGCTATGCGGGCGGCAGCTTTGCCACCATCCAGTATTCCATCCTGCCCCTTCTTTATACATTGACTGGCGGCGCCGGGACCGTAGCGGGGCCGCTCTTCGGCACGGGAGCGATCTTCTACCTGAGCGATCTGGCCGCGGACCTGACCTCGGCCTGGGCCTTCGTGGTCGGGCTGGCGCTGGTGGTGGTCATATTGTTCGCGCCGCAGGGCCTGCTGGGGATGGTGCGGACAAGGTTCTGGCGGAGCCTGCCGTGAAACTGCTTGAAGCGCGCGGGCTCTCACGCCACTTCGGAGGGCTGCGTGCTGTCGACGGCGTGGATTTTGAGCTTGTGCCCGGCGAGATCCATGCCCTGATCGGACCCAATGGTGCAGGCAAGACCACGCTGGTCAGCCTGCTGTCCGGGCGCCTGACGCCAGATTCCGGCCAGATCCTGCTGGCTGGCGAAGACATCACCAAACTCCCCGCCCACCGTCGCGTACGCCGCGGAATTGCCTACACATTCCAGATCACCTCGGTTTTCACCGAGTTGTCGGTCCTCGACAATGTTGCACTGGCGGTGCAAGGCGGAGGCGCCCGAATCGGACTGTTCGGGGACAGACTCGCCGACACTGTGGCGGCGGCACTGACTCGAGTGGGGCTGATCGGGCACAGAGCGGATCTGGCCGGTGCCCTCAGCTATGGACATCAGCGGATTCTCGAAGTAGCGATGGGACTGGCACTGAATCCTCGGCTTCTTATTCTTGATGAGCCGACGCAGGGTCTGGCAGCGGGCGAGATCACCGGATTCAAGACGCTGCTACGAGGCCTGGTACCCGAGATGACCATCCTTTTGATCGAGCACAACATGGACGTGGTCATGGAGCTTGCCGATCGCATCACCGTACTGCAGGCCGGCCGCGTGCTGGCGCGCGGCACGCCAGTGGAAGTTGGCGCCAACCCGGCTGTGCAGAAGGCCTATCTTGGTGCTTGAACTGCACGGCGTGGCTGCAGGCTATGGCCAAGTCAAGGTCTTGCGCGGGGTCGATTTTCGCGCGGAGCCGGGCCGCGTTACCTGCGTGATGGGTCGCAATGGTGCCGGCAAGACCACGCTGATGAAGGCCATCATGGGCCTGATCCCGGTGCGCGCGGGCCGGATCGAGCTTGACGGGGTGGCATTGCAGGGCCTGCCCGCACATCGCATTCCAACACATGGCCTGGCCTGGGTGCCGCAGGGACGGCGCCTGTTCGGCGAGATGAGCGTAGCCGAAAACCTTGAGGTTGGCGGCCTGCTGCGCGGCAACCGGCCCCAGGCGCGGGCACAGGTCCTGTCGCTGTTCCCCCGGCTGACCGAGCGACTGAAGCAGCGAGCGGACACGCTTTCGGGTGGCGAGCAGCAGATGCTGGCGATCGCACGCGCCCTTTGCCTGGAGCCCCGGGTCCTGCTGCTTGACGAGCCAACCGAAGGGCTGCAGCCGTCCATGATTGTCGCCATCCGCGAGGTGGTGCTGCGACTGAAGTCAGAGGGCGTTGCAGTGGTCTTGGTGGAACAGCGGGTCGAGGCCGTGCGCAGCATGGCCGATACCGTCGCTTTCATGCTGCAGGGTCGCGTGGTGGAAACCGTTGCAGCGGGAAAGCTGACGCCTGACGCCCCGCAGTTTGTACGCTATGTCGGAGTGTGATGAGGGGTGAGCGACCCGCTGCCTGCGTGCATCGGCGATTGCCTTGCCGTACGAGGCCTTCAGGTCACGGACTTCAAGCAGCGGCAAAACCCGTCTGCGATTTTCCGATGTGGCATCGACTGCTTCCATTTTCATGTGCCGGCTGGCAGCCATAACCGGCTCGTCCCCGTCAGGATGCGTCCCGGCAGCTCATGCCCCGTGGCGCTGCCGCCAACGGTGGGCCAACGTGGCAACGGCCCGCACGGCCAGGGTGTCACGGCCCCAGCGCCGGTGCGCTGGCAGGCGACGCAGCCAGGCAAGGCGCCGGCAGGCCAGCGCAAACAGCCGGCGCACCGATTCGCTTTCTCCCTGCAGGCAGGCATCGAGCACGGCATCGATCTGCGATGGCGTGGCCGGCACCTGCCACAGCGTGCTCTGCAGGTAGATCAGCCAGTCGCGCACCTGGGCCTCGGGCAGTCCCATGACCTCCAGCGGATCGTCCTCGAAGTCGATGAACCCCTGGAACCCGGCAACATCGGCCGCCGTGCCGACGATCACGTTGCGGCCAAAGCACTGGCTCAGGTACTGGCCGCGGCGGTGCGTATCCAGGATCGCATTGGCGGCCTCGCGCCACAAGTCAAAGGCAGCCGGCACGCCTTCGCTCAACGCGCTGGCCAGATGGTTGCCGCCCAGCCAGCGCATGACAAAGTATTCGGGCGCCACGTGCAGCAGCTCGGGCACGCGCACGCCCGCGGCGCGCAGCGCACGCAGGCGCCGGATTTCCACCGCCTGCGACGCGGCGCCACCATGCACCGGCACGGCGCGCAGGATGGGAACGCCCACGAGCCGCGCCACCGCATTGAGCGCACGGTGGCGCGCGGGCTTGCGGCGCGGCCGGTGCCCCTTGACGATGACCCGCCCCACCGAGACGTCAAGCACCTCGACGCGTTCCTTGCGCCAGCCGGCAGACGCCTCGATGCGGGCCACGTCGGCAGGCAGCAGCTGCGAGGCGAGGCAAGCGTCCGCGCCCGTCACGCCGCAATGGCCTCCAGCTGCCCCGCGGTCAGGCGCAACTGGCGCTGGCAGCGCGCAGCCAGCGTGTGATCGTGCGTGACCAGCACAAACGCCATCCCGTAGCGGCCGGCCAGGTCCAGCATCAGCGCGAAAATGGCGTCCGCCGTGTCCCGGTCCAGGTTGCCGGTGGGTTCGTCGGCCAGGACGCAGGCCGGCCGCGTGACCAGCGCGCGCGCAATGGCCACGCGTTGGCGCTCGCCGCCGGACAGTTGCGCCGGCCGGTGTTGCACGCGCTCGGCCAGGCCCACCTGCGCCAGCATGTCCGCGGCAGCCTGCTCGGCGTCGGCGCGCCGGTTGCGCCGTATGCGCAGCGGCATGGCCACGTTCTCCAGCGCCGTCAGCTCCGGCAGCAGGTGGTGGAACTGGTAGACAAAGCCCAGGTAGCGGTTGCGCAGGCGGCCCTGCTCTGCCGCGGAGAGTCTGGAGAAATCATGCCCCTGCAGGCGCACGATGCCCCGGTTTGGCCGGTCCAGGCCGCCCAGCACGTGCAGCAGCGTGCTCTTGCCCGAGCCCGAGTGCCCGACGATGGCCAGCGTCTCCCCCGTCCGCACCGCCAGGTCCACACCCTGCAGCACGTTCACGTTGACGTGGGCGTCCCGGAAGTGCCGAGTCACGCCCTCGGCCTGCAGCACGACGTCACTGCCGCTGGCCGCTGCCCCGGCTGCCTGCGGCTCATTCATAGCGCAGCGCCTCGGCCGGGTTCACGTGGCTGGCGCGCCAGCTGGGATACAGCGTGGCCAGCAGCGACAGCAGCAGCGAAATCAGCGCCACCGGCACGATGTCGCTGGCGCGCGGATCGCTGGGCATGCGGTTGATGAGATAGATGTCCTTGGGCAGGAAGCTCACGTGCAGCAGGCCCTCTATGAACGGGACGATGACGTCGATGTTGAACGCAATCAGCAGTCCCAGCAGCAGTCCGCCCAGCGTGCCCAGCACGCCCACCAGCGCGCCTTGCACGACAAAGATCTTCAGGATGCTTGAGGGACTGGCGCCCAGGGTGCGCAGGATGGCTATGTCCGCGCGCTTGTCCTGCACCGTCATGACCAGCGTGCTGACCAGGTTGAATGCGGCCACCGCGACGATGAGCGTCAGGATGATGAACATCATGCGCTTCTCCAGCTGCACCGCGGCAAACCAGGTCCGGTTCTGGCGCGTCCAGTCCAGGATCAGCAAATGACCGCTGAGCGTGGCGGCCAGCTCGTCGGCGACCTGCCGCGCCTGGTTCATGTCGCGCAGCTTGATGCGGATTCCGGTGGGCCCGGCCACCCGGTAGATGCGTTCGGCATCCTGGATGTTCAGCAAGGCCAGCGTCGAGTCGTATTCGTAGTGACCGGAGGAAAACGTTCCTGCCACGGTCACCTGCTTGAGGCGCGGCATGACGCCTGCCGGCGTGACCTGCCCGCTGGGCGCGACCAGCGTGACCTTGTCGCCCCGGCCCACGCCCAGCTTGCGCGCCAGGTCGCTGCCCAGCAGCACGTTGAAGCTGCCGGGCTGCAGCTGCGGCAGCAGCGTATCCTGCAGCTGCGCGGCCAGGTCGGTCACCTGCGGCTCCTGCTGCGGGTCTATGCCGCGCACGATGACGCCCTGCATGAGGTCGCCGCGGGCCAGCAGGCTCTGCTGGTCGACAAAGGGGGCGGCGCCCACGACCTCCCTGTTCTGCCGCACCTCGGCCAGCGTGCGCTGCGGATCGTCCAGCGCGTCGCCGCTGGGCGAAAACACCTCGATATGCGAGATGACGCTGAGCATGCGGCCGGTCACGTCCTTCTGGAAGCCGTTCATGACGCTGAGCACGACGATCAGCGCCGCCACGCCCAAGCCTATGCCCAGCATGGACACCGCCGAGATGAACGAGATGAAGCCGTTGCGCCGCGTGCTGCGCCCCGCGCGGGTGTAGCGCAGGCCAAGCTGCATCTCGTAGGGCAACTGCTGGAACCAGGGCATGTAGGGACGAGCCAACCGTCATCTGTGGGCAAAAGCGTTGATTCTCGCATTACGCGCGGCGCAGCGCCGGCCGGGGCGGCTCCCACGTTGGCTGCCAGGCACGCCCAAGCCATGCGCTGCAGTCCACATGGCTTTGGCACATCCGTGACAATCGGCCCCATGCCTGACTCGCACCTGGTCATTGCCAGCGCCATCCCGCCCCTGCGCGAGGGCGTGCCGCTGCCGCCACTGCCCGCGCTGCCGCAGCTCGAAGCCCTGCTTGGGCACCTGCGCGAAGCCGGCCGGCTGGCGTGTGAGGCCGACGCACCGGATGCCCCGTTTGAGCGCATCCTGGCGCAGTTGTACGGCCTGCACCATCCGTCCGGGCAGGTGCCCTGGGCCGCACTGGAGACGCAAACCACGGGCACACCCTGCGCCTGGATCCGCCCCTGCCACTTGCAACTGGGCATGGACAGCGCCATGGTGGCCGACCCGGCCATGCTGGCGCTGGACGACGCCGCGGCGCAGGCGCTGCTGGCCACGGTCCGGCCGTACATGGCCGAAGCCGGCATCCTGATCGACTACCAGCGTCCGGACGCCTGGCTGGCACGCAGCCCCCTGTTTGCCGGGCTCAGCACCTGCTCCATCATGCGCGCGAGCCAGGAGCCGCTCAGTCGCGAAGCGCTGGCGGTCAGCGGCACCGGGGACGCCGCCACGCTGCGGCGCATGCAAAGTGAATGGCAGATGCTGCTTGCAGGCCACCCCGTCAACGAGGCGCGCGAGGCCAGCGGCCTGCCGCCGGTCAATGCGCTCTGGATAGAAGGCGCCGGCACGCTGGCCGAAATTCCCGCAGCATCGACCGCCATCATTTCGGAGCGACGGCTGGCGCAGGCCGGTCCGGAACTGGCGCGGCGCCACGCCGTGTGGCAGGCCATCGACCAGGACCGCGTGGCGCCGCTGCGCGACGCCCTGACCGCAGGCCGGCGCGTGCAGCTGACGCTGTGCGGCCCGCGCAGCGCCATCACACTGCAGTCGGCCCGCGGCATGGCGCGTCTGGCTGCCCGCTTTCGCCCGCTGCGGCTTGATGCGCTACGCTTGCAGCTGTGAAACTCACCGTCCGCACCGTTCCCCCGCGCGCAGCCTGGGCCCTGGAGCAGGCTGGCATCCATCCGCTGCTGGCCCGGCTTTACGCGGGCCGCGGCGTGACCCGCGCCGATGAACTGGACCCCGGGCTGGGCAAGCTGCTGCCGCCATCCGCGCTCCTGGGCGCCGAACAGGCCGCGGCGCTCCTGGCCGACGCCATCGCGCAAGACCGGCACCTGTGCATCGTCGCCGACTACGATTGCGACGGCGCCACCGCCTGCGCCGTGGGGCTGCGCGGCCTGCGCCTGCTCGGTGCGCGCCAGACCAGCTACCTGGTGCCCAACCGCGTGGCCGACGGCTACGGTCTCACGCCGGCCATTGCCGAGCGCGTGGCAGCCACCGGCGCCAACGTGCTCATCACCGTGGACAACGGGATTGCCAGCGTGGCCGGCGTGGCACGGGCGCAGGAGCTGGGCCTGCAAGTGCTGGTGACCGACCACCACCTGCCCGGCCTGCAACTCCCGGCCGCTGACGTCATCGTCAACCCCAACCAGCCCGGCTGCTCCTTTCCCAGCAAGGCGCTGGCCGGCGTGGGCGTCATGTTCTACGTGCTGCTGGCGCTGCGCAGCGAGCTGCGGCGGCGCGGCGTCTTCAGCCGCGAGGCCCAGCCCCGGCTGGATACGCTGCTGCCGCTGGTGGCGCTGGGCACCGTGGCCGACGTCGTGCCGCTGGACGCCAACAACCGCCGCCTGGTCGCGCAGGGACTGCAGCGCATTCGCAGCGGCCACATGCCGCGGGGCCTGGCGGCGCTGTTTGCCGTGGCCGGCCGCGACTGGCGCCGCGCCGCCACCGCCGACTTCGGCTTTGCGCTGGGCCCGCGCATCAACGCGGCCGGGCGCCTGGCCGACATGGCCGTTGGCATCCTGCTGCTGACCAGCGACGACGCCACACAGGCCAGCGAGCTGGCGGCAACCCTGGACCACATCAACCGCCAGCGCCGCAGCGTGGAAGGCGACATGGACGAGCGGGCACGCGAGCTGGCCGAAGCGCTGTTTGCCGGCAGCAGCACGCCGCCCCCCGCGCTGGCCGTGTTCCAGCCCGACTTCCACGAGGGCGTGGTCGGCATCGTCGCCTCGCGGCTGAAGGAGCGCTGGCACCGCCCGGTCTTTGTCTTTGCCCGCTCGGGCGCGGCCGGCCAGTCGGGCACGCTCAAGGGATCGGGCCGCTCCATTCCCGGCTTTCACCTGCGCGATGCGCTGGACCTCATGGCCAAGCGCAACCCGGATATCCTCAGCACCTTTGGCGGCCACGCCATGGCGGCCGGCTGCAGCATTGCCGAGGCGCAATGGCCGCAGTTCCAGCAGGCCTTTGCGCAAGTGGCTGGCGAGCTGCTGGACGCCGCCTCGCTCACGCGCGAGCTGCAAACCGACGGCGCGCTGCCGGCACGCTACCGGCGCGTGGACCTGGTGCAGGCCCTGCAGGGCGAGGTCTGGGGCCAGGGCTTTGCACCACCCACCTTCAGCGAGACGGTGGAGGTCATCAGCCAGCGCCTGGTCGGAGAACACCACCTCAAGCTCAGGCTGCGCCACCAGGGCGAAGAGGTGGACGGCATCTGGTTCCGCCGCGTGACGCCGCTGCCACGCGACGCGCACCTGGCGTTCCGGCCCGAGGTCAACGAATGGCGCGGCCAGCAAAGCGTGCAGTTCGTGATCGAGGGGCAGGCCACGCCTGCAGCGCAGGCGGTGCGCAGCTAAACCGTATCGAGCGGCCAGCGCGGGCGCACCTCAAACGCGTAGTCGCGCCGCGGCTCTTCCACCCCGGCCTGCATGCGCAGCGCCGCGGCCATGGCGATCATGGCCCCGTTGTCGGTACAAAACACCAGGTCCGGATAATGCACCTGCGCGCCAAGCGCTGCGCAGGCCCGCGCCAGCTCTGTACGCAGGTGCTGGTTGGCGCCCACGCCCCCCGCCACCACCAGGCGCCTCAGCCCGGTCTGCTCCAGTGCCTGCCTGGACTTGCGCACCAGCACGTCGACAATGGCCGCCTGCGTGCTGGCGGCCAGGTCGGCCCGGGGCTGATCGCAGGGCACGCCGTCAAACCTGCGGACCTGCGTGAGCACCGCGGTCTTGAGCCCGGAAAAAGAAAAATTCAAATCGTGGCTGTGCAGCAGCGGCCGCGGCAGTTCGTAAGCATCGGGGTCGCCAAAATCGGCCAGCCGCGCCAGCGCGGGTCCGCCCGGATACGCCAGCCCCAGCAGCTTGGCGCTCTTGTCAAACGCCTCGCCCGCGGCGTCGTCCACGGTCTCGCCCAGCAACGCATAGCGGCCGACGCCGTCGACCCGCATCAGCTGCGTGTGCCCGCCGCTGACCAGCAGCGCCACGAACGGGAACGCCGGTGCGGCCTCGCCCAGAAACGGCGAGAGCAAGTGCCCCTCCAGATGGTGCACGCCCATCACCGGCCGCTCCAGCGCCGCAGCCAGCGCGCACGCCACGCCCGCCCCCACCAGCAGCGCACCGGCCAGGCCCGGCCCCTGCGTGTACGCCACCACGTCCACGTCCTGCAGCTGGCGTCCGGCGCGCGCCAGCACCTCGCGGGTCAGCGGCAGCGCGTGGCGGATGTGATCGCGGCTCGCCAGCTCCGGGACCACGCCGCCGTAATCGGCATGCAGCGCAACCTGCGAATGCAGCGCATGCGCCAGCAGGCGCGGCGTCTGCGTCCCTTCAAACGCCACCAGCGCCACGCCCGTTTCATCGCAGGAAGACTCAAAGCCAAGAACCAGGGTAGCCATGACAGGCGATTATCCGTGTCCGGGAGCTGCCGTGCAGCGTTGAGCGTCGAGCGCGGCGCATGACGGATGATCTCGCTGGCGCTTCAATGACCGCGCCGCTGCGCGGCAGCAATGACTGCGGCTGCGCCGCCATGATTCATCATCCGCCGCCACAGGCGGCTTTCATCAAGGGCCCGCAAGGGCCGAAGTCATCCGTCATCCGGCAAGCTGACGATGCTTGCCAACCAGCAGTGCTTTTGCAGGCCGGAGCGCCCTTGTCGCACGGGCCCCTACCCCATGTTGCCGGCGATGTAGTTTTCCAGCTGCTCGATCATGAAGCGCTGCTCTTCGAGCATGTGGTTGACCAGGTCGCCGATCGACACCAGGCCGGTGATGCGTTTGTCTGCAACCACCGGCAGGTGGCGAACGCGCGCCTGCGTCATGATGCTCAGGCACTCTTGCACGGTATCGTCCAGGTGCACCACATACAAGCGTTTGGTCATGACATCGATCAATTTGACATCGACCGAATGCAGCCCCTTGAGCACGATTCGGCGCGCATAGTCGCGCTCGGTGAAAATGCCCTCCAGCAGTTCGCCACCGATCACCACCACCGAGCCAATGTCGCGGTCGGCCATCAGTTGCAGTGCATCACGGACGGTCGCCTCGGGCGGCAAAATGGCCAGCTCCCCCGGCCTCTTGTTTTTCAAAACATCTGCAACGGTTGCCATGGTCGGTGTCTCCGCAAAAGGTTGTGCCGCCCCTATCGTGCCAGAAAATGGCGAAACGCTCCAGTCCGTGTGTCTCGCCCATGCCTGCTGAACCGATGCTGCACGACAAGAGCCGCCTCGGCCGGTTCGATGGCAGCGCTCGGCATGTGCGTCCATCCCTGCGCAGCTTGGGCCTGTGCGTGAGCGCACGAACACATCGTCCGCGCATGCGCCAGCCGGCTCACTGGCGGCGGCAGCGTCACGCAGGTCCCTGGCGCGCTGCCATCGGCCGAGTCGTAACGCATGCGCATCCGCGCGGCGTCCCTGCGCCCGCAGGTACCGTCGTGCCGCCCATGAGGATGAGCGATAGCGGGTTACCGCTGCAGCCGGCAGCGGCACTCATCGTGCATTGATTTTGCAACGCCGGGCAGCGCTGCGGGTACTGTGCAGCATGGTTTTGGCGTGACTGACACCGGCGCTGGGCGCTGCCCAAGGCAGCAGCGCATCGATCAACCTAGATTCAGTAGTTGAATGCGTTCGAGCGTGCTGCGATGGGCGTGTCAGGCAAGGCGCGACAACGCGGCAGACTACTGTCTGCAAGGCGGAGCAACGCAGCATGGCGCGTCCAGCGCTGTGCGATCGAGCGCATAGCGTGGTCACCAAAATGGTGTGCTCGTGCAAGCGTACCTTTTCCTTTGCTCCCAGCAATATATGCACACGAAGCAGCGTTCGACTGCTGAATCTAGGATCAAGTCGCGGTGCCCATGCGCCGTTGCCTGCAGCGACTTCAGATCGGGCCAGACCATGCCCAGCATCAGCGCCACGATGACGGCCTGGCTGCCAACCCATAGCAAGCCGGCGGGCACAGGCTTGCGTCGCCGCACCTGCGGCCAAAAAACCAGCAGCAGCCCGGGAGCGGCGTGCAGGAAAAAATAACCCGGGAAGTCGGCCGTGAGCAGATGCCCGGCTTCGGTGGTGGCGGTCGTGGCCATGTCTTGCACCATCTGGCGATCGGCCACGACGCCCAGCCGGCTGGCCTCGTACGCTGACGCTGCAGCCGGCACCATCAGCAACGTGAGCACCCACTCTTGCGCGCCGCACACGGCAAGCAATTTGATACAAGATCCGGACCGGGGCGGCATGGGGTGATTTTGTAACGGACGTGGAAACTTGAAGATGCAGTAGCCTCCCGACAAACAACCGGACCGCTTTGGCGCTGACCGCAGGTCGTAGTCCGTGCGGTTGCGCGCTCCAGCAGCATCGGGCGGACCGCCCCGCTGCCTCATTCGAGGAACAGCATCTTTTTCCAAACCTGCCTGCCGACGATGCTGTGGGCCACGGTGCCGCCCACGTGCAAGATCAGGTACGCCGGCACCAGCACGTTGCCGATCTGGTGCCAATGCTTGATGAGGTGCGGCAAGGCGGCTGTCAGCTTGACACCGGGCGTGATCGTGATCGCGTTGCTCAGGCCACTCAGGCCCAGCCACAGGAACGCGAGCAGTCCGAGCGCCTCCACGAATCCGGACAGGCCGACGTGGGTGGGGCGTTCGGGAATGCGCAAGTGCAGCAGCGAACGCACGTCCTCGACAACCCATCTCAGGCGCTCCCGCGTCCACGGCACCCAGTTTACAAACCGCACGTCGGCCGGACCCACGAATCCCCAGAGGATCCGTGCCAGCAGGAACGCCGTGAATGTAATGCCTACCCACCGGTGCTGGATGTACCAGAAATGGTCAGGGCGCTCATAGTCGGCCGCACCCGCCCCGATCCAACCCGCGCCGGTGAGCCAGGCCCAGATGCCGAACACCGCGAGGCCGAGCTGCAGGATGCGCGTTACAACATCGAGCGGTGCCGTCGCGATTGCGGTGGTGCGTGGGGTTTCGGTCATGGCTCCTTTTCCTGATTGATGGTACGCATCGGGAGGGAGTGCCTACACGGGGTGCACGATCGCCTTGCCTTGCGCGAGCGTATCGCGTTGCCGAAAGCGGCCGTCTACGACCGGCCACAACGGGACGATGACGGAAGTTGACCGGAACCTGGACCAAAATACCGAAGATGCATGCACGTCACGGCCTTTCATCTTCTGTGAACCCGCTCAGCGCGGCCTCAAAGTCCTGTCCGCCGTAGAACACGCCAAGGATGAACACCTGCTCGGCGCCGACATCGACCGTAAACGCGATCACGGCGCGTTTGCGGTAGTTCGTGACGCGCACGCCCGGACGGATGTCGTCGCGACGCGTGCCGCGCTCTGGGAACGTGGTCAACGAAAAGCAGAACTCAGCGATGGCATCGGTGTCGTGATCTGCGCGCACCTGATCAGGGGTCAAAGCCTTGGACGGGTCAGCCTTGAGTTCATCGTAGGCTGCCGCGACTTCCGTGTACAGCCACCGTTCGATGGCTCGGTCCCGCGCCATCAGGCTGCGCAGCGCCCGCCAGCCCTGCCCCGCGTGCCTGGGCACCGGCCACGCGACCCACGGCAGTGCGCAGCCAAGCAGCGCGCCGGCCAACACCTGACCGGGCAGGTGCAGGCCCAGGAAGACGCGGCTGTAGCCGATCAGGGCGGCGGCAGCAAAGGCAGCGGCGCTGGCGCGTCGCCATGGCGCCCGCGCCAGCGCGGCGGCAAAGGCGAAGGCAGCGGTTGCGTGGGCACTGGGCATGCCCGGGCTGGCGCCGTGCGCGACCCATTGAATGCCCAAGCCCAGCGCCGCCGGGCGCGGCAACGCAAACCTTGCCCGAATCAACTGCACGACGATGGCAGCCAGCAGCATGCAACCCAGGGCCACGAGCACATCGCGCCGGTGCCGTTGCTGCGTGATGGCGATCAGCGCCAGGGCAAGAACCACGGTCGCCAGCAACCCCTCACTGACCCAGCGGAACGCCGTGATGAAAACCGGATCGGTGCCCGGACCCGCGTTCAGCAGCAAAAACAGCCACTGGTCGAGCTGGCTCAAGGTCGTCTCCGCTGGCATCAGCGCAGTGACGCGTTGCCGGCGGCGGCCTGCCGGCAAGTGGCAAACGCGTCGAGCGGGAGGCGGTAGCTCGGGTTGTGCACGTCCAGCAAGCCCAGTACCGTGTGAAACAGGTTGTCGTGGCTGAGCGGCACATCGAGGCGATCGCGCAGGCAACCGGTATCCAGGCCGACGCGCTGCGCCAGGCCGCCGTTCAGCCAGGCGACCATGGGCACGTGCTTTTGCACCTGCGGTGCGATGCGCCAGGGCGCGCCATGCAGGTACAGCCCGTATTCGCCCAGCGACTCGCCGTGATCGCTCAGGTAGAGCAGCCCGGAGTCGAAGCGGCGCGAGCGCGCGCGCAACCAGTCTATGGCCTGCGCCAGGATGTCGTCGGTGTAGGCAATCGAGTTGTCGTAGGCGTTGACCAGCTCGGCCTGCGTGCAGTCGCTCAGCACGGCGCTGCGGCACTCGGGCAAGAAGCGCTTGTCGCCTGGCGGTGAGCGCTTGTAATAGGCCGGGCCGTGGCTGCCCATCTGGTGCATGACCACGACCAGGCCGCGCGCCACGCGATCTGGTGGCAAGGCCGCGATGCGCTGCTCCAGCCCGTCCAGCAGCACCGCATCAAGGCAGTCTCCCGCGTCGCACAGGGCCGGATGCAGGTCCGCGTCGTTGACCTGCGCGTGCGGGATGCGGGCGCACACGCCCTTGCAACCGCCGCTCTGGTTGTCCAGCCAGAGCACGGCCAGGCCAGCAGCGTGCAACACGTCGAGCAGGTTCTCGCTGTCCTGGTTGCGGTGCTCGAACCGGGTCCGCGACAGCGGCGAGAACATGCAGGGCAACGAGGCCAGCGTGCTGGTGCCGCAGGATGTCACGTCGCGCCAGCTGAGCACGTCCTGCGCGGCCAGCCGTGGCGTGGTGTCGCGTGCGTAGCCGTTCAAGCCGAAGTGGTCCGCGCGCGCCGTCTCGCCGACCACCAGCAGCAACAGCGGCGGGCGCTGGCCGCTGGCGTAGTTGGGACCCAGCGCGGTCCCGGGCGTAATCACGGCCAGGCCCTTCTTGCGGCTCAGCAGCGGCTGCGTGGCCACGGCGCTCGCAGACCACACCGTTGCCAGCGGGTTCATCAGGTAGCGCAGTTGCGGCTGGTTGCGCATGAGCGGCGCCAGCGTGCGCGACATGGTCGCCACGCACGCGGCAGCCGCAGCCAGCGCCACCCCGAACAGCACCGCATTGCGCCATGCGTGCGGCCACAGCCCGCGCGGCGCCACGGGCACCCGCCACAGCCAGGCGGCAATGGGGCCGGCGACAACCGCCACTTGCAGCAGCAGCTGCCAGCTCAGCAGATCCCGCGCCTCGGCCGGATCCGTGTACACGATGTTGCGCACCATCGAGGGATCCATCACCATGTGATAGGTGTTGCTGTAGTACTGCACCACGGCGGCCAGCACCGCCAGTGCTATCCACAGGGGTTTCATGGCGCGTGGCCAGGCGGTCAGGGCAAGCAGGGCGAGCAGGCCGACCAGCAGCAGCCAGGCCATGCCAAAGGCGGCCGGCAGCCAGAACGCCGGCGCCGCATCGATGCGGACCAGCGCCAGCCACAGCGGCCAATTGGTGGCCAGCAACAAATAAAGCGCCAGCACGGCGACAACGGTGCGCGGCGAACGGGGACGAAGCGCAGCCGCCGCCACACGGGCCTTGATTTGCCCGGCATGGATGCCGCGCCAATGCAGGGCCGGTGCCGTGGCTGCCGCCGATAACGACTCAGGCATGCCGCCAGTGTTGTTGGCGAAGCTGAAATCAGGCTGAACCGCAAATTCAGGTTTCGTTCAGCTTTGTGCGCCAGCAAGAGGTCTCGGCCTCAGCCGGGCGCCGGCGCCAGCCGCGACCGCGCTGCCTTGAAAATGACATCGACGAGCCAGCCGGCGACCCAGCAGATCCAGGCGGTCCAGAGCGTGTGGCTCATGAAGTGGGCCCCGCGCAACTGCTGGGCTATACCCAGCAGCATGCCGGCAAACACCGATGCCGCCAGCCAGGCGGCAGCGATCCGGCTCCCGGATTGGCGCCAGGCAAACCAGCCCGTCATGAAGGCAAAACCGGCCGACGCGTGTGCGGCCGGAAAGCAGTGCCCGGGGCCGCCATCAAGTCGGTTCCACAGCCAGTGCGAAACATGTCTGGCGCTGCCGCCAAAATCCCGCAGCGACCACGGGCAACTGGTGTGACTTGCGTATTTGACGAGGTTGATCACGGCCACGGCAGCCAGCACGCCGAGCACCAGTTGCCAGCGTTGCAAGCGGTCCAGCCTGCGCATGAAAGCGGGCGGCCAGCGCAGCGCCAGCAGCAGGGCAAGCCAAAGCAGCCAGGCGGCATCCTTGCCGCCCTGGTGCAGCACGGTGGTGAGCCAGAAGCTGTCGCGCCAACGGAACCCATTGACGTCACCGGCCAGGTGTGCAAGCCACAAATCGCCGCCGGAGGCGTCCCAGGCAAGCAGGGCCACGAAGGCGCCAGCCGTCACCCAGAACACACCCGAACGCCACAAGCGCATGAGCCGACACCATTAAACCTAGTTAAATCCGCGCAGAAATTGCGCTGCCAAAAAGCGGGCCGAGGTACCCTAACCGCGCCGGCTGAACGGAACCTGAACGCAGGCGGATATAAACTTGCGCATGCCGCATCCAACCTTGTGCCATGCGTATCCTTCTGGTTGAAGATGACAAAGCGCTGTCCGAAGCCGTCTGCAGCTACTTGCAGGCGGAGGCGTTCGTGGTCGATGCGGTGGCGACGCTGGACGCGGCGCGCACGCGGCTTGCGGTGGCGCGATACGCGGCGCTCTTTCTGGACCTGCACCTGCCCGATGGCGACGGGCTGCAACTGCTGCCGGCCCTGCGGCGTGTGCCGGATCGGCCGATCGTGATCGTGCTGACGGCGCGCGACCGTGTCAGCGACCGCATTCGCGGGCTGGATGCCGGCGCCGACGACTATTTGACCAAGCCGTACGACCCCGGCGAGCTGCTGGCCCGCCTGCGCGCGGTGCAGCGCCGGCGCAGCGGCAATTCGTCAGCCGTGGTGCAGCTCGGTGCGCTGCAAATCAACCTGGGCGAAGCCAGCGTGCGACGCAATGGCCTGCCGGTGGTGTTGACGCAGAAGGAATGGGCGCTGCTGCGCGTGCTGGCGGCACGCCCCTACCACATTCACAGCCGCGAGGCGTTGATGGACGCGCTGTACGGATTCGACGACGGGGCCGGCAGCAATACCCTGGAAGTCTTCATCAGCCGTCTGCGTCACAAGCTGGGGCGCGATGCCATCCAGACCTTGCGTGGCCTGGGCTATCGCCTGAGTGCAGCGGGCGGTGCCTCTTGAAAGCGCCGGCGACAGAACATTCCGGCGCGCGCAAACGCAGGCAATCCACGCTGGCGGGGCGCCTTGCGCGCGCGCTGATTCTGTCAGTTGGCAGCATCTGGCTGCTGTCGGTGCTGGCCGTGGTCTGGTACGTGGACCGCGAGATCGATTTCAACTTCGACAACGAGCTGGTCGAGGCCGCGCACCGCATGTTCGATGTGGCGCTGGAACGCTACGACGCGCAGCCGCCCGAAGCCGGGACGACGTACCCGCTGGCCGCTCCCAAGCCGCTTTTCCTGGCCGACGAACTCATCTACCGGCTCGTCGACAAGGATGCACACGTCCTGCTGCGCTCCTCGGCGGCAACGCCGGACATGTTCAACGTGACCTTGACACCGGGCTTCCACAACTTGCCGAAATGGCGCGTCTATACCGTCAAGCATCCCTCGCGCGACCTGTATTTGCAAGCGGCTGATCCCCTGCAGGAGCGGCGCGAGGCGGTGAATCGGGCCCTGACCGGGCTCATTGTCTCGATGGTCGCGGTGCTGCCGCTGATGGCGCTGTTGCTGCGCGCCGTGGCGCGGCGCCAACTGAGCGGACTGCAGCGCCTGTCGGACCAGATCGCGCTACGTGGTGGCCGCAACCTGAGTGCCATCGACCTGTCGCGACTGCCGCTCGAGCTGGACATGGTCGCCACGCATGTCAATCGCCTGCTTGATCGTCTGGCGCGCGCGCTGGACGTGGAGCGGGCACTGGCAGCCAACGCCGCGCATGAATTGCGCACGCCGCTGGCCGCAGCACGGATACGCCTGCAGACGGCACTGGAGCACGGCCTGGATCGGGCACAGGTACAGGCCGCGGTTGCGGCACTGCAAGACTTGAGCCATCGCGCCGAGAAACTGCTGCAGCTGTCGCGTGCGGAATCGGGCGCAGCGCTCACCGATGCGGCTGTTGATGTGCTGCAACTGGTGGCCACCGTGGCCGAGGAATTCTGGCAAGCCGAGGACGTCACGACCCGCCTGAACCTGAAGATCGCCGACGCGCCCATCGCCCCGGCCCGGGGCGACGTCGATACGCTGGCGATCGCGGTGCGCAATCTGGTCGAAAACGCATTGCGCTACAGCGAAGGCGCGTCGGTCACGCTGGAAGTGCTGC
This sequence comes from Ottowia sp., assembly GCA_023228705.1. Lineage (GTDB taxonomy): Bacteria > Pseudomonadota > Gammaproteobacteria > Burkholderiales > Burkholderiaceae_C > Ottowia. The sequence goes on along the minus strand of JALOAS010000054.1, from coordinate 1,470 downwards.
CGCCGTGCACCATCGTGGTTCGTGACGCCGGGCCGGGCGTGTCGCCCGAGGCGCTGGCGGTTTTGCGCCGGCGCCATGTGCGCCACAGCGCGGACCGCACCGGCTACGGCCTGGGGCTGTCGATCGTGGCCACCATTGCGCAACGTGAAAACGGTCGCCTTGAATTGAGCTCGCCGCCGGCCGGCATGGCACACGGGTTTGAGGCGCGTCTGCTGCTGCAACCGCATGAAGCACCGCAATGGACAGCTTGATCCCGCGCTGCGCCCTGGAGCAGAACAGGGCCGCGCGCTCGAAATCACCGTGACACCCATGGCAGCACATCTCAAGAAACACAAATCATAAGTAATTGATTTGCAAAGGTATTGAATCCGTGTTTCTTCGGGAGCACCGGGCCCGCCGCTCGGGCTTGAATGGCTGATTAGAAACGATGCTCAGCAACACCACACGCATGACGGATGACCTCTGACAAGAGGTTGAGCGAATTGCGTCCAGCGAGTAGGCCGTCCCGCGTCCCGCGTGCGGCGTATGCCCCCGCGCCCAACCCCCCCTTCATCGCGGCACAGACGCAATCATCAACGCGCCAGCGAGATCATCCGTCATCCGCCACGCTCAACGCTCAACGCTCAACACCTTCATGGGCCGAGGTCACCTGTCATCCGCTGAGCTGACGATGCTTGCCGATCAGGTGGCAGCATGTAACCAGGCAGGAGCAATGCAAGAGCAGCAGGCACTCAACGCCTTGCAATCGCTGCGGCAGCTGGCATATAATAAAGAGCTTACCGCGAGTTTGCGGCTGCGCCATGTCAGCAGTTGTATTCATGCATGATGCGTGCTAGTGTTTGTGCGTGTACAAGGCAAAGTTGGCCGATCGTGCATCCGCATCCAGCTTGCCGTGTGTCCCTTGTGCGCTGCTTTCCTGCCATTTGCCAGTTATTTGCCAACCGCCTCACCACCTCGGTGCCCTGCTGGCGCAAATGCCGGCCTGGCAAGTGCCCGTCGCGCAATGACCAACCCGCTGTTTTTCAAATCGAGCCAGACAACCCAGGACAAACTTTCTGAATGACCACGATTCGCGTAAAAGAAAACGAACACTTTGAAGTTGCGCTGCGCCGCTTCCGGCGCACCGTTGACAAGCAGGGCCTGCTCAATGAGCTGCGCGCGCGCCAGTTCTACGAGAAGCCAACGGCCGAGCGCAAGCGCAAGAAGGCCGCTGCGGTCAAGCGCCACCTCAAGCAGGTGCGCAGCCAGCAGCTGCCCAAGAAGATGCACTGAACGGTTCGTTTTCTTCAGGCGCAGAACCAGCCCGTCGGCCCCGGCCCCGGGTTTTTTTGCGTGGCCGGCCGGCTGTGATGCCCTGAGAGCTTGAGAAAGAATCCCTCATGCCCGCTTTGACCGCCCAAACCCGCCCACTCCGCGTTGCAAATGCTCGCCATAGCCCAAGCTATGCCTGCGCTTTGCGTCTTGATTGGA
>JALOAS010000053.1 GCA_023228705.1 Ottowia sp. | reverse complement strand
GTACTCGCACACCGCGCAGGGGCGGCTGGAAGCGTCACGCGAGGAGATGGCGCCGTGGATCAACGCCGATACGCGCCTGGTTGAAGCGGACGAGTGGATGAACGGAACGCGCGCGCTGTCGCTGGGTGGCATGGACTTTGTCGTGCAGTCGGTTGGTCCGGCGCACACGGTGGAAGACGTGGTCGTGTGGGTTCCGGCGGAAAAGGTGCTGTTTTCCGGCGACCTGGTCTTTGCCAACCGCGTACCCTACGTGGGCGAGGCCGACAGCCGCAGCTGGCTGCAGGCGCTGGACGGCATCAAGACGTTTGATGCCAAGGTGATCGTGCCCGGCCATGGCGACGCCAGCTACGAGCCGCAAAAGGACATAGAGATCACCAGCCGATACCTGCAGTACCTGCGCGACAGCATGGCCGAAGCCGCCAGGGAGCTGATTCCCTTTGACGAGGCCTACGCTGCCACCGACTGGAGCGAGTTCGAGGGCCTGCCGCTGTTCCATGAGGCCAACCGCATGAACGCCTACAACACCTACCTGCTCATGGAGGACCAGGTCGATTGATGCGCAAGCCCGGCGCAAGGCTCTCCCGCCGGCAGGGCCTGGGGATGCTGGTCCGCCTTGCCGGGCTCGCCGGCCTGGCAGGGACAGCGGGGGCCGCGCAGCCCGACACCCCGCTGCCGCCGTCGCGATCGCTGCCCCGCGAGCTGGATGCAGCGCTGGCGCGGGGCGAGCCGCTGGTGGTCCTGGCCAGCCTAGCCGGCTGTGCCTGGTGCCGGCTGGCGCGCAACAACTACCTGGCCCCGATGCGGGCGCAGGACGGCGTGGCCGTGGTCCAGGTGGATTTTCGCGGCCAGGAGCTCACGCAGGCGTTTGACGGCACGCCGATAACGCATGACGCGCTGATTCGCCGCTGGCAGGTTGTGGTGGCGCCGACCGTGCTGTTCTTTGGCCCGCAGGGCCGGGAGATCGCGCCTCGGATAGAAGGCATGTCCGAGGACTTTTACGCGGCGCAGCTGGACGGGCGGTTGCGCCGGGCCCGGCAGGCCCTGCGTGACGACGACGGCGCCCAGGTGGACCCCTGACCGGCGCACGGTGGGATACGTCATATCCGTGGCTCGGGCGCAGCTGCGCGACTGCCCCTGCCACCCCGCCTGCTGCCTCCGTTTCTCATGGAAAACCCTGATTTCTGCCTCACAGGCATCATGGTAATATGCTTATTCCAAATTGCCAGTCAAGAATTTGTTGATCATGGAAGACCATCAATTGCAGATGGCGCCTGCCAGTCTGCGGGCTGGGCGTTTGCGCAAGGCGCCAGAGAATTTTCTGGGCGCAAATGACATACGCACGGTCAGGGCCGAGGCCAGGCGCGGCCGCCGTGACTTCATCCGCAACAGCTTTGCCGCCGCCATGGCGGGTGGTGCAGCGGCGTACGCGGGCGCGCAGGAGACGGTTGGCCAGGGCGACCCGGCCATTCTCGAGCTGCCCAAGTGGAGCACCAGCCTGGGCAAGCCGGTGGCGATGACCGGCTACGGCCGACCCTCAAAGTACGAAGGCAATGTACAGCGTCGCCGCAGTCCGGGCCTGACCCAGACCACGCAGGCGTCGGTGTCGTTTGCGCCGCTGCAGTCGCTGTTCGGCATCGTCACGCCCAGCGGCCTGCACTTTGAGCGCCACCACCAGGGCTGGGTTGACGTTGATCCGCAGCAGCATCGCTTCATGGTCAACGGCATGGTCAGGAAGCCCATGGTTTTCACCATGGACGACCTGATGCGGATGCCCAGCGTCTCGCGCTTTTATTTCATAGAGTGCGGCGCCAACACCGGCATGAACTGGGGCAACGTGGCCGTGCCCACGGTGCAGTACTCGCACGGCATGCTGTCGTGCAGCGAATTCACGGGGGTGCCGCTGATCCGGCTGCTGGAGATGGCAGGCGCGGACCTGGACGGCCGGCGCTTCGTGCTGGCCGAAGGCGCCGACGGCTCTTCCATGACCCGCACCATTCCCATGAGCCTGGTCAAGAGCGGCGAGGTCCTGGTTGCGTACGGACAGAACGGCGAGATGCTGCGGCCGCAAAATGGCTATCCGCTGCGTCTGGTGGTGCCGGGTGTGCAGGGCGTGAGCTGGATCAAGTGGCTGCGGCGCGTCGAGGTGGGCGACGAGCCCTGGGGCAGCAAGGACGAGGCCGTGCACTACATCGACCTCATGCCTGGCGGCCAGCACCGCCAGTACACCAGCATCCAGGAGTGCAAGAGCGTGATCACCACGCCATCGGGCGGCCAGGTGCTGCTCGACAAGGGCTACTACAGCATCACCGGGCTGGCCTGGTCCGGACGCGGCAAGATCAGGCGTGTCGACGTTTCCGTTGACGGCGGGCGCAACTGGAAGACGGCGCAACTGCAGGAACCGGTCATGGACAAGTGCCTGACGCGCTTCCGCCTGGACTGGGTCTGGGACGGCAAGCCGGCCATCGTGCAGAGCCGCGCCATCGACGACACCGGCTACGTGCAGCCCAGCTACAAGCAGCTGCGCGACGTGCGCGGCACCGGCAACGTCTACCACAACAACGCGATCCAGTCCTGGCTGGTGCAGGAAAACGGGGAGGTCAAGCATGTCCAGGTTGCGTAGTGCGTTGGCCGTTGCAGCACTGGCCGGCGCCCTGGCTTCCCCCAGCGTGCTGGCGCAGCCTGCCTGGGAGGACCTGGGCCGGGCCGCCACCGACGCCGAAGTCCAGGCTTGGGACATAGACGTGCGCCCGGATTTCACCGGACTGCCCGCGGGCAGCGGCAGCGTGGACGACGGCATGGACCTGTGGGAGGAAACCTGCACGGTTTGCCATGGCATCTTTGGCGAGTCCAACGCCATCTTCACGCCGCTGATCGGCGGCACCACGGCAGAAGACGTGGAGAGCGGGCACGTGGGCAGCCTGGCGCGCGGCGACCACCCGGGCGCGACCACGTTCATGAAGGTGCCGACCATCTCGACCATCTGGGACTACATCTACCGGGCCATGCCCTGGGACCATCCCAAGTCGCTCAGCCCGGATGACGTCTACGCGGTCACCGCGTACCTGCTGAACCTGGCGGATATCGTGCCCGCCGACTTCGAGCTCTCCAACGACAACATCGCCGAAGTGCAGGAGAAGATGCCCAACCGCAATGGCATGACGCTGGAGCACGCGATGTGGCCGGGCAACGAGTTTGGCACGGGCTACATCAAGCCCGACGTCCAGGCCGAGGCCTGCATGGAGAATTGCGCCGACGAACCGCAGATCACGTCGGAAATCCCGGAGACCGAGCGCAACACCTGGGGCAACCTGCGCGAGCAGAACCGGAGCGTGGGCCCGCAGCGCGGCGCCGACACCACGCGCCCTGAGGGCAAGCTGGGCGACGCCCGCGGCCCGGTCAAGGTCGTCGGGCCCAAGGACCGCGCAGCTGGCGGCGCCAGTGCACGCGCGCTGGAGCTCATCCAGGAGAGCGGCTGCGCCGCCTGCCACGGCGTGGTGCGCACCATGATAGGGCCGGCTTACGTGGACATCGCCAAGCGCTACCCGGGCGGGGTCGACTACCTGACCGGGCGCATCATCTCTGGCGGCTCCGGCGACTGGGGCGACGTGCAGATGCCGCCGCAGGACATCTCCGAGGCCGATGCGCGGCTGATCGCCGAGTGGATCGCCGCCGGCGCGGAGGAGTGATTTACATTCTAAAATTCAATGACTGACCGGGTGTCAGACAACTATTTGCTATTAGATTTCAACAAGGTGAAGGAGAGAGCAGTCATGCAAACGCGCAGACAGATTCTTGTGGGAGGCGCCGCCGCGGCCGGGCTGGCGACCACGGCTGGGCTGTTGCCCCAGGTTGCCATGGCCTACGAAGAAGCGCCATTCAAGGCCGACAACATAGAAGATACGCTCAAGGCGCTGGGCGTCAGCGGCGAGATGCAGGAGAGCTCCGACGTGACGCTCAAGGGTCCGGACATTGCTGAAAACGGTGCCGTGGTGCCGTTCACGCTGTCGAGCAAGCTGCCCAACGTGAAGCAGCTGGCGCTGCTCATAGAAAACAACCCGGCCCCGCTGTCCGCGGTGTTTGCCGTGCTGCCCACGGTGGAGCCCGAGTTTGCCACCCGCAGCAAGATGCAGGAGACGTCCAACGTCTACGCGGTGGCGATCACCGACGACGGCAAGGCGCTGTACGACATGAAGGAAGTCAAGGTCACGCTGGGCGGCTGCGGCGGCTGAGGCGGGCCGACACCGTTTGTGGAATATCAATTTCAGGAGTTGAAAAATGGCTGATCCCATGCGAATTCGCGCACAGGAGAAGGACGGCAAGGTGCTGGTGCGCGCGCTCATGCGCCACGAGATGGAATCCGGGCAGCGCAAGGATTCATCGGGGCAGGTCATTCCCGCCTGGTGGATCCAGGACGTGACGGCCAGCCTCAACGGCAAGGAGGTGTTTTCCTGCGAGTGGGGGCCTGCGATTTCCAAGAACCCCTTCCTGCAGTTCACCATCAAGGAGGGCAAGAAGGGCGACACGGTCAGCATCACCTGGACCGACAGCAAGGGCGACACGCGCACCGACGAGGCCACCGTGTCCTGAGCGGGCGCGGCTGCCGAAGAAAAAGCAGCGGGGTGCTGCGGGCGCGCTGTACCCCGCGTTGACCGATTCCCAGAGGAGACACGCATGAAGAGACGGAACAAGAGCGCCGTGCTGGCCGTGGCCGCTGCCATGGCGCTGGCGATGGGCAGCGCCATGGCGGAGGACAGCACGTCGGCTGCCATAGACGAGTACCGGCAGATGCTGCAGGACGGCAACCCGGCCGAGTTGTTCGAGATGGACGGCGAGGCGCTGTGGACCGAGGCGCGCGGCCCCAAAGGTGCCACGCTGGAGGCATGCGACCTGGGCAAGGGCCCGGGCGTGACCGAGGGCGTCTTTGTCGAGTTGCCGCGCTACTTCGAGGACACCGACAAGGTGCAGGACCTGGAGTCGCGGCTGGTCACCTGCATGGTCGAGCTGCAGGGCTTGGACCGCGCCGACATCGTCGAGAACGGCAAGTGGGGCCAGGGCGAGCGCGCCAACGTCACGGCGCTGGCCACCTGGATCGCCAGCCAGTCGCGCGGCATGTCGTTCAACCTGCCGCAGGATCATGAAGAAGAGCGCCTTGCCTACGAGGTGGGCAAGCGCGTCTTCTTCCAGCGCGGCGGCCAATATGACTTCTCGTGCGCCACCTGCCACGGCCAGGAGAACATCCGCATTCGCCTGCAGGAGCTGCCATACCTGTCCAAGGACCCGGGTGATGGCGTTGGCATCGCCGCCTGGCCGGCGTACCGCGTCTCCAGCGGCCAGATGTGGACCATGCAGCACCGCCTGAACGACTGCTTTCGGCAGCAGCGCTTCCCGGAGCCGGACTTCGTGAGCGACGTGACAGTGGCGCTGGGCGTCTACATGGGCGTGCAGGCCAAGGGCGCCAAGTCCATCGCATCGGCCATCAAGCGTTGAACGCAACAGGAGCAAGCATCATGAAGAAAACCCTATTTGCACTGGCGCTGATGGCTGGCATCGCGGCGGCAACGAGCGTGCACGCTGCCGACAACGGCAGCCTGCCTTCGGCCGAAGAACTGGATCGGCTCACGATGGAGGCCAACCGCAATTCCTTCCATGACAAGGGCATCATCAAGGTCGACGACGTCCTGGCAAGCATCAACGATCCACTGATGCGTGCCTGCGCCGACGCCAAGATCTACGACCAGCCCATGGACCCGGAAACGCAGCGCAAGTTTGAGCAGGAAAACATGGCAACCATCCAGTGGCCGGAAGACGGCAACTACCTTGGCGACTGGGAGGCGGGTGAAAAGCTGGCCCAGAGCGGGCGGGGCGGCACCTGGCGCGACAAGGCCGAAGATCCGGCCGGCGGCAACTGCTACAACTGCCACAAGATCAGCCCCGAGGAGCTGTCATTTGGCACCATAGGACTCAGCCTGTACAACTATCGCAAGCTGCGCGGCGTAACCGACCTGGACGACCCCAAGTCGGCGGAGATGATCAAGTACACATGGGGCAAGATCTACAACGCCAAGGCCTACAACGCCTGCTCCAACATGCCGCGCTTTGGCAGCCACGGGATCCTGACGCAGGACCAGATTCGCGACCTCATGGCGCTGCTTCTGGACCCTGATTCACCGGTCAACAAGTAGCAGGTGCATGCCCTGCGGCACTGCCTGCGCATCAAGACCCGCCTGGTGCGGGTTTTTTGTGCGGCCCGTGCCTGCTGGCGGCCCAAGCGGGCGCTGCAACGGGCGCCGTGAATTCACCTTCAACCTGGATCAAGCATGAACCTGTCCAAGCGTGACTTTTTGCAAATGCTGGGCGCCGCGAGCGTGGCCGGCATGGGGCTGGGCCGCTTTGCCGGCGCCAGCGCCCAGACGGCAGCCAATGGCCTGTACGACGTGCCCCGGTTCGGCAACGTGTCGCTCCTGCACATGACCGACTGCCATGCGCAGCTGCAGCCGGTCCATTTCCGCGAGCCCAGCGTCAACCTGGGCGTGGGTGAAATGAAGAACCGCATGCCGCACCTGGTGGGCGAGGAGCTGCTCAAGGCTGCCGGCGTCCAACCCGGCACGCCGATAGCGCACGCGCTGACGTATCTTGACTTTGCCGCCGCGGCCGAGCGCTACGGCAAGGTGGGCGGCTTTGCGCACCTGGCCACGCTGGTCAAGCGGCTGCGCGCCGAGCGCCCGGGTGCGCTGCTGCTCGATGGCGGCGACACCTGGCAGGGCAGCGCCACCGCGCTGTGGACGCAGGGGCAGGACATGGTCGACGCCTGCAAGCTGCTTGGCGTGGACGTCATGACCGGCCACTGGGAGTTCACCTACGGCATGGACCGGGTCATGGAGATCGTGGAAAACGACCTGGCCGGCCAGGTGGACTTCGTCGCGCAGAACGTGGAGACGCTGGACTTTGGCGACCCGGTGTTCGATCCCTACGTCATCAAGGAAATCAACGGCGTCCCCTGCGCCATCATCGGCCAGGCGTTTCCGTACACGCCCATTGCCAATCCGCGCTATTTCGTCGACGAATGGACCTTTGGCATCCAGGACGAGCACCTGCAGGACATGGTCGAGGAGGTGCGTGGCAAGGGCGCGCAGGTGGTGGTCGTGCTCAGCCACAACGGCATGGACGTGGACCTGAAGATGGCCAGCCGCGTCAGCGGCATAGACTTCATCCTGGGCGGGCACACGCACGACGGCATGCCGGTGCCCAGCATCGTGAAGAACAGCGGCGGCCAGACCGTGGTCACCAACGCGGGCAGCAACGGCAAGTTCCTGGCCGTGCTCGACCTGGACGTGAAGAACGGCCAGGTGGCCGACTATCGCTACAAGCTGCTGCCCATTTTTGCCAACATGCTGCCGGCGGACAAGGACATGGATGCGCTCATCACCCGCGTGCGCGCGCCGTACGCTGACAAGCTGGCCGAGGAGCTGGCCATCACCGACGGCCTGCTCTACCGCCGCGGCAACTTCAACGGCACCGGCGACCAGCTCCTGGTCGACGCCATGATGGAGATGCAGGATGCGCAGATTGCATTCTCGCCCGGCTTTCGCTGGGGCACCAGCCTGCTGCCGGGGCAGGCGATCACGCGCGAGTGGCTCATGGACATGACAGCCACCACCTACAGCTACGCGACGCTCACCGAGATGAGCGGCGAGATGATCAAGACCGTGCTTGAAGACGTCTGCGACAACCTCTTCAATCCCGACCCCTACTACCAGCAGGGCGGAGACATGGTGCGCGTGGGCGGCATGACCTACGCCTGCGACCCCACCGCCGAGATGGGGCAACGCATCAGCGACATGCGGCTGGACGGCGAGCTGCTGGACGCCGGCAAGATGTACAAAGTGGCCGGCTGGGCCCCCGTGGCCGAGGAGGCCCGCGACGCCGGCAACCCCATGGTCTGGGACCTGGTGGAGGACTGGCTGAAAGCGCGCGGTGGCCGCGTCAGCGCGCGCAAGGCCAATGTGCCGGAGCTCACCGGTGGCTTGCCCAACGGGGGCTACGCCGGGAGCTGACCGACCGTGCGCTCACCCGCGGCGGCCCCATGACGGATGACTTCGCCGCTGTGCGGCATCCATGACGGCGGCTGCGCCGCCATGATGCATCATGGGCCGCCAAGGGCGGCCGTCATCCGGAGACCCCCAAGGGTCAACGTCATCCGTCATTTGGCAAGCTGAAGCTGCTTGCTCATCGCTCCTCATCTGCCGGGCGGCGCAACGCCGTCAGTTGTATCGCGGTGTCCCAGCGGGTCTCCATGCGCGTGATGCGGCGGTCGTGGTCGCGCAGCTCGCGCGAGATTTCCTTGAGGACCTCTCCGGTGCGCCTGACGTCCTCGGTGAGCTTGAGCACCTCGCGTATGGCCTTGGTCGCATCGGACAGCGCGCTCATGCAACCTGCCTTTCATCAGAATCTCCCCGGTCGCCTTGCCGGAGTTCGCGCAGGCTGTGCTCGGCCTGCGCCAGGCCGTCCTGCAGCGCCGCCCTTGCTTCGCGCAGGGCGTCGCGCAGTTCCTTGGTGAGCTGGCGCAGCTCCTGCGCCTCGGCCCCCGACGACGCGTCTGCGTTGGCCGCGGGGTCGAACCGGGCGCGGATCAGCGCACCCACGCTGATCTGCTCGCGCGCTGCTGCCTGGCGCAGCGTGTCCTTGAATTCCGGCGTGGCCAGGAACGTGATGCGTTCGCTCTTCATGCGCTTGCCTCCGAGGTCAACATGTTCATGTACATGATAAGGCCAGGCATGCAAGAGCGCAAGCGTCTGGACTGGCAGCCTTGCCATCAGTGCGCGTCGGTCACGCGCAGCACTTCTTCGCGGCTGGTGATGCCGGCGGCAATGAGCCGCTCGCCGTCCTCGCGCATGAGCTGCATGCCGTTGGCACGGGCGGTAGCGCGGATCTGCGCTTCTGGCGCCTCGCCATGGATCTGGCTGCGCATTCCCTCGTCCACCACCAGCAGCTCGAACACGCCGGTTCGGCCCTGGTAGCCGGTCTGGCTGCACGCGTCGCAACCGCTGCCACGGCAGGCCGTGCACAGCCTGCGCACCAAGCGTTGCGCCAGCACGCCCAGCAGCGAGGACGACAGGAGGAAGGGCTCGACGCCCATGTCGGTCAGCCGCGTGATGGCGCTGGCGGCGTCGTTGGTGTGCAGCGTGGCCAGCACCAGGTGGCCGGTGAGGCTGGCCTGGATCGCGATCTGTGCGGTTTCCATGTCGCGGATCTCGCCGATCATGACGATGTCCGGATCCTGGCGCAGGATGGCGCGCAGTGCGCGCGCAAACGTGAGCTCTATGCGCGGGTTGACCTGCGTCTGCGCGACGCCGGGCAGGTCGTATTCAATGGGGTCTTCGACCGTCATGATGTTGTTCTGGCGCGCGTTGAGCCGGGTCAGGCTGGCGTACAGCGTGGTGGTCTTGCCCGAGCCGGTGGGTCCGGTCACCAGGATGATGCCGTGCGGCTGCGCAATCAGATGTTCAAAGCGTGCCAGCACCGCGCCCTGCATGCCCACGGCCTCCAGGTCCAGCGTGTCCTGGCTCTTGTCCAGCAGGCGCAGCACCGCGCGTTCGCCATGCGCGCTGGGCAGTGTCGAGACGCGCACGTCTATGGCGCGTGCCCCCAGGCGCAGGCTGATGCGGCCATCCTGCGGCAGGCGCTTCTCGGCAATGTCCAGGTCGGCCATGATCTTGAGCCGGCTGATCAGCGCCGCATGCAGCGCGCGGTTGGGCTGGACCACGTCGCGCAGCGCGCCATCGACGCGGAAGCGCACGCTGGAATGGCGCTCGTACGGCTCGATGTGGATGTCGCTGGCGCCGTCGCGCGCGGCCTGCGTCAGCAGGGCGTTGAGCAGGCGGATGATGGGTGCGTCGTCGGCGGCTTCGAGCAGGTCTTCTACCGCAGGCAGCTCCTGCATCATGCGCGACAGGTCGACGTCGCTCTCGACCGCGCTCACCACGGCGGCTGCGCTGCCCTCGCTTTCCGAGTACGCGCTGCTGATGCGTCCCATGAGCTCGCCCTCCGGCAGCTGCTGCAGCAGCAGGGGCTGCCCGGCGCCACCGTGACAGCGAATCACCTCGCCCAGCAGCGAGACGTCGGGCTGCTCGTCGTGCCAGAGCGTCAGGCCGTCGGCCTGGCGCTCCAGCAGCAGGCGCGCGCTGCGGGCAAAGCCGTAGGGCAGGGGATAGCGCTGCGTCAGGACGGAAGGGGCCATGGTTCTGGCTGGCCCAGAGGTTGAGAATGAATGGATCGCTTGACTTTTAACACGGTTGCTCAGAGCTTGAGAATGAATTGATCGCGCCCGAGAGGATCGCCAAAGCCCGTCCAATCAAGACTGAGTGCCGCGGCTCCAGCAGTGCCTGCGCACTGCTGGACGGCACGAAGAAGGCCAGACTCTGTCCGGCCTGCACCCTGCAAGCGGCAAAGCGCAGGCATGGCCCGTGCCATGGCGAGCATTTGCAACGCGGAGTGGGCGGGTTTGGGCGGTCAAAGCGGGCATGAGGGATTCTTTCTCAAGCTCTCAGTCGCCATAGTAGTTGTTTTCACCGGCAGCGGGCATCTGGAAGCCGCTGGTGCTCTGCGACTGCAGGCTGGCCGGGTTGATCCCGTCCAGCGTCGGCGCCAGCGGCGCCGGGGGTGCCGGGCGCGTCCAGGCCTGCGGGTTGACCGGCGTGACTTCCGGAATCACCGGCGCTTGGTTGACCTGCAGCAAATTGCTTGGCGCCGGCTGGTTGGCCGTCTGCGCCGCGCGCATGTAGTCATAGCGGCTCAGTGAAAACGCCTCGGTGGCAGCCGCATCGCGCATGATGACGGGGCGCAGGAACACCATGAGGTTGGTCTTGACGTAGCTGCGGTTCTCGCTCCTGAACAGGTTGCCCAGCACCGGGATGTCGCCCAGCCCCGGAACCTTGTCCACGCCGGAGGAGAACTCGTCCTCCATGAGGCCTCCCAGGGCGATGATGGCGCCGTCGTCCACCAGCACCGTGGATTCTATGGCGCGCTTGTTGGTAATCAGCCCCTGCGGCGAGTTCACCGACTCGGCCACCACGCTGGATGTTTCCTGGTAGAGCACGAGCTTGATGGTGCCATCCTCGCTGATTTGCGGGCGCACGCGCAGCGTCAGCCCCACGTCGGTGCGCTCGTAGGTCTGGAACGGATTGACGGTGTTGGTGTTGCTGCCGGTGTTGGTGTAGCTGCCGGTGATCAGCGGCACGTTCTGGCCCACCACGATGCGCGCTTCCTCGTTGTCCAGCGTCAGCAGCGTGGGGGCGGACAGCACGTTGCCCGTGCCGCTGGACTGCAGGAAGTTGGCCAGCGCGCTCAGCGCGTAGCGGTCGCCAAAGCGGTGCAACAGGCCCAGGTTGAGGCCGCCGGACAGCGGTGTGCTGGGCTGCCAGTCGCTGCTTCCCATGCCGGCAAACTGCGCCGTAAGATCGATGATGTTGGCGCTGCCGGCGTTGAAGTTGGTGCCGCCTATGCCGATGTTGGTGTCGCCCTTCCTGCCCAGTATCCCCTGCCACTGGATGCCGAACTCGGCCATCTTGTCCTGCCGCACTTCGGCAATCAGGCTTTCCACGTACACCTGCGCCCGCCGCTCGTCCAGCTTGTCGATGACGCCGCGCAACTGGCGGTAGACCGGTTCCGGCGCGCTGATGATGAGCGAGTTGGTTGCCGGGTCCGCCTGGATCTGTCCGCCGGTGGAGGGCTGGTTGCTTGCGCCGGTGTCTATGGTCGGACCGCCGTCCAGTCCGCCGCTGGTGCTGGCGCCCATGCTGCTGGCGGCGCTGGACAGGCCGCGGCCTGGCATGCTGCTGCCGGCGTTGCCGCCGTCGCCGCCGCTGGTTGGCGCATCGCCACGTGCAGCGGCTTCGGGCAGCGAGGCCAGCGCCGCGCGCAACGTCTGCGCCAGCCGCGTTGCGTCTGCGTTTTTCAGGTACACGACGTGGATGTTGCCGCTGCTGCTGCCTTCGCCGCCGGCCGGCGCCATGTCCAGCTGCCGGATCAGCGACCTGGCCTGCATCAGCCGCGCCGGGTTGGCGGCGCGCACGATGACCGCGTTGCTGCGCGGCTCCGCGACCAGCGTCGTGCGGTACCCGCTGCCCTGCTGCAGCGCCGCCTGCTGCGCGCCCTGCTGGCTGCCCCGCGCGTCGGCCGGCGCCGCGCCGGCGCCACCGCGCAGCAACTGATTCACCAGCGGCACCAGGTCCGAGGCCACGGCATGCTCGAGGCGGACGATCTCCAGGTTGGTGGCTTCGGACACGTCCAGCGCCGAAATGATGCGACCCAGCCGCTGCAGGTTGTCGCCATAGTCGGTGATGACCAGTGCGTTGCCGCCCGGGTCCACGTTGATCGTGTTGTTGGGGCTGATCAGCGGGCGCAGCACCGGGACCAGGTTTTCCGCGTCCACGTGAACCAGCCGGAAGATGCGCGTCTGGATCTGGCCGCCGCCGGCTTTCCCCGCCAGCACGGAGCCCCCCTGGAGCTTGGCCTCGGCCTCCGGCACCACCAGGTAGATCCCGTTGGAATCAACCAGCGAGAAACCCTGCACCCGCAGTTGCGTGGTGAACAGCCGGATTGCCTCGTCCGCGGTGACCGGCTGGGTGCTGGTCAGCGTCATCGTGCCCTGCACGCGCGGATCGACAACCACGTTGCGCCCGCTGATCGTGGCCATGGTGCGCGCCACGGCCTCGATGTCGGCGTTGACAAAGTCCAGCGTGACTGCATCGCGGCTGTTGGCAGCCAGGGCAGGCTGCGCCAGCCCCGCCGCCAGCAGCATGACCGTCAGGACGGCCAGCGCGCTGGTCGCCAGCGTCCGGGGCAGGAATGAGAGCAGGTGCAGCATGAAGGTCTCGCAAGGGCCGCTTTTGTCGTGGCAGCCCCGTATTATCCAAATGAAATGATGGCGCGATCGCCCTGCCTGCGGCCGAGGAGGTTGAGCAGGTTGGCCAGCTGCGCCTGCATGCCGGCTGCCGCCTCGGCCTCGCCGCGAAAACGCAGGTTGCCGGCGACAACGCTGCCGCTGCCGGACAGCAGCAGGCTGCCTTCCAGCGTCGACAGGGAAAACGCCAGCGTCTCGCCGCCGGTCAGCACCAGCTGGTACGAGCCCAGCGGCCGCACCGTGGCCAGGTTGGACGACATGCGCTGCGCCACGAGCTCGGCCCGGCCTGCCATCCGGACGCCGCGTGGCGTGACCGCCAGCGCCAGGTCCTGCGTCTGCAGCGCCAGCTCGCCCTGTGGACGGATGGTATTCCATGGCGTGCCCAGACCGGCCAGTACGGTGGCGGGCCAGCGGGTCTGGCTGTTGGCCACCGTGACGCGCGCGCCGCGCCACGTGGGTTGCAGCGCCAGCGCCAGCGGTTGTTGCAGCGTGCAGCAGTCGGCTTCAATGCGGGCCCGGGCGCCAGCCAGCGCCGGGCGGATCCGCCACCGCACGCGGCCGGGCAGGCGCGCGCGATCGCGGCTGCCCGCGCCGCCCGAGAACGCCAGCACGCCGGTGCCAGACCACAGTGTGCCGTCGGTCTCGGCCAGCGTGACCATGCCGTTGCTCACGCGGGCCAGCGTGGCGCCCAGCCAGCGTGCCGGCGCCAGCGCCAGGAGCACGGCCAGCGCGCCCGTCACTGCGCCCAGGATGGCCCAGCCCCAAGGCCGCCAGGTGCGGGTTGCAGCGTATCTTCTGGAGGCGGCGTTCATGGCGGCAGCCCCAGCGTCAGCGTGCCCGACCAGCGGACCGTGTTTCCGGCATCATCCGCCGTTTCCGGCACGGGCCTGAGATCGGCCTGCACGGGAAGCGCCCTGGCATTGCTGCGTGCGGCGGCCAGCCATTGCGCCAGCGCCTCCGCGCTCGCGCCGGTGAGCGTGAGCCGTGCCTGCTCGCCCATGGCTGCCAGCGTGGCGCTGCCCGGCAGGTGCTGCTTGACCGCCTGTTCAAGCGCGTGCAGCGCGTCATCGTGCGCCAGCGTGGGCAGCGACTGCAGCATCCGGGCCTCTTGCGCCAGTTGCTGCATGTGCACCGCCTGCGCACGCAGGCTGGCGCGCTCGGCCGCGGCGGTCTTGAGCGTTGCCAGCGGCGGCGCAATCGCCAGCCACCACAGCAGCGCAAGCCCCAGCACGCCGCCAGCCAGGGCGATGAGCCGGCGCTCGCGCGCCTGCAGGCACGTCCAGCCGGCCTGCAGCCTGCGTGCGGGTGCGGGCAGGTGGCGGGACGTCATGGTACCGTCTCCAGCCGCAGCGTCAGCGTCGTGTCGCTGGCTTGCAGCGCGTAGCCCTGCTGGCGCAGGCGGGCCTGCAGGTCCGCGACCGCTTGCGCCCGCAGCTGGACGCCGTCCAGCCGCAACTGGCCGGGCGTGAATTCCAGTGCCGCAGGAACCAGGCTCGCATCCTGCGCCTGCGCCAGTGCATCCAGCATGGGCTCCAGGTCCCCGGCCGACAGGGCGCCGGTCTGGCGCCGCAGCACGGCAACTTCCCTTTCCATCTGCACGGGCGCGTCGACAACGACGGGTACCTGCGGAAACGACCGGGTCAGCGCCGCGTCGATCTGCGCCCGGCGCGCGGCCAGGTCGGCCCTGACCTGTTGCCGCCACAGGTTCAATCCCAGCAGCTGCACCACCACCAGCAACACCAGGCCCCAGCGCAGCGGGCGCCATTGCGGCGCGTGCAGCAAATGGCGCCAACCGCGGGCCAGGCGCTTGGCCAGGCCAGCGGCGCCGCCACGCGAGAAAGCGCCTTGCGCCAGGTTCCAGGGCGACTGGCTGGCGTCCAGCAGCCGCTGCGCCGGCGCCACCAGCGCAACGGCTGCGCCCAGCAATTGCTCGGCGGCCTCCGCCACCGCGGGCTCGGCCGCCAGCCTTGGCGCGCTGCCTGCCGCCTCGCTGCCGGTGTCCGGCGGCTGCACCAGCATCAGCGCCTGCGGCGTCAGCGGCAGCGCCAATGCGCCGTTGGCTATCGCCTGGCCGCTGGCCAGCAACCAGGCGTCGCCCGGCTGCCCCACCACGGTGGCCTGCGTCGCGCCGGCATGCGGCCAGATGGCCGGTGCGATGCGCGCTGCCGGCCGGCCCACCTGCGCCAGCGCCTGCAGCTGTGCCGCCAGCCACGTCCGCGAGCAGGTGGCAATCCACTGCCGACCATCGGCAGCCGGCTCGGGACCCAGCGCGAAATGAACATCTTGCGGGTCCTGCAGCAGCCCGTCTTCAAGCAGCCCGGCCAGGATGGCGTGCAGGCGGGGCGATCGGGCGCGGGTGCCACGTGGCAGCAGCGCCTTGTGCCAGGACAGCAGCCGCGCGGGCACCACGGCAACCACTTCCACCCCGCGCCCGGCACGCGGCAGCAGGTCCAGCGTGGCCTGGCCCGTCTGGCCCGGGCGCTGTCCGTCGCTGGACGTTGTGTACAGATAATGGCCGGACGCAACCGCAGGCAGCAGGATGACGAGCAGGCTCATGGCCGGGGTTGTCCCGGCAGGGTGCACCTGCCATGGCGGCCATGCGCCCGCAAGGCAACGCAAAACCGGTCACGCGCCGTGACTGGGCAGCACGGCAGGGCGGCACGGGCGGAGCAGGATGCTGCCGCAGGGCAAGCCGGGCATGGACAGGCGCCAGGCACTTGGGTTGGGCTCATGACAGGTGGAGGCGGACTCGAATGAAGCGCGGCCTTGAAGCAGGGACCTGTAAATCCGGTGGAGGTCACGCGCTGATTCTAGAGCGCGGGCTGCGTGGCGTGCGGATGGGGCTGCGCACCGGAGCAGCGGGGATGATTGTCGTCGTTGCGCACGGGGTCCGAGGCCGTGGCGCGGATTCCAGGTTCAATTGCCGTGCCGCTGGCAGCGCAAGGTGCCGGCTCATTGCTGCGGTACCAGCTCGCCCGGCGCCTGCGTCAGCGTGCTGCGCTGGCGCCACAGCGGCGTCACGCTGATGCCGCGGCTGCCGCTCTGGCCCTGGCGCCGGACGACGGCTGCCTCTTCCAGCGTCACGTCGTCCAGCCGCAGGCGGCCGCGGATCTCGAAGAACGCGCTGGATACGCTGGCCCAGGACGGATCGGCGTCGCCGTGCCCCACTGCGGCCAGCGCCTGCTGCGCCGACCGGAACGGGTCTTGCTTGCGCAGGATCACCAGGCGCTGCGCCGTGGCCAGGTCCAGCTCCGGAATCGCGGCATAAATGACTTCGGCCGTTGCGGTGTTGAGGTTGACGGGTGTGGCGCCCGCTTGCCGCAGCGGCAGCAGCGTTGCGTAGGGGCGCAGCGCCGCCAGCGTGGCGTCGCTGACGTCCAGCCAGGCCAGCTGTTCGAAGCGCGTGGGCAGCAGCGGTGCGCTGCCGCCACTGCCCGGCGGTTTCTGCATGGCGTCGTGCGCCTGCAGCAGCTGCCTTTGCAGGGTGTCCAGCTCGCGCCGGGGCAGGTGCAGCAGGTCAAACAGACGGCCAAAGCGAAGCCATGCGCTGCCGCCGTCGCCCGCCGTTAGGTTCATGAGGTTCAGCCGCGATTGCAGGTCGATGATCTGTCCGGTCAGGAAAGCGTCGCGGTTGATCGATACCGAAGAGGCGTCGCCGGCCGACAGGAACGTGGACAGGCGGGCTTCCGCCAGCGGGACCGACCAGGGCTCGCCCAGGTGGTCGGTCAGCTGGGACTTGCGCCGGTCCTCGTACAGGTCGCCACGCAGGATGAGCCGGCCCCAGTCCAGCGCGCCGGTGAGTATCCAGGAAGACTGCACCCGCGCCCGCTCGGCCGCCTCGATCTCCACGCCACGCCATTGACGCCACAGCGCGGACGCGGCAATCGTTGCAACCAGCGCCACCGTGATCATGGCGGTCAGCAGCGCCGCGCCCCGGTTGTTGCGGCGACAGCCTGCCTGCGTTGCCATGACGGAGGGGGTCTTCATCGGGCACCGCCCAGGTCCGGGCGCACCCAGTCCAGCGAGATGGCGCCCGCGATGGCCTGCCCCGGCGCCAGGCTGATCAGCAGGCGCACGGCATCAGGCAGCGCCTGCATCTGCTCATCCTGGCCCGGGCTGCCGCCACCGCCGGAGCTGGACAGCGGGTTGCTCCAGGCATTGCGCTGAAAGTAATGCAGGCGCCAATCGCTGGCGTATGTAACGGTCACGGCTGCCGATGCGCTGCTGCCGCTGCGGCCATCCAGCCCTGCTTCGGGCGCGCCGGATTCTCCCCAGCGCTCGGCAGCCTGCCAGGCGGCATACCAGGCCGATTGCGTCCGTACCGGCGCAGACTGCCAGCGCCGCCAGGCGCCGCTGCGGCTGCTGCGCGACCAGGCAACCACCTGGACCCCGGCGCCGGCGTTTCCCGTCACGCCACGGGTGATGCGCAACACACGGCCATCCCAGGCCAGGCTGCGTGCGGCAGACGCCGCCGCGTCGCCCGCCTGCGGCCAGGTCATCATGGCGTCCAGGTCCGCCTGCCACTGCTGCAGCCCCGCCTGCAGCGCCAGCACGTCGTCGGTATACGCCTGCGTGCGCTGTTGCGCGGCGGTCATGATGGCAATGCCGCGCCAGGTCATCACCGCAATCACCGACAAAATGGTCAGCGCCACCAGCACCTCTACCAGCGTGAAGCCCCGCGCGCCGTGCGCATGCTCCGACCAACGCAAGGGGAGGCCGGCGCGGCGCATCAGTCGCGCCCCACGATGGTGGCAACCTGCGTGACCGTGTACCCGCCTTCCATCACGGCCACCTCCACCCGCTGGAAGTTGGGGTTGGGCGTGGCGCGCACCTGTTGCTCGACCCGCAGCTCGCGCCCGCCCTGCGTGCAGCGGCTGCTGCTGTCCCCCACGCCGGGCAGCCGCCGCGCCAGGCGCAGCTCGACCAGGCGGTTCTGCGCGCAGACCTGCGCCAGCATCAGCGTCGCCTGGCGGCCGGCGTTGCTGGTCAGCGCGCTGGTGGCCTTGATGCCGGTCGTGAGCGCAATGGCGGTGATCGCCAGGGCCACCATGACCTCGACCAGCGTGAAGCCTCCTGCCGTGCCTTGGCTCATGGCAGCACCTGCACATGGAATGGTCGCAGGCCATCGGTGCTGACCTCGACGCGGCGGCGGCTGCCCGGGCCGTGCAGCACGATGCGCTGCGCGGCGATGATGGGATCGGGTCCGAGCCAGATTGGCGCGGAGCTGTTCGCCCGGGTTCCGGCATCCAGCCAGCGCCCCGGCAACTGCGGTGCGGTGGCCGGCAGGCCCTCGAACGCAAAGCCGCTGCTGGTCGCGTGCCAGAACACCGGTACGCCGGTGACGCGCGAGCTGGCGCGCGCGGCTTCCAGCAGCGCCGCCAGGCGCTCGCCGTCGCGGATCAGCGCGTTGTTGCTCCGTGGCAGCGCCAAGCTCACCAGCGCAGATGCCAGCGCCACCAGCGCCACGACCATGAGCACCTCGACCAGCGTGAACCCGCGGCGGCGTGTTGGCACGGTGGGCCCGGCCCGCGCGCCTGACGCAAGCCGTGCGGGGCAGTTACTGCCAGCTGCCAATATCGGCGTTGTTGCCCTCGCCACCTGAGACACCGTCTGCACCAAAGCTCATCACGTCCACGTCGTTGCCTATACCCGGGTTCAGGTACTGATACGCGTTGCCCCAGGGGTCGTTGGGCAGCTTCTCCAGGTAGGGCTTCCAGTTGCGTGGCTGCGGCCCGCTGTCGGGACGCCGCACCAGCGCTGCCAGCCCCTGTTCCTGGGTCGGGTACTGGTTGTTGTCCAGCTTGTATAGCTTGAGTGCCTGCCGCAGGGTCTGGATGTCGGTGCGCGCGCCGGTGATCTTGGCCTCGTCCGCACGTCCCAGCACGTTGGGAACGATGAGCGCTGCCAGCACGCCGATGATGACCAGCACCACCATCAGCTCGATCAGCGTGAAGCCACGTCCGCGCCGCGCAGGCACAGCCTTGCCAGGCTCGCGCTGGCGGCCTCTCAGGGGGAGCAAATCGCTGTTCTTCAGGTCCGGGATCATGGGGTCTGGGCGTGTCGGGTGCTTGTCTGCCAGCCGCTGGGCCATTGCTTTTTCCGCAAGTCCGGATGCGCAGCGGCTTGGGCGGAACTTGGCATCATAATCGGCAGCATGTATTTTCGCAGTTCTTCTTCCCGCTGGGGCGCACGCCTGCTGACCTTTGCCGTTTGGGCGCTGGTGGCTGGCAGCGCCGTTTTCTGGGCGCTGCAGCGCCCGCCGCGCATGGCAGCGGGCAGCGGCGTGGACGATGTTGTTGCGCTGGCCGGCTCCGTTGACGTGCAACGGGTGGCGCGCGCACTGGGCGCAGCCGGGCCGCAGGCGCCACAGGCGACCGACACGGCAACGGCGGGCCAGCTGCGCCTGCTGGGCGTGATCACGCAGGGCGCCGGTGGCGCCGTGCTGGTCAGCGTGGACGATGCGCCGGCGCGGCCGGTGCGCGTCGGTCAGGCGCCGGCTGGCCTGGGCGGTGCCTGGGTCTTGCAGGCGGTGGCGCCGCATTCGGCCGTGTTTGCCGCCGGCGACGAGCAGATGGAGCTGCACATGCCGTCCATGGAAGAACGCTCGCGTGCCGGCGATGCCGTGGCGCCCGAGCGAGGTCCGGCAGGCCGGGCGGGCGCTGGCGCAACGCCCGATGACGCGGCGCGCCGCGCCAGCGAGCGCCGCACGCGCCTGCTGCAGCGTGCCGCCAGACCCGACCGGTAGGCCCGGGACCTGCGCCCGCTGCGCACGTGGCCGATGGCGCAGGGGGCCGTGGCGCCTCTTACGTTGCCGGCTCGCCTTCGCGCAGGAACAGCCAGTACGCCGGGTTTGCCGTTTCCTCGACCCAGGGGTAGTCCAGTTCCACCAGGAAACGCTGGAACGCGGCGTCCTCCTGCGGCGGCACCTGCATGCCGACCAGGATCTGCCCGTAATCCGCGCCATGGTTGCGGTAGTGGAACAGCGAGATGTTCCAGCCCGGCTTCATCAGGCCCAAAAATTTCACCAGCGCACCGGGCTTTTCCGGGAAGATGAAGCGCAGCAGCCGCTCGTTGCGCGCCAGCGGCGAGCGCCCGCCTATCATGTAGCGCAAATGCTCCTTGGCCAGTTCGTCGTGCGTCAGGTCCAGCGCGCTGAAGCCGGCGCGCTGGAACGCCTCGGCCAGGTATGGTGATTCACCGCGGCTGGCCGTGGTCAGGCCCACGAACACGTGCGCCTGTCCCGTATCCAGCGCATCGCTGATGCGGTAATTGAACTCGGTCACGCTGCGTGGCCCGTTGGGCAGCTGGCCGATGACGTCGCAAAAGCGGCGGAAGCTGCCGCGCTCCTCGGGAATGGTCACGGCCAGCAGCGCCTCGCGCTCCTCGCCCACCTCGGCGCGCTCGGCCACAAAGCGCAGGCGCTCGAAGTTCATGTTGGCGCCGGACAGGATGGCCACGTACGTTTCGCCGCGGGTGTCATGCTCCGCCACGTATTGTTTCACCGCGGCCACGGACATCGCGCCCGACGGCTCGATGATGCTGCGCGTATCGATGAACACGTCCTTGATCGCCGCGCACACGCCGTCGGTGCTGACCAGGACAAATTCATCGACCAGCTCACGCGCAATGCGCAGCGTCTCTTCGCCCACCTGCTTGACCGCCGTGCCGTCGGCAAACAGCCCCACGTCGGCCAGCGCCAGCCTCTCGCCGGCATGCACCGACTGCGCCATGGCGCTGGAGTCGTTCATCTGCACGCCGATGATCTTCACTTCCGGACGCACCGCCTTGATGTAGCCCGCCACGCCGCTGATCAGGCCGCCGCCACCTATGGGTACAAAAACCGCGTCCAGCGGCCCCTGCTGCTGGCGCAGGATTTCCATCGCGATGGTGCCCTGGCCGGCAATCACCAGCGGATCGTCAAAAGGGTGCACAAAGGTGAGGCCTTGAGCCTGCTGCAGTTGGACGGCGCGGGCATACGCGTCCGAATAGCTGTCGCCCGCCAGCTCCACCTCGCCGCCCAGCGCCTCCACGGCGTCGACCTTGACCTGCGGCGTCGTCGTCGGCATGACGATCACCGCGCGCGTGCCCATGCGCCGCGCCGCAAGCGCCACGCCCTGTGCGTGGTTGCCGGCACTGGCGCAGATCACGCCCTTTTCAAGCTGCTCGGCCGACAGGTGCGCCATCTTGTTGTACGCGCCACGCAGCTTGAACGAGAACACCGCCTGCTGGTCCTCGCGCTTGAGCAGCACCGTGTTGTGCAGGCGCCTGCTCAATACCCTGGCCGGTGTCAGGTCGGACTCTATGGCCACGTCGTACACCCGCGCCGTCAGCACCTGCTTCAGGTAGTCGGTCGAGGTCAGCGGCTGGACGGTAGATTCGGGGCTGGACATGGCAATGCGGTGGCGGTGGCAAAAACGCACCATCATAAGGAAACCGCAGGCGGGCGCATGGATCTGCCGCGGCGCATGAAAAAAAGCCCCGCAGCGTGAGCCCGGGGCTTGAAACCACCTTTTCTGACAAAAGGGGTGGAGGAGACAACGGACGCCGGCCCGTGTGCCAGCATGCGGTTACTATAGGCTGGCAGGCCGGACACGACAAGTCTTTTGTTGCGCTGCAGCAACCCCTTTCCAACCCCACTTCCGTACCAAGGCAAATTCGCATGGAATGCACCGTCACCTGGACCGGCGCCACCGGGGCCCGCTCTGCCATGGGCTTTGTTGCTGAAACCGGCTCCGGTCACGTGCTGGCCATGGACGGCGCGCCTGATGCCGCCGCGCCGCAAAAAGGCGGCCAGAACCTGGCGCCGCGGCCCATGGAAACCGTGCTGGCCGGCACCGGCGGCTGCAGCGCCTACGACGTCGTCATGATCCTGCGCCGCGGCCGCCACGACGTGCGCGGCTGCAGCGTCCAGCTCAGCAGCGAGCGCGCCGCCGAGCCACCCCGCGTCTTCACCCGCATCCACATGCACTTCATCGTGCAGGGCAGCGGGATCCCGCCCGACGCGGTCAAGCGCGCCATTGCACTCAGCCACGACAAGTACTGCTCGGCGTCGGTCATGCTGGGCAAGACCGCCCAGATCACCACATCCTTTGAGGTGGTCGAGGCATAGCTCTGTTGCGCAGTGGGAGCGACGCCCTCGCCGCGATTCCCCGCTCTGGATGACAGATGACAGATGACAGATGACAGATGACCTCGGCCCGTGCGGGCCTTGTATGAAAGCCGCCTTTGGCGGCTGATGAAAGGTTTGGCGTCCAGCGTCCAGCGTCCAACGTGAACCCACCACGCCCAACGCTCAACCTGTCCGGATGACAGATGATCTCGGCCCTTGGGGCCTCGGATGATCGCCGCCTGCGGCGGCTGATGAAGGTTGGGCGTCAAGCGTTCAGCGTCCAACGTGAACCCACCACGCCCAACGCTCAACGCTCAACGCTCAACGCTCAACGCTCAACGCTCAACGCTCAACGCTCAACGCTCAACGCTCAACGCTCAACGCTCAACGCTCAA
>JALOAS010000052.1 GCA_023228705.1 Ottowia sp. | reverse complement strand
GCGCCGATGAATCCGCGCCGCCGCTGTACGTGACGGCCAGCGGCAGCGCGGGCTGCTGCGCCGCAAACGCGTCCATGGCGCGGTCGACCCGTTTGGGATCGGCAGCCGGCATCGTCATTGCGGCGTAGGCTGGCAGCTGGCCATCATGCGACTGGCCACCGCGCTTGCGGACCCGTGTCGCGCCAGAGGCAGACGCAACGCTCAGCCCTGGGCGGCGACGTTGAACTGGCCATAGGCCCGCAATCGCTGGTAGCGCCGCTCCAGCAACTCGTTGGTCTTCAGATGCCCGACGCGGCGCAGCGCGTCGCTGAGTGCCCGCTTGACCGTCTTGGCCACTTCCTCGGGGTTGCGGTGCGCCCCGCCCGTGGGTTCGTTGATGACCCGGTCGATGAGGCCCAGCGGCTTGAGCCGGGGCGCGGTGACACCCAGCGCCGCAGCGGCCTGTTCGGCCTCGTCGCTGGTTTTCCAGAGGATGGAGGCACAGCCTTCGGGACTGATGACCGAGTAGATGGAATACTGGAGCATCAGCACCTCATCGCCCACGGCAATGGCCAGCGCACCGCCGGAGCCGCCTTCGCCGATGACGGTGGCGATAATGGGGACGCGCAACTGCGCCATCTCGAAGATGTTGCGGCCTATGGCTTCGGACTGCCCGCGCTCTTCGGCGTCCACGCCGGGAAAGGCCCCGGGCGTGTCGATGAACGTGAACAGCGGCAGGCCGAATTTCTCGGCCAGCTTCATCAGGCGCAGCGCCTTGCGGTAGCCTTCCGGCCGCGTCATGCCGAAGTTGCGCGCGGCACGCTCCTTGGTGTCGCGCCCCTTCTGATGGCCAAGCACCATGCAGGCACTGCCGTTGAAGCGCGCCAGCCCGCCCACGATGCTGCGGTCATCGGCAAAATGCCGGTCCCCGTGCAGCTCGATGAAATCAGAAAAGCAATGCTGCACGTAGTCCAGCGTGTACGGCCGGTCCGGATGCCGCGCGATCTTGGTGATCTGCCACGGTGTCAGGTCCTTGTAGATGCTCTTGGTCAGCTTGACGCTCTTGGCGTCCAGCTGTGCAATTTCCCGGGAAATGTCAACCGAGTTCTCCGACTGCACGCTGCGCAGTTCGGCGATCTTGCCTTCCAGCTCGGCAATGGGCTTTTCAAAATCCAGAAACGTACGCTTGGCCAAAATATGCTCCCTTGGCACGACACGCGCCGAATCGTCGCGGCTTGCTGTGCGGTGCATGATTCTGCCGGACGGGTGCACGGGTGCGCCAAATCCAGGCCGCGCGGTCCGGCTCCGGGCGTTGCTGCTGCGGCACGGTTGCTCAGTACGCCACCGGCAGCGGATCCAGCGAGCGCCACATGTACCAGGTGGCCACGCTGCGCCACGGCGCCCAGCCTGCGGCCACTTCGCGAATTTCGCTGCGGCTCACGGTCTCGCCCGAGAAATAGTTGATGCTCACGGCCTTGACCAGCCCCACGTCGTCCAGCGGCAGCACGTCCGGTCGCAGCAGGTGGAAGATGAGAAACATCTCGGCGGTCCAGCGGCCTATGCCGCGTATGGTCACCAGCTCGCCGATGATGGTCTCGTCCGGCAAATGCGCCCAGTCCTGGACACGGATTTTGCCATTTTCAAAATGCCGGGCCAGATCCTGCAGGTAGGAGACCTTGCGCCGCGACAGACCGGCGCCGCGCATGGCGTCGTCGGTCAGGCGCAGGACCGCGTCCGGCCTGACGTGGCCGGCAACTGCGGCAAAGCGGTCCCACACCGCCTGCGCGGCCTTCACCGAGATCTGCTGCCCGACGATGGACCGCGCCAGGGTCACAAAAGGGTCGCCGCGCGATTCCAGGCTGGCGCTGCCGTAGCGCGGGATCAGCCGCTTGAGGATGCGGTCCTCCCGCGCCAGATGGTGGCACGCCTGGCGCCAGTAGCCTGGCGTGGCCACCGCAGGGGCTGCTTCGGGCGTATTCATGGCCTGTTCCATGGCTGCCGCGCTGCCATCAGCCGGCCACCTCCCAGCTCGTGCCCCGTGCCGTGTCCTTGAGCACGATTCCCGAGGCGCGCAGCTCGTCCCGGATGCGGTCTGCCCGCGCGAAGTCACGCGCCTGCTTGGCCGCGGCACGCTCGGCGATCTGCGCTTCAATGGCATCCTCGCTCAACGCGCTGCCAGCCTGCAGGAACGCCTGCGGATCGCCCTGCAGCAGCCCCAGGCAGCCGCCCAGCGCCCGCAGCAGCCCGGCATCCTCGGCGCTGCGGTGGCGGTTGACCGCGCTGGCCAGGTCAAACAGGACGGCCACCGCTTCCGGCGTGCCGAAGTCCTCGTCCATGGCCGCCTTGAAGCGGGCTGCCGCCGGATGCGTCCAGTCCAGCGTCACCGGCGCCGGTGGCACCGCGTCCAGCGCGGTGTACAGGCGCTTGAGCGCGGCACGGGCGTCGTGCAGGTGCGCGTCGCTGTAGTTGAGCGGGCTGCGGTAGTGCGCGCGCACGATGAAAAAGCGGATGGTCTCGGCGTCAAACTGCTGCAGCACCTCGCGGATGGTGAAGAAGTTGCCCAGCGACTTGGACATCTTCTCGTTGTCCACGTTGACAAAGCCGTTGTGCATCCACAGCCGCGCCAGCGGCTGCTCGTTGGCGCCCTCGCTCTGCGCGATCTCGTTCTCGTGGTGCGGAAAACTCAGGTCCGCGCCGCCTCCGTGTATGTCAAAGGTGTTGCCCAGCAGCGCGGCGCTCATGGCCGAGCACTCGATGTGCCAGCCGGGCCGGCCTATGCCGTAGGGGCTGTCCCAGCGGGCGCCTTCGGGCTCGTCCGACTTGGCGGCCTTCCAGAGCACGAAGTCCAGCGGGTCGTGCTTGGCATCACTCACCTGCACGCGCTCGCCCGCACGCAGCTCGTCCAGCGTCTTGCCCGACAGCTTGCCATAGTCCTCGAACAGGCGCACGGCGTAATTGACGTCGCCGTTTTCCGCCTGGTAGGCCAGCCCCTTCTGCTGCAGCGCGGCTATCAGTTCAAGCATCTGCGGCACGTAGTCCGTGGCCCGCGGATCGTGCGTGGGCCGCGCAATGCCCAGCGCGTCAAAGTCGCGGTACATCTCGACAATCATGCGGTCCGTCAGCTCGCGCACGCTGATGCCCTGCTCCTGGGCACGGCGGATGATCTTGTCTTCTATGTCCGTGATGTTGCGCACGAAGGTGACGTCGTAGCCGCTGGCCTGCAGCCAGCGCAGCACCACGTCAAACGCAACCGCCGAGCGCGCGTGCCCGATGTGGCACAGGTCATAGACCGTGATGCCGCAGACGTACATGCGAACGCGGCCCGGCTCCATGGGCTCGAAAACCTCGGTCTGGCGCGAAAGCGTGTTGTAGATGCGCAAAGTCATGAAAGCTTGGGGCAGGCGGCAAACAGCGCGCAGCCACGCCGGAAAACAGATCCGGCAGGCACGCACTACAATCGCTCGCAGTATAAGACGCCAGCCGCAGCGCCAGTGCTGCCGGGCGTTGCCGTCCCTGCATACGCCCATGCCCCGACTCCCTGCCCTCCGCAAGCGCGCCAGCCCAGTCCTGCAGCGATCGGGCCACGCCGCTGCGGCGGCCGCACTGGCCTTGTTCGCCCTGCTGGGGGCGGCTGGCCCGGCCCGCGCCGATGCGTACGGCGACGTGCAGAAGCTGTACCGCAGCGGCCAGGCGGAGCAGGCGCTGGCCCAGGCCGACGCCTACATGAAGGAGCACCCCGGCGACCCGCAGATGCGCTTTGTCAAGGCCAACCTGCTCAGCAGCGAGGGCCAGACCGAGCAGGCGCAGGCGTTGCTCACCGAGCTGACGCAGGAGTACCCGGAGTTGGCCGAGCCCTGGAACAACCTGGCCGTGCTGTACGCCGACAGCGGCCGGCTCAAGGCCGCGGAAGAGGCGCTGGAATCGGCGCTGCGCATAAACCCCGGTTACGCCACCGCGCTGGAGAACATGGGCGACGTGCGCCTTCGGCTGGCGCAGCAAGCGTATGAACAGGCCCGCAAGTCGGGCAACACCTCGTCCCGCGTCAGCCACAAGATCGAGGTCCTGC
This sequence comes from Ottowia sp., assembly GCA_023228705.1. GTDB lineage: Bacteria > Pseudomonadota > Gammaproteobacteria > Burkholderiales > Burkholderiaceae_C > Ottowia. Next base: position 18,699 of record JALOAS010000052.1, on the reverse strand, counting down.
GCGAGCTGATGCAGGACAACGCCACCAAATCCGGCAATTGAGCCCCATTGCATGCTTGCATCACGCAGAACTCTTCTTCGTCGCAGCGCCGCCACGGGCGTTGCCGTCCTGTGCCTGAGCCTGGGTCAGGCGGCGCTGGCGGCCAACCCCCAGGTCCGGTTCAAGACCAGCCAGGGGGACTTCGTGGTGGAGCTCTACCCCGACAAGGCGCCGCAAACGGTGGAGAATTTCCTCGCCTACGTGCGCGAGGGGTTCTACGACGGCACCCTCTTCCATCGCGTCATTGCCGGCTTCATGGTCCAGGGCGGCGGCTTTGATACCACCTACAGGCAAAAGCCCACGCGCGACCCCATCGCGCATGAGGGCCGCAAGGCGCTGGCTGCCGGACTGCACAACCGGCGCGGCAGCCTGGCCATGGCACGCACCGGCGATCCACACTCCGCCACGGCGCAGTTCTTCATCAACGTGGTGGATAATGAGCGCCTGGACCCGGTGCCCATCCCCGATGGCGATCCGGTGGCCCAGTTCACCCACATGGGCCGGACCTACCGCAACGTGCCGCGCGCGGACCTGGAAAACAACCCGCAACTGTACGGCTACACGGTATTTGGCCAGGTGGTTTCCGGACTGGACACCATAGACCGGATCCGCGACGTGCCCACCGGCGCGGCCGGCCCGTTCCGCAGCGACGCGCCCAGGCAGGCGGTCGTCATTGAATCGGCCCGAACCATCACAGACTGAATCCCAGGAAATTTCCGCATGAGCAACCCCAAGGTAGAACTCCACATCAGCGGCCGCGGCGTCATCACGCTGGAGCTGGACCAGGACAAGGCGCCCAAGTCGGTTGCCAACTTCCTCTCCTACGTGCAAAGCGGCCATTACGACAACACCGTGTTCCACCGGGTCATCCCCGGCTTCATGATCCAGGGTGGCGGATTTGCTCCCGGCATGACGCAAAAACCCTGCCAGGCGCCCATCACCAATGAAGCCGACAACGGGCTGAAGAACGACTGCTACACTGTCGCCATGGCGCGCACCGGCGACCCGCATTCGGCCACCGCACAGTTCTTCATCAACGTGGCCGACAACGACTTCCTGAACTTCAAGGCGCCCAGCAGCCAGGGCTGGGGCTACGCCGTGTTCGGCAAGGTCGTCGCTGGCCAGGACGTGGTTGACGGCATCAGGGACGTGGCCACCGGCCGCAGCGGGTCCCACGACGACGTGCCCACCGAGGACGTGGTCCTGGAAAAAGCGCTGGCCGTCTGAGCCCTGCGCCGCACGTGCCCGGGCTGCTGCAGTTCAGCACGCTGCGCGCGCCTGCGCACTGGCGCACGGTGGACTTCATCTCCGACCTGCACCTCAAGCCCGAAGAGCCGCAGACCTTCGACGCCTGGGCACGCTACATGCGCGCAACGCAGGCCGATGCGGTTGTCATCCTGGGCGACCTGTTCGAGGCCTGGCCAGGCGACGACGCGGCCTTCCCGGGCAGCTTTGAAGCCCGCTGCGGCAGCGTACTGGACCAGTGCGCTGCCGACCTGGCCTTCATGCGCGGCAACCGGGATTTTCTTGTGGGCAGCGCGTTCTTGCTGCGCCACGACGTCCGTGACCTGAGCACCGACCCCACCCTCCTCGTCCTGGCCAGCGGCCAGCGCCTGCTGCTCTCGCACGGCGACCTGCTGTGCGTGGACGATGTGGCCTACCAGCAGTACCGCAGGCAGGTGCGCAGCCCGGCCTGGCAACAGCGCGTGCTGGCACTGCCGCTTGAGGAACGGCGCACGCTGGCGCGTCAGATGCGCGCGCACAGCAGCGGGCAGCAGGCCGAACTCGACCCGGCCCGCTACGCCGACGCCGACGACGACCTGGCGCGCCACTGGCTGCAGCAGGCCGATGCCGCCATCCTCATCCACGGCCACACGCACAAGCCGGCCGACCACGCGCTGGGCCCCGATGCCCAGGGCCGCGCACTGGCGCGCGTGGTGCTCAGCGACTGGCACGTGGATGCCGGCGGTTACCGCGCCGAAGTCCTGAGAGTGGCCCCGGGCGCTGCGCCCACGCGCCTGGACCCGCGCCAGATCGTCACGGCCTGAATGCCCTGCAGGCGTGCACGCCAGGCGCCTGTGGCGGGACGCCATGCACACGCCACAAGGACTGATGGCGCCACGGTTCGCAGTTCCGCTACCGGGTGATGGCGTGCGCCGCACGCAGCCCCGGGCATGCGGGTGCGGCTACTTCATGAGATTGGGCAGCCAGAGCGCGATCTGCGGGAAGAAGAAAATCAAGAGCAGCCCAGTCACCTGCAACACGATGAACGGCCAGACGGAGTTGTACACCTGCCCCATGTTGACGCTCTTGGGCAGGATGCCCTTGATCCAGAACAGCACGAAGCCAAAAGGCGGCGACAGGTAGGCAATCTGGATGTTGACGATGAACAGCGTGCCAAACCAGATCTTGTTGATTCCCAGCTCGTTGATGATGGGCAGGAACAGCGGCGTGCACAGCATGATGATGGCCCAGTCGTCCATCACCATGCCCAGCACCAGCACGATCAGCATCATCATGAACAGGATGCCGTTCTCGCCACCGGGCATGCCCAGCACCAGCTGCGTCAGCAGGTCCTGCGCGCCCAGCGCGTTGAAGATGTTCAGGTAGATGTTGGCACCGATCAGGATCCAGAAGCCCATGCCGCACAGGCTGAGCGTGGAAACCATGGAGTCGCGAAAGACCTGCCAGGTGAGCTGGCGGTACATCATGTTGATCAGCATCGCCCCGGCGGCGCCAAAGCAGGCCGACTCGGCCGGCGTTGCAATGCCGCCCCAGATCGACCCCAGCACGATGATGATGAGCACCGCAAACGGCCAGATATCCAGGACAGAGCGGACCTTTTCAGCGCGCGTGAAGCGCTGGTCGTCCGGCAGCGCCGGTCCGATCTCCGGCTGCACGCGACAGCGCACGAGAATGTACGTCACGTAGAACGTGGCCAGCATGAGGCCCGGGATGACACCGGCCAGGAAGAGGTCGCCGATGGATGCATTGGCCAGCAGCCCGTAGAAGATGAACGGCACGCTGGGCGGAATCAGCGCCCCCAGCGCACCACCGGCGCCTATGGACCCTATGGCGATCTTGCGGCTGTACTTGTACTTCATCATCGATGGGTACGCGATCTGTCCCATCGTGATCGTCGCCGGCGGCGTGATGCCCGTGACCGCGGCAAAAACGGTGCAGACCAGGACCGTGCCTGCGGCCAGCCCCCCGGCAATATGACCAAAGATCTTGTAGACGGCCTCGTACGCAGCGTCCGCGATTCCGGAATAGCGGATCAGGTTCCCCATCAGCAAGAACATGGGGATGGTGACGAGAACTGAATTCCAGGGCGTCGAGAAAAACGCGCTGGGAATGGCCAGCAGCGACCGTGGCGAGAAGATGGCCGCAAACAGGACGGCCGTGCCGCCCAGGCCAAACGCCACGGGCAATCCCATGAAGAGGACCGCGAACATGACGCCGAAGTACAGGAAGGTGATGACCTCCAGGCTCATCCGGGATTCCTCTTTTTTGCTGGATTTTCAGGAGGACACGGCAGCGCCATGGCGGCAGCCAGCCCCGCCGTGCGGGACTGGCTGATGCCGGATCAGGATCAGGCGCGATCCTTGAAGTACTGCTCCCAGAGCTTCACGCCTTCGGCGTTGCCCTTGGACAGCTTGGCCACGTCGGGCCAGACTTCGTTCACGGACTTGTCACGCATGCGCTGTACTTCCTCGTCAGACATGGTGATGACCTCGCCGCCGGCATCCTTCAGCGTTTGCAGGGCGCCATCTGCGGCTTCCAGGTGCAACTTGCTGGTTTCAAAGTAAAGCGGCTCAAACAGCCCTTCTATCTTCTTTTGCTGCCAGGGCGTCAGCTCGTTCCACTTCTTGAGGTTGACATAGGTCTCCTGGTGCTGTGCCGGGCACCAGCCGGGCTGGCTCGCGTACTTGATCACTTCTTCAAAGTGCATGTCGGCAATGCCGCCGGTGTCCCAGTACGTGCCCTCTATGGTGCCCAGCTTGATCGCCGTGTAGATGTCGCCGGCATCCATGGAAACCGGCGCCCCGCCCATGGCCTTGTGGAACAGCGCCTGTGGGCCGCCGGCACGCATCTTCTTGCCCTTGAGGTCCTCCAGCTTGCGGATGGGAAAGTTGGTGAACATCGAGTTGGGGCCCTGGTCGGTCCAGCCCACCCAGTGCAGGCCAATCCGATGCGCCGCCTCCTGCACGATGTCGCCGATGCGGTACTTGGGATCGCCCCACATCGCGGCCCAGGCCTCCTCGGGGCTGGACGCGCCCATGGCCATGCCATACGCCAGATAGCCTTCGGGCAGTTCGCCGCCATAGACCGTGGCCCAGCCGGCGTAGCCATCGGTCATTCCGGCCGCGCAGGCGCTGAACGCCTCCGACCCGGTGGTCAGCGCGCCCACGGGCTCAACCCGTATCTTGACCGTTCCTTCGGTGGCCTCCTCGACTGCCTTGACCCAGGGAATCAGCCCGCGATCCCAGCCTGCGTCGGAGCTGTCAAACGCCGGCTGGAAGGTCCATTTGGTCACCTTGTCCGGAGGACCGTCGTTTTCTGCAGCACGCACTGCGGCCGGCAGCGCGGCAAAAGCGGCCATGGCCGGGACCGACCTGAGCAAAGAACGTCTCTTCATTGATTTCTCCTGGGGGATTGGTGATTCTCTATTCTTCGTACAGCTTGTTCGTGTCGTACGGAATTTCTATGTCGTTTTCCAGCCCGCGTACGGTCCGGATGTCACGATAAAGCTGCCTCAGGACCAGCAGCAGCATGAGCACTGCCGCTGCGGGTATGAGCAGCTTGATGGGCGCCAGCGGGATGGGTACGGCGGTTGGCGTCACCTGACCCAGCTTGAGCGAGAACATGCCAGCCTGCCACCCTTTCCAGATCAGCACCACCAGGAACATGAACGTGAACACGGCGGTGATGACGTCGAACACGGCGCGGGTCCGGATCGACAGGTTGGCATAAAACAGGTCGAGCTTGATGAAGTCCCCGTGGTAATACGAGTAGCCGCCGGCGACGCAGGCCAGGATCACCAGCGCAGCCTGCAGCGTGGTGCCTATCCACAGCGAAGGTTCATTGAGAACGTACCGCAGAAACACGTCTGAGACGCCAAAGATCATGCAGTACAGGATGACCAGCATGCCGACCACGCCGGCGCCTTCGGTAATCCACGTGAGCAGCTTGCTTGCTTTTTTTCCGAACGTCATATTGGCATGGCCCTCCCCGGCCAGACACGACCCGCTGGCGGCACGCCCATCGCATGAACTCATGCGGGTTTTTCATGATACAGAGCCGCCCCATGCGTCACCATCCGGGAAAACCCTCGACAGGGCGTCAACACGACCGACACGAAATCTGCCGACGACGAGTTGCCCCGGTTCCAGGGCGCGCACGAGGGCATCCGCCCGCGCCCGCCCGTGCAGTAGCGTGCCGGACGCCCGTGAGCCGCTGCAAAAACCGTGACGGCACACGGCGGCACCTGATGAGAAACGATGCACAGCAACACCACGCGCATGACCACTGACCTCGCTGGCGCCTTCATGAAGAGGTTGAGCGAATTGCGTCCAGCGTCCGGAGTATGCCGACCACGCTCAACGCCCAACGCATGACGTCAAACCTTCATGGGCCAAGGTCATCTGTCATCCGGTGAGCTGACGATGCTTGCCAGCCAGCAAGCGGCAAATGACTGCCCCGATTGTCGAGGTGTCTCCGTGCGGCTCACATGCTCCGCAGACTTGAGCTCTGCACGGCAATCGATCACAATCCGGTGCATGCCAAACAATAATCCTGCACACGCCATCCAGGCAAGCTCGGAACAGCCTGCTCGTCTGGACCATTTGCTTGCCCGGACCGCACGCGCGAATGCAGATCGAACGGCCATCGTCAAGTGGTCCCGGCGCCTGAGTTACGCCGAACTTGACCGCGCCGTCAGCCGCATGGCGAACCTGCTCATCAGCCGTGGCGTCAAGGCGGGTGACCGGGTGGCATTGAGCGCGCTCAACGGCCCGGAATTCGTCGTGGCTTACTACGGCATCATGCGCGCGGGCGCGATCGTGGTCCCGCTCAACGCCCTGATCGGAGGCCAGTTGCTGACGCGCCGGCTGCGCGACTGCGGCGCCGTCATGCACATTTGCGTGGTTGGCCCGGATGGCGTGCCGTCTGCCGACGCGGCGCAAAACGCGGCCCGGCAGGTGCCCTCGTGCCGGGAGCTGATCCTGATCGATCCCACCGAAACGGCGCTGGATGCGCTCCTTGGCGAGCAGCCGGACACCCTGGATCTGGTGCGCAGCGCGCCCGGCGACGCGGCCGTAATGACCTACCCCAAACGCACGCGCGGCCCGGTCAGTGGCGTGCTGCTGACGCACGCCGCCCTCATGTACGGCGCAGCGGCCATTGCCGATCTGTTCCGGGGTGACGGCGGCGAGCCCCAGGTCCAGCTGGTGGCACTGCCGCTGTTCCACGTGGTCACGCAGTCGCTGCAGCTCAACGCCGGCATCGCCGTCGGTGCCACGCTGGTGATGAAGCCGCGCTTCGATCCTGACGCGGCGCTGGAGCTGATCGCCGCCGAAAAAATCACGACCTTCGTGGCCACGCCCAGCATGCTCTGGGCGCTTGCGTCGGCCGCCCAGCAGGCGCCGTCGCAAGCCGAGGCGGCGCGTGCCTGCCTGCGCATGGTTTCCTCCCAGCTGGCGCCGTTGCCCGTGGCCGTGCGCGACACGTTCGAGCAGCAGCTGGGCGTGTTGCCGCTGGAGGGATTTGGCCTGTCCGAGACCGGCATGGTGGCGCTGCACGCCCGGCCGGGCGACCGCGAGCCGGGATCGGTGGGCACGCCGCTGGAAGGCACCCAGGTGCGCCTGGTCGATTCGGCAGGAACGGAGATTGCCGGTCCGGACACCGGCATCCTGCAAGTGCGCGGACCGGGCCTGATGGCGGGCTATTACCAGCAACCCGACACCACCGAATCGGTCATGCACGATGGCTGGTTTCATACCGGCTACTACGCGCGCCGCAGCGAAACGGGCCACTACGTGATGGTGGACAGGCCGACCCACATCATCATGCGCCGCGGCATTGCCGTGTATCGCCGCACGGTGGAAGAGGCGTTGCTGACGCATCCGGCCATCAGCTCCACCAAAGTGGTCGCCACGCCCGACGCACGCAACAGCGAAGACGTGGTGACCGTGATCGAGAGGGATCCGAAAGCCGTCATCTCCGAGCATGAGCTGCTGCAGTGGGCTTACGAACAGCTGCCCGGACTCGCCGGCACCCGGTTCGAGTTGACCCAGGCGCCCGCAGGCGCCACGCGTGCGGAAAAGACCAGGCTGTTCGCCACGCAGCTGCTGCCCGGCTTTGCCTACGCTGCCGCAGGCACCTTGCTGGCTTTCCTCATCAACTGGCTGGTGCCGGTGGTCAGCCCGCTGACCGCAGGCGTGCTGCTCGGCGTGGTTGCCGCCAACATCGGCATCGTCACGCCGCGCGTCACGCCCGGCCTGTCGCTGTCGACAAAAAAGCTGCTGCGCATCGGCGTGGTATTTCTCGGATTGCAACTGTCCCTGCTCGAAGTCCTGGGACTTGGGGGCCACCTGCTGCTGGTCGTCGTGGCGGTGGTTGCCTTCGGCTATTTGTTCACGGTCTGGGTGGGGCGGCGCCTGGGCCTGTCCGAAGACCTGTCGCTGCTCACGGCCACCGGGTTTTCCATTTGTGGCGCTTCGGCCATTGCCGCCATGCAGGGCGCCCGTGACGCCGACGATGACGAGGTGGCCATGGCCATTGCCCTGGTGACCATATTCGGCACCGTCGCCATGTTCGCGTGGCCGTTTCTGCAAGGTCTGCTGCACCTGGGCAACGAAGCGTATGGCGCGTGGGCTGGCGCCAGCGTGCACGAAGTGGCCCAGGTGGTGGCCGCGGCGTCCCCGGCGGGTGAAGAATCGCTGGCCACGGCCATCGTCGTCAAGCTGGCGCGCGTCATCATGCTCGCGCCCATGATCGCGATCATTGCCTACGCGGCGCGCCGGCGCAGTGCAGCGGACGCCAGCGCGGGCGGCAAGCGGCCGCCGCTGATCCCCCTGTTCGTGCTGGGCTTTCTGGCCATGGTCGTGGTGCGCACCACCGGGGTGCTGCCCGACGAGGTGCTTGCTGGCGCCAAGATCCTCACCACCATTTTCCTGGCTGCCGCGCTGTTCGGGCTCGGGGTCGGGGTCAAGGTGCGCATCCTGATGGCCACCGGTCCGCGCGCGCTGGTGCTGGGCGCCATCTCGACCGTGTCCATCGCGGCCGTTTCCTACCTGGGCGTGTTGCTTGCCGTGGGCCTGACGTGACCGGGCCTGGCAGTGCCATGCTGCCCGTCCCGATCAGGAGTGATGCGGGAGATGGTCCACGAGGAAATCTTCAACTACTTCCTGCAAGTCGCTGAGGACGGGCGGATTCCGTTCGACGTAGCCGTTCCGCCCACACAGCCCGCAAGGCGATCGACGGGCTCAAGGCCGGGAAGGTCAAACGGTTCAACAGGGCCGATGCCCGGTTCAAAGATTTGGGCCTTTGAGGCTCACACATCGCCGTTCGAGCGCCTTCAGGCGTAACGTGCGCAACGCCGGAAAACGCGGCAAGGACATAGCGAAGCTGCGCATGATCCTTGCGTTGCTGATCGCTGGGAGCCCCTTGCCGGATCGCTGCAAAGATCACCCCTGAAAGGCGCCCGCCACGCTTCCGCGATGCCCGCATCGAGCCGGACCGGCGGTTGATCTACCGCAATTGCGGGCGACGAATTGCAGCTTGCCGGACCGGCATGCAGGTCGACCCGTTCGACGAGCAGATTGCTTGGGGTGGCGCCTGTCGGCCAGAAGCAGACTTTCCAGACAGCCGGAGACGCTGTGAAAAAGTGCACGCTGACCACTCTGGCCTCGGTTTTCGTCAGGACTGCCACCCGTGCGGGCTGATATGCGGAAGGAACACGTCCGGACCACAGTTCCCTTACTCACTTCCGCGTGAGGCCCCAGAAATTCGCTATGCGGCGGGTCGAGGAAACACCGACTTCCAGCATATGCTTGCCCTCTTCTCCAAGGCCCTCTTCTCCAAGGCCTTCGTCTCCCCCGGCGCTGATCGGCGTGCCATGGCCCATTCGCCCAATGATGTATTCCTCGATCACCTCCCGCCCATCAGCGTCGCACCAGACCTGCCGGCGAAAGCCGTTGACCTTCTCCACCCGTGTTGGCGACCCTTCAACTTTGTGGATCTTCTGCCACTGCCGGACGATGGAATCGGCGTTGGAACTGGCGACGATCGTATCGCGGCCGCCATGCCAGACCGAGATCGTGGGCCAGGGACCGGTGAATCTCGAGGCTCCGCGCACAAGCGCGTTGAGCTCGCGGTCCGACAGAGGCTGCCCATATCCCTTCATGCGAAAGATCGCCTGTGTCAGGGTGTCCGCGCTGCCATAGGGCAGCCCGGCGATGATCGCGCCCCCCGCAAACACCTCTGGATAGGTCGCCAGCATCACAGATGTCATGGCGCCTCCCGATGACAGCCCCGTGATGAAGACGCGCGACGGGTCCACGGCGTGATCGTCAACGACTTGGCTGATCATTTGACGAATGGAGAGCGCCTCGCCGCCGCCGCGACGGCTGTCGTCAGGCATGAACCAGTTGAAGCTGCCAGTCGCGTTGTTGGTCCGTCTTTGCTCCGGAAAGAGCAGCGCTATACTGCATTCGTCGGCGAGAGCGGACCAGCCTGATCCGGAATCATAGCTCTCTGCCGACTGGCCGCTGCCATGCAGCACGACGACGAGCGGACCGTTCTCCGGGAAGCTCTTAGGAATATAGATGCTCGCACGCAGCGATCCCGGGTCTGTACCGAACCTGCTCAGGACAGTCAGACGGCCGCGGCTATCCGAAGATATCAGCATACAAACTTCTCTGCCAGCCTGCTACGGCTGCAAGTCCAATATCGCGCATGACGTGCCCGCAGCTAAAGTCCGAAGCACCCATTTTACGTTATCAAACTCCATCAATGTCTGAAACAGGTCGGCGGCTGCCCGTCGGTGTCGTAAGTCACCAAGTGGCCCGAGCCAGCGCAGTGGACCTCAAAATCCACATCCGCTTCCAAATCGTCAAAGGACCAGTCTGGGGCAAAACCTGCATCACACGCCCGGCGGCCACAATCTTGTCAGGCACCAGACCCGACACCAGAATCCGGATATTCAGAAAATGGCGGGCGGCAAATGGCGTCAAGCAGCTCATTGACGCTGCGAAATTCTGCCCCGCCTACGACAAAACACGTGTCTTGATGCCAAAAAAACGCAGGCGCCACGGCGAGCCGTGATGCCTGCGCGTCTCACGGGAGCGCAGTTCCCGCGGGCAGTGTGCGGTCGGACTACTGGTCCGCCTGGCGCGCTTCCTCGGCGGTCTTCACCATCTGGTCGGTCAGCGTGAGAATCCGCGAACGATACGGATAGACCATCTTGGCAAACTCGGTCTGCGAATCCAGCACCTTCTTGAAGAAGGGATTTTTCTCCGAATACTTCTTGGTGACCTGCCGCTCCGCATTGATGAAATCCGTGTAGTACTCGGCAGGCGTGTCGTGCAGGACGACGCCTTCATTCTGCTCGAAGTCATGCAGGGCAACGGAGTTGTCGTAGATGTTTGCGTCCAGCGTATCGGCAATGTTGGCCTTGGCCGCCACCTTGAGGATTTCCTGCAGGTCGGCCGGCAGCGATTTCCAGAAGTCACCGTTGATCTGGATCTGGCCCACGTCGGTCTGCTGATGCAGCCCCTGCAGGTAGTAGTTCTTCCAGATCTTCTGCAACCCCAGGTTCTTGTCATCGGCCGGGCCAATCCACTCCGCCGCGTCGATCACGCCACGCTGTGCTGCGGGGACGATGTCTCCGCCGGGAATGCCTACGGTAGAAATTCCCATGAGCTCGTAAGTCTCGCCGGGAACGCCCGGTGGCGAGCGGTACTTCAGCTTCTTGAAGTCTTCCATGGAATTGATGGGCTTGCTGAACCAGCCCAGCGGATCCGGCCCCATGGGCTGCACCAGCAGCACCTTCACGTTCAGCTTCATGACGTCTTCGAGCAACTCGCGGTAAAGCTCTTCACCGCCGCCATGGTAGTACCAGGCGATCATGCTGCGCTGGTCCAGTCCCGTACTGGCCGGAACATTGGAAAAGAGAACGAAGGCCGAGTTCTTCCCGGTGAAGTAGTTGGGCCACACGTAGCCACCGTTGACCACGTTGTTGTCAACCGCGTCCAGGATTTCAAACGGGCCCACCACGGCACCGGCGGCGAGCACCTCGACCTTGAGGCGGCCACCGGACATGGTGTCCACCTGCTTGCTGAATTGTTCCAGCAGCTTGAAGTACAGGCTCGCCGGCGGCACGGCGGTCTGGATGGTGAGCGTGTATTTTTCGCCATCGGCCGCTTGTGCCGCGGTCGGCGCCCCGAGCAGTATGGGTACGCACGCCGCAAGCAGCGTGCTCCCCAATATGGCTTTTAATTTGCTAAGCATGAATGCATCTCCTCAAATGATGCCAAGGGTTGGAAAAGCGATTTCAAAATATAGCGTCTGACTGTTTCTATGGCATGTCTCCTTTATGGGTATGAAACGGGGCCGTGAACACATGGCGGGCTGTCAACGCCGCTACTTGATCAGGCCGGCAGCCCGCGGCAGCCATTCGACAATGCCGGGAAAGGCGATGAGAAGTGCTATGACCGCCAGTTGCAAGCCTATGAACTGGGTCATCCCGAGATAAATGTCCTTCATGCTCCATTGCGGCACCACCCCCTTCAGGAAATAGGATGACAGCGCCAGCGGCGGCGTGAGCCACGAGGTCTGCAACGTGACGGCGATCAGGATGGCAAACCACATCATGTCAAAACCCAGGCTCTTGGCCACGGGCAGCAGGATGGGCACCACGACCAGCACGATGGGAATCCACTCCAGCGGGCCGCCCAGCGCAAAGATGAGCAGCAGCATGAGCAGCAGCATGGCGGTGGGCGGCAGCGACAGGCTGGTCAGGAACTGCGTCACCAGCTGGCCGCCGCCCAGCCGCGCAAACACTGCGCCAAAGAAATTGGCGCCACCAATCAGGAACATGACAAAGGCGTTGACCACCAGCGTGCGCAGGATCGCGGACTTGAAGCGGGCCCAGGTGAAACGGCCATACAGCACAACCAGCAGCAGTGCCGCAAACGAACCCGCAGCAGCCGCATCGGTGGGCGTGGTGATCCCGGCAATGATCAGGCCCAGCGTCGAGACGATGACGATGGTGATGGGGACGATCCCGACCAGCAGCTCCCTCAGTTTTTGGGCCAGCGTCAGGTGCGCGTACCTGTCGTCGGTGATGGCCGGCCCGAGCGCAGGATTGATTTGGCAGCGCACCAGCGTATAGATGATGAACGCTGCCGACAGCATGAGTCCGGGGATGACCGCGGCGGCAAACAAGTCGGAAATGGGCACCCCCATCAGCGGTCCCATGACGATGAGCATGATGCTGGGCGGGATCAGGATGCCCAGCGTGCCGCCGGCGGCGATGCAGCCCGCGGACATGCGCGTGTCATAGCCGCTGCGGATGAGCAGCGGCGCGGCCATGACCCCCAGTACGGTTACCGAAGCGCCCACGATTCCGGTGGCTGCCGCAAACAGCGTCGCCGTCCCGATCACGATCACGTACAGCGACCCCTTCATGCGGCCCAGCAGCATCTGCAGCGCGGTAAACATGCGGTCCATGAGGCCGGATTGCTCCAGGATGTACCCCATGAACAGGAACAGCGGGATCGCCGACAGGTCCACGCTGGTCATGAGCGAGAAGAACTGGTAGGTCAGCAGGTGAAAGACCTGCGCTCCCACGCCGATGAAGCCAAACAGCAGGCCCACGAAGATAAAGACGAATGCCATCGGGAACCCGGTCAGGATTCCGACGACGACCGCCAGCAACGACAACAGGCCAAGCGCTCCACTTGACATGATCAGACCTCACCCGACTGCGGATACGGGACATTGGAGCGGACCGTCCAACCGGCTTTCAAAACCTCCGCCACGCCTTGCACCAGCAGCAGGAACAGCGTGATGGGAATGATGGTCTTGAGCGGGTAAATGGCGGGCGACCAGGCGCTGGTCGGCATGCTCTCCTGCTGCTGCCAGGACTTGAGGGCAAAGGCGTAGCCCACCGTCAGGAACAGGTACACCGCCGGGAAGTAGACGATCAGATACAGGATCAGGTCCATGAGCGCCTGCCAGCGCGGCTTGAGTGATGCCAGCACAAAATCCAGCCGGACATGGGCTCCCTTGTGCAGGGCGTACGGCGTGCCCAGCATGAACAGCGCACCGGCGAACATGTACGTCATGTCGTACGCCCAGATCGTGGGCCGGTTGAAGATGTAGCGGGAGACCACTTCATAGACCAGCGCCAGCGTCAGCGGAAGGACCAGCCACGCCGCGGCCTTGCCGACCCAGATCGAGGGCAGCTCGAGAAACGCGATGATCCGGGTCAGCGGGATGGGGGGTTTGGGTGGGTAGTGCATGTTCTTTGATTCCTGAATTCATAGCCGGGCACGATCATCGGGCTCCCCCGTCCCCGCGGAATTGCCTGGACTCACCGAGCGCGGCAGCGGCAGGCCGCATGCCCGGCCGGTCCGGGAACAGGTGCGTCGACGCCCGCGTAGGGCGCAGCGGGGCCGCGTTCTGCAACAGTGTCGCTTCAGGTGTTTGCAAGTGGCAATGTCTCCAATGGTCTCGCCATACGGGAGTTTGTCATCAAGGCGGCTGCTCCGGTTTGACGTGTGTTGTCTGGCGCAGGTCCGGGCAAACGGGATTCAATCAGCGGTCGCGTCCTCCCTGATGAAATCCGACGCCCGCTCGGCGATCATGACGATGGGAACGTTCGTGTTGCCCGAATTCAATGTGGGCATGACCGAGCCGTCAACGACGCGCAGCCCCTGTATTCCATGCACTTGCAGGCGGTTGTCGACCACCGCAGCGCGGTCCGATGCCGGGCCCATTTTTGCCGTGCCGGCGGGGTGAAAGATGGTGGCGCCGTATTCCTTGCAGAAATGCAGGATCTCGTCGTCACTCTCCACGTCCGGTCCCGGGCGGAATTCCCGCTTCATCAGGTCGCTCAGTGGCGCAGTCGCCGCCAGCTTGCGCGCGTACCTGATTTCCGCAACCGCGGTACGGCGGTCAAAATCCGTGGAGAGATAGTTGGGCTGTATGGACGGTGCATCCAGCGCATGGGTGGACTTGATCTTCACGTGCCCGCGCGACTCGGGCCGCAACTGGCACATGGAGTAGGTGCAGCCGGAAAACTCATGCACGTCGCCGCCCGCAAGGTCGGCCGAGAGTGTTCCGAAGTGAAGCTGCACGTCAGGACGGTCGCTCTCAGGCATGATCTTGAAGAAACCGGATCCTTGATTGATGCCGATGGCCAGCGGCCCGCCGCGCAGGAACAGCCACTGCATGCCTATCTTTGCCTGCCCCCAGAGCGTGCGCAACTGATCATTCGTGGTGATGGGCTGCGTGACTTCGTAGATCAGCCGCAGTTGCAGGTGATCCTGCAGGTTGGCTCCTACCCCGGGTGCGTCGTACACCACCGGAATGCCGAACTCCTGCAGCAGCGGCGCCGGCCCCACGCCGGAGAGCTGCAACAGCTGCGGCGACTGCAGCGCGCCGGCCGCCAGGATCACCTCCCGCCCGGCCAGCAGCCGGTGCTCCTGCCCGCCCTTGTGGTACGTGACGCCAGTGGCACGCGTCCCCTCGAACAGCACCCGTGTCACGTGGGCGTCGGTTTCTATGCGCAGGTTGGGCCGGCGGCGGGCCGGGTTGAGGTAGGCCACCGCCGTGGAGCAGCGCCGGCCGTTGCGCGTGGTCAGCTGCGAATAGCCTATGCCCTCGTTGTCGCCGGTGTTGAAGTCGTCTCGCCTGGGCAGCCCCAGGTGCACGCCCGCTTCAACCAGCGCCTCCACCAGCGGGTGCCGCGTCTTGATCGACGTGGCATTCAGCGGACCGCTGGTCCCCCGCGTCGGGCCTGGACCCAGGTCGTTGTTTTCCAGCTTGCGGAAATACGGCAGGCAATCGTCCCAGCCCCAACCCGGATTGCCCAGCTCGACCCAGTGGTCGTAGTCCTGCTTCTGCCCGCGCATGTAGATCAGGCCGTTGATCGAGCTGCTGCCGCCCAGGGTGCGGCCCCGTGGCCAGTAGATCTCGCGGCCCAGCATGCCCGCATCCGGATCCGTGTAGAAACGCCAGTTCAGCGTTTCGTGGAACATGGTCTTTCCGTACCCGATGGGGATATGGATCCAGATGTTGCGATCGCGCTGACCGGCTTCGAACAGGCAGACGGAATACTTGCCGCCTTCGCTCAAGCGGTTGGCCAGCACGCAGCCGGCGGAACCCGCCCCCACCACGATGAAATCAACTGTTGTGCCCGTCATGGTCTCCCGTCCTCTTTTTGCCATTGCGTTGGTCAACGGCTTTTGTTCATTCCATGGTAGTTGTGGGCCACTGCTGCAAATGCATTTGATCGCAGGGACACCATATATGAAACAGTTAGTTCCGTTTGTGGTTCAATAACGAAACCATGGACAAGAAAAGCGACGGCCACCTGCGCATTCCGCTGTTGTTGGAGCAAATGGCGCGCGCGCATCATCCGCAGACGCTGTCGCAGCTGGCGCAGCGCCTGCAGATCCCCAAGACATCGCTCATGCGCATCCTGGCGTCGCTGGCCGAGGTTGGCTACGTGCTCAAGCTGCCCGATCACCGCGGATACGTGCTGGGTCCGCGCGCGACCCGGCTTGCGCTGTCGTTCCTGACGACACAGGAATTCTCGCGCAACGCACGCGCGGTCCTGGCCGACGTGGCCCGGGCCACGGGAGAAAGCTGCAACCTCAACGTATTGGAAGGACAGCAGATGCGCTACCTGGAGCGGGTGGAAACAAGCCAGAAGCTGCGCCTGACCATGGCCGCCGGGGACCTGGTCCCGCTGCATTGCACTGCAAGCGGCAAGCTGGCGCTCGGCATGATGAGCGCGCCACGCCGGGGCCGCATCTTGCGCATCATTGCCATGCGCCGCTACACGCCGCAAACGCTCACGGACCGGCACGGGCTGGAGCAGGAGCTGGCGGCCGTGCGCAAGGACCGGATCGGCGTGGACCGCGAGGAGTTCGTGCAGGGCATGGTTGCCGTTGCGGTGCCGGTGCTCAACGACAGGGGCGACATGATTGCGGCGCTGGCCTGCCACGGGCCTACCGCGCGGGTCTCCATGACCGACCTGTACAAGCATCTTCCGCTGATGCGCCATGCCGCAGAGCGTGCGGCGCGGGTCCTGGGCGGAACCGGACTGGCCATGCCGAACGAATGAAGCCGTTGGCGCATGGCGGCTGCGAATTGCAAGAACCCGCCGCGGCGCCATTGGCATGTGCCTACAATGAATCCGCGCCCCAAGGCGTACCCTGCAGCGTCAGCGCCCGGCCACTGCTGCCGGCTCGCGCGACGCTGGCAAGCTGTCACATCGCAACACCGCATCTGGTACTTGACAGGGCAGGAGGCAGACAAAAGAATAAGGCCTCGCACTCACAAAGCGGCAGGTTCCATCCCCAATCCAAGGAAAATCAATGAGCAAAGACAATCGAAGCGTGGTCCAGGGCGTGCAGAAAATGACGCCGTCCGAGGCGTTCGTGGAAACGCTGGTTGCGCAGGGCGTGACCGAGATGTTCGGCATCATGGGTTCGGCCTTCATGGACGCCATGGACATCTTCGCGCCTGCCGGAATCCGCCTGATTCCGGTCGTGCATGAGCAGGGCGGCGCGCACATGGCCGACGGCTATGCCCGCGCCAGCGGCCGCCACGGCGTGGTGATCGGACAGAATGGGCCGGGAATCAGCAACAGCGTGACGTCGATCGCGGCGGCATTCTGGGCCCACAGCCCGGTGGTCATCATCACGCCGCAGGCCGGGACCATGGGCATAGGCCTGGGCGGCTTCCAGGAAGCCAACCAGCTGCCCATGTTCGAGGAGTTCACCAAGTACCAGGGGCACGTGACGCACCCGGCGCGCATGGCCGAGTTCACGGCGCGCTGCTTCGACCGGGCCATGAGCGACATGGGCCCCACGCAGCTGAACATTCCGCGCGACTACTTCTATGGTGAGATCGAGTGCGAAATTCCCGAGCCGCTGCACATTGATCGCGGCGCCGGCGGTGAACAGAGCCTGAACGACGCAGCCGAGCTGCTGGCCGGCGCCAGGTTCCCGGTCATCCTGGCCGGCGGTGGCGTGGTGATGGGCGACGCCGTCAAGGAACTGCAGACCCTGGCCGAGCGCCTGGGTGCGCCGGTGTGCACCGGCTACCTGCGCAACGACGCGTTCCCGGCAAGCCACCCGTTGTGGGCCGGCCCGCTGGGCTACCAGGGCAGCAAGGCCGCCATGAAGCTGATCGCACAGGCGGACGTGGTGCTGGCGCTGGGCTCGCGCATGGGCCCGTTTGGCACGCTGCCGCAGCACGGCCTGGACTACTGGCCCAAGGACGCCAAGATCATCCAGGTCGAGGCCGACTACAAGAACCTGGGTCTGGTCAAGAAGATCAACGTCGGCATCTATGGCGATGCCAAGGCCGTGGCCGTGGAACTCACCAAGCGGCTGCAGAACCGGGAACTGGCCAGCGACGCCAACAAGGCCGAACGCGCAGACACCATCAAGAGCGAGAAGGACGCCTGGGAAAAAGAGCTGGATGAGTGGACCCATGAAAAGGACCCGTACAGCCTGGACATGATCGAGGAAGCCAAGGGCGAGAAGCCGTTCAGCGGCGGCCAGTACCTGCATCCCCGCCAGGTGCTGCGCGAGCTGGAAAAAGCCATGCCGGCGCACGTGATGGTGTCCACCGACATCGGCAACATCAACTCGGTTGCCAACAGCTACCTGCGCTTTGAAGAGCCGCGCAGCATGTTTGCCGCCATGATGTGGGGCAACTGCGGCTACGCGCTGCCGACCATCATCGGCGCCAAGCTGGCCTGCCCGGACCGGCCGGCCATTGCCTACGCCGGCGACGGCGCCTGGGCCATGAGCATGGTCGAGATCATGACCGCCGTGCGTCACAACATCCCGGTCACCGGCGTCGTCTTCCACAACCGCCAGTGGGGTGCGGAAAAGAAGAACCAGGTCGACTTCTACAACCGCCGCTTTGTCGCTGGCGAGCTGGAAAACCCCAGCTTTGCCAAGCTGGCCGAGGACATGGGCGCCGAAGGCATCGTCGTCGACAAGATCGAAGACGTGGGCAAGGCGCTGAAGAAGGCCGTGGACATGCAGATGAACGAGGGCAAGACCTGCGTCATCGAGATCATGTGCACGCGCGAGCTGGGCGACCCGTTCCGCCGCGACGCGCTGGCCAAGCCCACCCGCCTGCTCGACAAGTACAAGGACTACGTCTGAGCACCCGCCCGGAACGCCTGCCCCGGCAGGTCCCTGCTGACACATGCCGGAACGGACGGTGGGTAACTCGGCGCAGGGTACATCTGTGTCTGGCGGTCATGTATCTAACCTGAAGTTCCAAGGGTCACGTAGTCAGATGTACGGTGCAAGTAGCTGATAATTCTAGGAATTGAGCCGCTTTTGCGGCTTTTCCTGGGGCTGTCTTGTGGTCACTAAAAGAACTTGACAATTCAGATGTTCC
>JALOAS010000051.1 GCA_023228705.1 Ottowia sp. | reverse complement strand
GTTGAGCGTTGAGCGTTGAGCGTTGAGCGTTGAGCGTTGAGCGTTGAGCGTTGAGCGTTGAGCGTTGAGCGTTGGGCGTGGCGCATGACGGATGACAGATGACCTCGCTGGCGCTTCGTATGACCGCGCCGCTGCGCGGCGGCAATGACTGCGGCTGCGCCGCCATGATGGGGAGGTTGAGCGTTGATGGGGAGGTTGAGCGTTGAGCGCTTGGCGTGGTGGGCACGCTGGACGCTCAACGCTTGGCGCCAAACCTTCATCAGCCGCCGCAGGCGGCTTTCATACAAGGCCCGCAAGGGCCGGGATCATCGGTCATCAGCGGGAAATCGCGGCGGGGGCGCCATGGGGAGGTTGAGCGTTTGGCGTGGCGCATGACGGATGACGCATGACGGATGACCTCGCTGGCGCTTCGTATGACCGCGCCGCTGCGCGGCTTCAATGACTGCGGCTGCGCCGCCATGATGGGGAGGTTGAGCGTTTGAAGAGGTTGAGCGTTGAGCGTGGTGGGCACACGCTGGACGCTCAACGCTTGGCGCCAAACCTTCATCAGCCGCCTGCGCCGGGCTCCGGTTCAAGCCACCGTCACAAGGCAAGCATGCGTCAGAACGTTCCCGGGTACGCACCGCCATCCAGCAGGATGTTCTGCCCGGTGAGGTACGCTGCCTGCTGGCTGCACATGAACGCGCAGACCGCGCCAAATTCTTCGGTCGTGCCAAAGCGCCGCGCCGGGATGTGGGCCTGCTGGCGTTCGCGCACGGCATCGGTGGAGTCGCCGCTGCGGTCTGCCTCGGTCTGCACCAGCTGCTTGATGCGGTCGGTATCAAAGCGCCCGGGCAGCAGGTTGTTGATGGTGACGCCCTCGGCGGCAATCTTCGGATTGCGCGCCAGGCCGGCAACAAAGCCGGTCAGGCCCGAGCGGGCACCGCCGGAGAGGCCCAGCACGTCTATGGGCGCCTTGACCGAGCTGGACGTGATGTTGACGATGCGGCCAAAGCCGCGCTCCAGCATGCCGTCGATGGTGGCCTGGATGAGCGCAATGCTGGAGTACATGTTGGCGTTGATGGCGTCCATCCACTCCTGCCAACCCCAGTCGCGGAAGTCGCCTGGAGGCGGCCCGCCGGCGTTGGTGACGACGATGTCAAAATCGGCGCGACGGGAGAAGATGGCCGCGCGCCCCTCCTCCGCGGTGATGTCGGCCGCGACGCCGATCACCTGCACGCTGGCCCCCACTTCGGCCTGCAGCGCGCCGGCGGAGGCATCGAGCACCTCCTTGCCGCGCGCCACCATGACCACGTTCACGCCCTCGCGCGCCAGCGCCTGCGCGCAGCCATGCCCCAGCCCCTTGCTGGCGCCACCCACCAGCGCCCACTTGCCGGCTATTCCCAGGTCCATGTTGCAATTCTCCGTGATTGATCCACCGAAGCGGGCCTGCCGCGACGTTGCCCTGTTTTTAGCACAACGCCGGTTGCGCCGGCAGCATCACGCGCCGCTGTCCGCCGGTGGCTGCACGGAATCGGCCGCTGCGTCGAGCCCGAAGCTGCCGGAGATGCGGTGGTGCAGCCGGCGCAGGAACCACCAGGTGCCCACGGCCACCACCGGGACCGCCACCGCCATGGCCGTGGCGCGCTGCACCGGCCAGCCCCACTGGCTGGCGCCCTCGGCCAGGTACCCGACCAGCCCCACCACGTAATACGTGATGGCCGCCACCGACAGTCCCTCAACCGTGGACTGCAGCTTGAGCTGCAGGCCCTGACGGCGGTTCAGGTTGGCCAGCAGGTCGCGGCTGCTGCGCTGCTGGTGCACCTCCACGCGCGTGCGCAGCAGGTCGCTGACGCGGGCAATGCGCGCCGACAGCGCAGCCTGGCGGCGGTCGGCCGAGCGGCAGGTGGCCATGGCCGGTGCCACGCGCCGCTCCAGGAAATCACCCAGCATCTGGAACCCGTTGACGCGTTCTTCCCCCAGGTCCTGCAGGCGCTGGCGCATCAGGTCGTGGTAGGCAGCGCTGGCCGAGAAGCGCGCGTGCGTCCTGGCGTACAGCGCCTCCAGCTGCGCCGCCAGCCGCGTCAGGCTGTCCAGCAGCTCGGGCTCGTCGGCCCGCTGCGCCTGGCCCAGCCGGTGCGTCAGGCCCGCCAGCTCGGCCTCGGCATCGGCCAGCCAGCGCACGACCTGGCGTGCGGCGGGCAGCCCCAGCAGCGCCGTCATGCGGTACGTTTCCATCTCCAGCACGCGCTGCACCAGCCGCCCCAGGCGTTGCGGCCGGACCGCTTCGCGCCCCGGGCCTCCGGTGAACAGCAGGAAGCGCGAGCAGCCGTCGGCGCGCAGGCGCATGTCGGTGTGCAGGTCGGCGCGCCCGCGCGATACGCGCGAGCCGGTCAGGCTGGCCGGGTCAAAAAGCCGTGCCAGCAGGACGTCGGCATCGACTTGCTCGCGTGGCAGCACCCACAGGTTGACGCCGGCCAGCACGGCGCCGGGAATATCGCGGGACCATGCTTGCGGCGCCCGCTGGCCGGCCACCGGCAGCTCCGCTCCGGCAGCCATGGCCAGTGCGGACATCTCGTCTGGCTGTAGCGGCTGGAAGAAGGTCCAGACGACAAACTCGGTATGCAGCTCCCAGCGCAGGCGGAACGTTCCCAAGTCGGCATGGTGGTAGACCGCCTGCGGATCCGGCTCGGGCAGGCCACGCCCGGCAAGCAGGTCCAGCAGATGCGCCCGACTGGCAGCGCGCTCGTCCGCGTTGATCCACATGACCCAGTGCGTGATCGCCAGCGGCGCCTGCAGCTCCTCGGGCGGGCGCGCATGCACCTCCTGGTGCAGCTCCAGGCGCAGTTCGGGTGAAATGGTCTGGCTGCACTGCGGCGGTGCAAGCATGGCAGGTACCCCCATCAGATTGGAAAAGATGCCCGGCAGCACCCAGGCGCATGACGGATGCCTTCGCGGGCGCTTTGATGAGGTTGAGCGTATTGCGTCCAGCGTCCGGCGTACGCTCAACGCTCAACGCTCAACGCTCAACGCTTGACGCCAAACCTTCATTGAGCCGCTTGCCAACCGGGTCAAAAAGGAGCCATTGTGACAAAAGCGCGTGGCCCGGCGCTATTCCAGCGGCGGCGTCACGGCAATGGCTTCCTGCAGCGTGGTCAGCCCCTCGGCCGCGCGCAGGGCACCGGCCAGGCGCAGCGGCCGCATGCCATCGGCCACCGCCTGGCGCCGCAGTTGCGAGCTGCTGGCGCTGTCGTGCACGAGCGCCCGGAATGCCTCGGTCACGGTCAGCAGCTCGTAAATGCCCATGCGCCCCCGGAACCCGGTCATGCGGCATTGCACGCAGCCGTCGGCGCGGTACGGATGGTACTGGCCCTTGCTGATCTTCCATGGGCGCACGGCCTCGACCAGCGCATCGGTGGTTGAGCTGTCATCCGGTGTCTTGCAGTGTGGGCACAGCGTGCGCACCAGGCGCTGCGCCAGCACGCCCAGCAGCGTGGCATTGAGCAGGTACGCCGGCACGCCCAGCTCCATCAGCCGGGTCAGCGCCAGCGGCGCATCGTTGGTGTGCAGCGTGCTGAAAACCAGGTGGCCGGTCAGCGCCGCCTGCACCGCCATCTGCGCGGTTTCCAGGTCGCGGATCTCGCCAATCATGATGATGTCCGGGTCCTGCCGCATCAGCGAGCGCACGCCCTCGGCAAAGCCCAGCCCCAACTGCGGCTGCACCTGCGTCTGGTTGAGCCGCGGGTCTATGTTTTCTATGGGGTCTTCTATGGTGCTGACGTTGACCTCTTCGGTGGCCACGCGCCGCAGCGTGGAATACAGCGTCGTGGTCTTGCCCGAGCCCGTGGGGCCGGTCACCAGGATGATGCCGTTGGGCCGCCCGACCAGGCCCTGCCAGCGCGTGGCGTCGTGCGGAGTGAAGCCCAGCTGCGCCAGGTCCTTGACCGCGTTGTCCGGGTCGAAGATGCGCATGACCAGCTTCTCGCCAAACGCGGTGGGCAGGGTGGACAGCCGCATCTCTATCTCCGCTCCGGCCGGGTTGCGCGTCTTGATGCGCCCGTCCTGCGGGCGACGGCGCTCGACCACGTCCATGCGGCCCAGCAGCTTGACGCGCGCCGTCATCGCGGCCATGACGCTGGCCGGCACCTGGTACACCGGGTGCAGGATGCCGTCTATGCGGAAGCGCACCACGCCCTGCTCGCGCCGCGGCTCCAGGTGGATGTCGCTGGCGTGCTGGTCAAAGGCATATTGCCACAGCCAGTCCACGAGCCGGATGATGCCCTGGTCGTTGGCATCCACGGCCGCGCCGCTGCGCCCCAGGTCCACCAGCTGCTCAAAGCCGACGCCACCGGACGCGCCGCCGCTTTTCTCGGCTGCGCGGACAGACCTGGCCAGCGTGTAGAACTCGCCCGTGTAGCGCTTGATGTCGACCGGGTTGGCCATGACGCGGCGCACCTGGCGCCGCGCCTGGCGCTGCACCTCGGCCACCCAGTCCTGGACAAAGGGCTCGCTGGTGGCCACCACGAGCTCGGTCGGCGTCACCTGCACCGGCAGCACCTTGTGGCGCTCGGCGTACGACGCGCTCATGCTGTCGGCCACCTTGCCGGCATCGACCTTGAGCGGATCGATGCGCAGGTAGTCCAGCCCGGCGCGGCGCGCGACGAACTGCACCAGCGCTTCTATGTCCAGCACGCCGCTGCCGTCGGCCTGCAGCATGCCTATGGCGGCAAGCCGCTGCAGCGCAGGCTGCCGGCTCTCGGCCTGCGAGCAGCGGTCCACCGCGCTTTGCGCCTCCTGCGGCGTGACGACGCCGTCCTCCAGCAGCCACTGCACCAGCGCCTGCCAGGACAGCGGGCCGCGGTGCGGCGCCAGCGGCAAGGTGCTGGATTCAGCAGGAGCAGGCTGCGCGGATCGGGTCTTCATTTTTCCACCGGCTTGAACATGCGCATCCACTTGCGCGCCGGCAGGTCATAGGCAGCCTGCACTTCGCGCGCCTGCTCCAGCAGGGTTCGCCGCGCCACGCGTCGCGGCCTGCGCTGCGCCAGCACCACCGCATTGCCTTCGCGCGTGGGCCGGAAGACCCAGACCGCACGGCGGCCAAAAACGGTGCAGATGTCGTCCAGCGTGGCCTGGTAGTCTGACCGGCGGCCAAACAGGTTGACCGTAATGCAGCCGTCGTCGGTCAGCGTGTCCCTGCAGGCAGCATAGAAATCGGTGCCGCCAAACACGGGAGCCGATGCGTCGTCGTCGTAGATGTCCACCGCCAGCGCGTCGACGCGGCCGCGCCAGCGCGGCTGCACGATCTGCGCGCCGGCGTCGTCCACGATCACCTGCAAGCGCTCGTCGTCCGGCGGCAGGTAGAACCAGTCGCGGCAGACCTGCACCACCCGCGGGTTGATCTCGATTGCGGTGCATCGCATGTTGAGGCGCCGGTAGCAGTACTTGGTGATGGCCGCAGCGCCCAGTCCCAGCTGCATGGCGTGGCGCCCGGCCACCGTCCCCGTGGGCACGAACAACAGCCACGCCATCATGCGCTGCACGTACTCCAGCTCGATGTCATAGGGCGCGTCCATGCGCATGGCGCCCTGGATCCACGGCGTGCCCAGATGCAGGTAGCGCACGCCGTCCAGCTCGGACAGGTTGACTTCAAGTTGCGATGAACTCACGGTGGCGTCATTATGGCTGCTGGCCGCCGGTCGCACGGCCGGCACCGCTACGCAGCCGCCGCGGCGGCCAGCCGCTGTGCCGCCTGCGCCGCCTGCTGCTGCTCGCGCGCCTCGACCATGACGCGCAACAGCGGCTCGGTGCCGCTGGGCCGGATGAGCACGCGGCCATCGCTGCCCAGCGCGTCTTCCGTCGCCTCGCGCTCGCGCTGCAGCGCGGCGTTGTGCTGCCAGTTGCTGCCCGGCTGCAGCGGCACGTTGATCATGACCTGCGGGAACAGCGACAGTCCGTCCAGCAACTCCGGCAGCGACCGGCCCGACAGGACGCAGGCCTGCAGCACCTGCAGCGCGGAAATCAGGCCGTCCCCCGTCGTGTGCTGGTCCAGCACCAGCAGGTGCCCCGAGCCCTCGCCGCCCAGGATCCAGCCGTGGCTTTGCAGCGCTTCCAGCACGTAGCGGTCTCCGACCCGGGCCCGGACAAACTCAAACCCCTGCTGCTGCAGCGCCTGCTCCACCGCCAGGTTGGTCATGAGCGTACCCACGACGCCGCGCAGCTCGGCCGAGTCGGCCGCGGCGCCGTCCCGCAGCCGACGGTCCAGCGCCAGCAGGTAGAGCAGCTCGTCGCCGTTGTACAGGCGGCCGCTGCCATCGACCATCTGCAGGCGGTCGGCGTCGCCGTCGAGCGCCACGCCATAATCGGCGCCATGCTCGGCCACGGCCGCCTGCAGCGCCTCGGGATGCGTTGCCCCCACGCCGTGGTTGATGTTCAGACCGTCCGGCGCGCAGCCTATGGCAACCACGTCGGCACCCAGCTCGTGAAAGACCTTGGGCGCGATCTGATAGGCTGCGCCGTGCGCGGCGTCGACCACGATCTTCAGCCCGCGCAGGTCGCGGCGGTGGTCAAAGGTGCTCTTGCAGAACTCGATGTAGCGGCCGGCGGCGTCGTCCAGCCGGCGCGCCCGGCCCAGCAGTTCGGACGCCATCCACTCAAAATCCTCGGCCAGCGCCAGCTCGACCTCGCGCTCCCAGGCGTCGGGCAGCTTGGTGCCGGCGGCGCTGAAAAACTTGACGCCGTTGTCCGCGTGCGGGTTGTGGCTGGCGCTGATGACCACGCCCAGGTCGGCGCGCAAGGCCCGCGTCAGGTAAGCCACGGCAGGCGTCGGCACCGGCCCCAGCAACACCACGCTCGCGCCTGCCGAGTTCAGGCCCGACTCCAGCGCGCTCTCCAGCATGTAGCCGGAAATGCGCGTGTCCTTGCCGATGAGCACCACCGGGTCCGCTTCATGCTGGCGCAGCACGCGCGCCACGGCGTGTCCCAGGCGCAGCATGAACTCGGGCGTGATGGGCGGCTGGCCCACGGTACCGCGGATGCCGTCCGTGCCAAAATAGCGACGTTCCATGTCAGTTTTCTCCCAGGGTATGCGCGGTTCGTGGACGCAGCAGCGCCGCAACCGGCCGGCCCGGCCTCGCCCTCCCGGTCACTGCCGTGCCGTGCGCGCCTGCGCCGGCATGGGGCCGGGGTGGCTGGAGCGCCAGGGGTTGATGTCCAGCCCGCCACGGCGCGTGTAGCGCGCGTAGACGGCCAGCTGGCTGGGCCGGCAGCGCTGCTGTATCTCGACAAACATGCGTTCAACGCAATTCTCGTGGAATTCGGCAAACTCGCGGAAACTGACGATGTAGCGCAGCAGCCCGGCCTGGTCGATCTGCGGGCCGCTGTAGCTGATCTGCACGCTGCCCCAGTCCGGCTGGCCCGTTACCGGGCAATTGCTCTTGAGCAGCTGGCTGGCAAGTACCTCGGTCACCGGCTTTTCATCAAATGCCGCACGCAGCAGCTCGGGCGCGGGCGCATCGCAGGGCGGGCAGTCCAGGTCCAGCCGGTCCAGGCTGACCCCGGCCAGCTCGGCCACGGGCTCGCGCGCAAACGCATCCGGCAGCACCAGCCGCACGACCACGCCGCTGCCCACCGTGGCGCCGCGCCAGGCCGCGGCGGCCAGGTCGGCGGCCATGCGCTCCTGCACGTCTGCTGCGCTGGCAAACGCGGTCCCGCTGAAGCTGTTCAGGTACAGCTTCAGCGACTTGCTCTCGATCAGGTGCGTACTCTGGCACGGCACCATGATGTGCGCCAGCGCGACCTGCGGCTTGCCCCGCCGGTTCAGCCAGGACAGCTCGTACGCGGTCCACAGGTCCGCGCCCAGGAAGCCCGGTTGCGCGGCCAGCCCCAGGCGCTCGCGCATGGGCGCGCGCGGCAGCGCGTCGAGCAGCGTGGGATCGTAGCGGTTCACGTGCGGTGTGACCCGGCCCAGCATCCGCACTGGCGGCCCGTTGCCGCTGGCGTTCATGGCGCGCTCCCCCCGCTGCGCTCAAAATGCTGCAGGAGCAGCGGCGCCAGCACCGGCACCAGCGCCGGCGGCAGGTCATGGCCCATGCCGTCCACCACTTCCAGCCGCGCGCCGGGAATGCGCTGCGCCGTGTCCACGCCGCAGGCCAGCGGCAGCAACGGGTCGTCGCGGCCATGGACGACCAGCGTGGGAACGCGCAGGCGGGCCAGCTCGTGCGCACGCTCCGTATCGGCGGCAACCGCAAGCATCTGCCGCCTGGTGCCCTGCGGATGCCAGGCGCGCGCCAGCGCGGACGCCGCGTCCTGCCGCAGTTGCGCGTCCGGCCGTGGAAAGTCCGGACCGGCCAGCAGTTGCAGCAGGCGCACGTAATGCGCCACGGCCGCGTCGCCGGCATGCGCCGGCGGCCGCGCCATCATGACGCGCATCACGCGGCGCGTCGGCCCGGGCAGCCCGCGGGCGCCGCTGCTGCTCATGAGGCTGGTCAGGCTGCGCACCCGCTCCGGAGCGGCCAGCGCCAGGCGCTGCGCAATCATGCCGCCCATGCTGGCGCCGACCACGTGCGCCTGCGCCACGTCCAGCGCATCGAGCAGCGCGCGGACGTCACCGGCCATGTCCGCCAGCGTATACGGCGGCCGCAGCGGCAGCCCCACCTGCAGCCGCAGCCAGGAGGAAAAAAGCCCGGGGCTGCGCACGCCGTCAAAATACTGAGACAGCCCGGCGTCGCGGTTGTCGTGGCGGATCACGCGGTAGCCGGCGTCGGCCAGCGCGGCAACCAGCTCATCCGGCCAGGCGGTCAGCTGCATGCCCAGCCCCATGATGAGCAGCACGGCCGGACCGCTGCCGCCCGTGTCCTCGACCTCCAGGGCCACCGTTCCCGCCTTGATTTTCATGGGCTGCTGACTTTCAGGTCCGCTTTCAGCCAAAGCGGTGCTCGCGCAGCCACTTGGTCGCGATCCACTTCTCGCCGGCCAGCACGGGCAGTCCGGCATGCAGCGTGCGCGTGCTCGGGTGCGGCCGGCAATAGCTGAAGAAAACCGCATGGCCGCGCCGGGGCATCACGTCCAGGCCCACGTCCGGGAACTGCGTTGCACCGCCCTGCTCCGGCTCGTTCAGGTAAACCAGCAGCGTGCCCACGCGCTGGCCGCCATGCGCCAGCAATTCCGGCGTGGTCAGATCGTCGGGCTCGAAGTAGTCGTGGTGCGCCTTGTACTCGGCACCGGGCTTGTAGCACAGGACCTGCAGGTTCTCCCCGTTTTCTGCCGGCCAGTCCAGCAGGCGTGCAAAGCGCTGCTCCAGGCGCCGGATCAGCCCGGTTTCATCGCGCTCGAAAAACATGCCCAGGCTGGTGCGGTCCGGACTTTCCTCGTAATCTGCGGTCTCGGTTGCCACGGTCAGCGACGGCTCGAGCCGGGGCCGGGCCGCCGCAATGAGCGCATCGCACTCCAGCTCGGACAGCAACTCGCCAAAAACCACCACGCGCGGCAGCTGGAGCGTGGCCAGCACCGGAACCTGCCGGTCACCCGCGTCCACGCCAAGCGGGACGCCTGCCACGATGGGCTCGGGCACCGCCACGGCCGGCGGCAGCCCCAGCTGCTGGTCCCGGCGGGCCAGGTGCTGCTTGAGCGTGGACTCGATGGCAACAACGGCCACCTCCTTGTTCCAGCCCGACTCCTCCATGGCGTGCAGGATGCCTGCCGGGTCGTGCCCGGTCGCGACCTGGTTGATGATCCAGGCGCGCAATTCCTGCGTGATCTGCTGCACCTTGGGTTCTCCTGCCAAGCGGCCCGGCTGCCGCTAGGGAGCCCGGCGACGGAACACGAGACGCCGCGCATCGGACGCGGCGGGTGCAAAGGCGTAGCCATCGCTGTCAAAACGCTGCAGCGCCTCCGGCACCGACACGGCATGCTGCGCCGCCCAGCGCGCCAACATGCCACGCGCGCGCTTGGCGTAGAAGCTGATGACCTTGTACTGTCCCCCCTTGTAATCCTGGAATACGCAGTCCACCACGCGCGCCTTCAGCGCCTGCGGGTCCACCGACTTGAAGTACTCCTGCGACGCCAGGTTGACGACCACCGGATCGGCCGACCCGGCCAGCCGCTGGTTCAGATGCTCGGCAATCTGCCTGCCCCAGTACCCGTACAGGTTGCTGGCATCGCCCACGGGCAGCCGCGTGCCCATCTCCAGGCGATGCGGCTGGATGGCGTCCAGCGGACGCAGCACGCCGTACAGACCGCTGAGGATGCACACGTGCTGCTGCAGCCAGTCCAGCTCGTCGCTGGCAAGCGATGCGGCGTCCAGGCCGCGGTAGACGTCGCCGGCAAACGCCAGCGCCGCCTGCCGCACGTGGGCCGCATCCGGTGCTTCCTGCCACGCCTGGTAGCGCGCCACGTTCAGCCCCGCCAGCTTGTCGCTCAGCTTCATCAGCGACGCCAGCTGAGCCGGCGTCTGCTCGCGCAGCACCGTCACCAGCTCGGCAGCCTGCGCCAGGAACGCCGGCTGCGACAGGGATACGTCAGCCGCCACCGGGGATTCATAGTCCAGCGCCTTGGCCGGGGAAAGCAGGTAAAGCATGGATGGATCGTGGTTCAGGCAGCGGCGCGCCGGCTGCGGTCATGTGGCGGCCAGCCGCGGCGGCTGGCCGGGGGACGTTCGCACGCCTGCAGCCGTTCCAGCGCGCAAGCGCCTGCGGCACGAAGAGGTTGAGCCAATCGCGCCCGGCGTTTGGCGCCTCGTTCGCCCAACGCCCAACGCCAAATCGTCATGAGCCGCCGCAGGCGGCCTTCATCAACGGCCCGCAAGGGCCAAGGTCATCTGTCATCCGGTGAGCTCACGATGCGTGCCGATCCGGTCACTCGATGAGCGTCGCCTCGGTCTTGTCCTGGACCTCGTCAAAGGTCACGCCCGGCGCCAGCTCGGCCACCTTGAGCCCCTCGTCGGTGACCTTGAAAACCCCCAGGTCGGTGATGATCATGTCCACCACGCCGGCACCGGTGAGCGGCAGCGTGCATTCCTTCAGGATCTTCCTGTCCTCGGTCCCGTCCTTTTTCTTGACGGTGTGCTCCATCAGGATGATGACCTTGGGCACGCCGGCCACCAGGTCCATGGCGCCGCCCATGCCCTTGACCATCTTGCCCGGGATCATCCAGTTGGCCAGGTCGCCCCTCTCGCTGACCTGCATGGCGCCCAGGATGGACAGGTTCATCTTGCCGCCACGGATCATGGCAAAGCTGTCGTGGCTGCCAAAGATGGACGAGCCCGGCAGCGTGGTCACGGTCTGCTTGCCAGCGTTGATGAGGTCGGCGTTGACTTCTTCCTCGGTCGGGAACGGGCCTATGCCCAGCAGCCCGTTCTCGCTTTGCAGCCAGACTTCCTTGTCGCCCAGGTAATTGGCAACCTGCGTTGGCAGGCCGATGCCCAGGTTGACGTAGAAACCGTCTTCCAGCTCTTGGGCGGCGCGCGCCGCCATCTGTTCTCTGCTCCAGGCCAT
The DNA here is from genome assembly GCA_023228705.1 of Ottowia sp. Classification (GTDB taxonomy): domain Bacteria; phylum Pseudomonadota; class Gammaproteobacteria; order Burkholderiales; family Burkholderiaceae_C; genus Ottowia. Next base: position 11,375 of record JALOAS010000051.1, on the reverse strand, counting down.
GTCTATGCTCCTTGCTTGCCGCGCACCGTGCGTTGCTCGATGCGCTTTTCCGGGTGCTCGTTGAGCACGATGCGGTGTACGTAGATCCCCGGCAGGTGAACGTCGTCGGGCTCCATCTCGCCGCGCTCGACGATCTTCTCCACCTCGACGATGCAGATCTTGCCCGCCGTTGCCGCCGCCGGGTTGAAGTTGCGCGCGGTCAGGTTGAAGCGGAGGTTTCCGGAGGTGTCTGCCACGTCGGCCTTGACCAGCGCCAGGTCGGGCACCAGCGAGCGCTCCATGAGGTAGGTCTGGCCGTCAAAGTCGCGGGTTTCCTTGCCCTCGGCCACCAGCGTGCCCACGCCCGTCTTGGTAAAGAACGCCGGAATGCCGGCACCGCCGGCGCGCAACTTCTCGGCCAGCGTGCCCTGCGGCGTGAACTCCAGCTCCAGTTCGCCGGCCAGGTACTGGCGCGCGAACTCCTTGTTCTCGCCCACATAGCTGGCAATCATCTTCTTGATCTGGCGCGTGGCCAGCAGCTTGCCCAGGCCAAAGTCATCCACGCCCGCGTTGTTGGAAACGCAGGTCAGGTTCTTGACGCCACTGTCAGCGAGCGCCTGGATCAGCGCCTCCGGAATGCCGCACAGGCCAAAGCCGCCCACGGCAATCATCTGGCCATCCTTGACAACGCCCTTGAGCGCCTCGGCTGCCGAGGAATAAATTTTATTCACGATCTCTCCTGGTCATGATCGGCTTGCAAAGTCGGGATCTTCGTCTTCGGCCTGTGCGTCCCAGCGCGCATGCCCATGCCTGCAGCACCTGCTGCCGTCCGCTGCCGAAGGCGTGCCACGCACCCTTCAGCCCCGATCTTACAACGCATGAACCAACCCGGGTAGTGCTCAGGGACACGGCGCCAGCGGCTCCGCCTGCAAGCCGCTTCGCGGATGCGGGTGCCGCAGCTTGAGGCCGATCTCGGCGCGCAGGCGGCGGTTGTCCAGGCGCCGGGACTGCGCAAGGAACGAGAGCCGGGCCGCCGACATGTGCGCCGCCGCCTCGCTGCGCAAGACGCGGGGCGGCCGGGGCAGCGCGTACAGGTCGGCGGCCTCATCCATGTATTGGCCAAAGGTGAGCTCGCTGTCGTCGCAGACGTTGTACACGCGCTGGGGCGCGGCGCGCCACAGCGCCAGCGCCAGCGCGCGCGCCAGGTCGTCCGCATGGATGTGGTTGACGTAGCCGTCGTCGCCGGCCGCCAGCACCGGCGCGCCGGCCAGCAGGCTCTTCCTTGGCGTCCCGCCCGGGCGGTCGGGCGCGTAGATTCCCGCCACCCGAAAGACGCTGACGCAAATCCCCACGCCCCGCCCGCCCTTGCGCAGCCGGCGCTCGGCCAGCTGGCGCACGCGGGCGCGCGCGGTCTGCGGCTGCGGCACGCGGGTCTCGTCCGTGCGGGCGCCGCCGGTGTCGCCGTACACCCCGCTGGTCGACACGTACACCAGCACCTGCGGCGGCGTGCGCCGCGCCAGCGCCTGCAGCAGCGCGCGGCTGCGGACATCTGCGGCATCGCCGCTGCGCGGTGGCGCCAGGTACAGGACATGCGACGCCAGCCCGGCCACGCGCATCAGGCTGACCGGCTCGTCCAGGTCGGCCGCAACCGGCACCACGCCGGCCGCGCGCAGGCGCGCAGCACTGGCCCCGGAACGCGCCAGCGCCAGCACCCGCCAGCGCGGCAGCAGCAGCCGCGCCACGCGCAGCCCCACGTCCCCGCAACCGGCGATCAGCAGGCGCGGACGCCGCATGTGTGACGGCAGGACGGTCATGGGAATGGGCTTGCGGGCAAAATCGGGGCGAGCCAGCGCCTGTCGGCAGACAGGCAGGGGCGAGATTCTCAACCCGGCAAGGATAACCAACACCCATGAGTTACACCATCACGGTCCTGCCCAGCGAACGTGCGTTTGAGCAGGAGCAGGACGAGCGCATCCTCAACGCCGCCATCCGCCAGGGCGTGGGCCTGCCGTACAGCTGCCGCGACGGCACCTGCGGCACCTGCAAGTGCAAGAAGATTTCCGGCACCGTGGTCATGGGCCCGCACCAGCAAAAGGCGCTGAGCGACGAGGAAGAAGCCGCCGGCTACATCCTCACCTGCTGCGGCACCGCCACCAGCGACGTGGTGCTGGAGTCGCGCCAGGTCACCAGCGAAGACGCCTTCCCCATCCAGAAGATGCCGGCGCGCGTTGCGGCGCTGGCACCGCTGACGCACGACGTCCTGCACGTGCGCCTGCAGCTTCCGGCCAACACCAACCTGCAGTACCACCCCGGCCAGTACGTGGAAATCATCCTGCGCGACGGCGCCCGCCGCGACTACAGCATGGCCACGGCGCCGCACATGATGCGCGACGGCGGCGTGCCCATGATCGACCTGCACATCCGCCACACGCCCGGCGGCAAGTTCACCGACCACGTGTTCCAGGCCATGAAGGAAAAGGAAATCCTGCGGCTGGGAGGTCCCTACGGCAGCGCATACTTGCGCGAGGACAGCAGCGCGCCCATCATCCTGCTCGCCTCGGGCACGGGTTTTGCGCCCATCAAGACCATGATCGAGCACCTGCACTTCACGAACAGCGCGCGCGACGCGGTTCTGTACTGGGGCGGCCGCCGGCCGCGGGACCTGTACATGGAAGACTGGATCCATGAGCACGTCGCGCAGATGCCCAACCTGCGCTACGTGCCCGTGGTCTCCAACGCGCTGCCCGAGGACAACTGGACCGGCCGCACGGGTTTTGTGCACCTGGCCGTGCTCGAGGACCATCCGGACCTGTCCGGATACCAGGTCTACGCCTGCGGCACGCCGGCCATGGTCGATGCCGCGCGCGACGACTTTGCACTGGCCGGGCTGCCCGACTACGAGTTCTACGCCGACCCGTTCACCACCGAAGCCGACAAGGCCAAGCCATGACCTGATTGAAAACGCTGCCCAGCAACACCGCGCGCATGGCGGATGACCTCGCTGGCGCCTTGATGATGAGGTTGCGCGTATTGCGTCCAGCGTCCAGCGTATGCCTGCCACGCTCAACGCTCAACGCCTGACGCTCAACCTTCATGCATGGGCCGAGATCATCTGTCATCCGGAGCGGGGAATCGCGGCGGGGGCGCCGCTCCACACAGGGCGTCATCCGTGGTTTGCGCCGCAGGAGGCCAGCCCCCTGGCCGATGGGGGTGGTTGATGCGCGCTGGACGTTGAGCGTGACGCTTGACGGACGACCTCGCTGACGCCTTGATGATGAGGTTGAGCGTATTGCGTCCAGCGTCCAGCGTATGCCTGCCACGCCCAACGCCCAACGCCTGACGCCCAACCTTCATGCATGGGCCGAGATCATCCGTCATCCGGTAAGCTGACAACGCGTGCCAATCAGGCGCCATGAACGGCACCGGCCGGGTGGCCCCGGGCGCCCCGGGCGGACGGATCCTCGGTTAAACTGCCCCGGCGTCGTGCAATCCGGGCGCCGGCACGACCCCACGGAAACGGGCGTCCAGCCTCTCATGCCGCAGCACCCTCCCCTGCACCATCACGACGCCGAAGGCGGGCACAGTCACGCGCACGGCGTCACCGACCAGCGCCGCCTGGCCTGGGCCTTTGGCATCATCACCGCGTTCATGCTGCTGGAGGTGGCCGGCGGCCTGCTCTCGGGCTCGCTGGCGCTGCTGGCCGACGCCGGGCACATGGCCAGCGACGCCGCCGCGCTGGCGTTCAGCTGGATGGCCATACACATCGGCAAGCGCGCCGCCACCGGCAAGCACTCGTACGGCTTCCGCCGCGTCGAGGTGCTGGCCGCGTTTGTCAACGGACTGGTGCTTTTTTTCATCGCCATCTGGATCGTCGTCGAGGCCGCGCACCGGCTGCGCAACCCGGCGCCGGTGCTGGGCGGGCCCATGCTGCTGGTGGCGCTGGCCGGCCTACTGGCCAACGTGGCGGCGTTTGCCATCCTGGTGCGCGGCAGCCAGGACAACCTCAACCTGCGCAGCGCGCTGCTGCACGTGGTCGGCGACCTGCTGGGCTCGCTCGCCGCCATAGGCGCGGCGCTGGTCATCCTGTGGACCGGCTGGATGCCCATCGACCCCATCCTGTCGGTCGTGGTTGCACTCATCATCCTGCGCAGCGCCTGGCAGGTCGTGCGCGCGGCCGGGCACATCCTGCTCGAGGGCGCCCCCGCAGGGATCAACGTGCACGACCTCAAGGCCGACCTGGAGCAGCACGTTCCCGCGCTGGACGACGCGCACCACATCCACGTCTGGTCGATCACGGCCGAGAAGCACCTGGTCACGCTGCACGCAACGCCCGCCGCCGGCGCCACCGCAACGGAAGTCATCACCGGGATCCGGGCCCGCCTGGCCGAGCGCTTTGGCGTCGATCATGTGACGGTCCAGGTCGAAGACAGCCACTGCCACGATCATCTGGACCCGGCCGACGCCAGCACGGCCGTCCAGCAACCCGACCCATCCGGCCTGCCCACGCAGCACTGCCACCGATGACCAATCCGCTCCTGCGCGTGCCCCTGCCCGTGGCCGGCCTGCTGGCGCTGGCCGTGGCCATGGGCATAGGCCGCTTTGCGTTCACGCCCATCCTGCCGCTCATGCAGGCCGACGCCGGCCTCACGCTGGCGCAGGGCGGCTGGCTGGCCAGCGCCAACTACCTGGGCTACCTGGTCGGCGCGCTCACCATCACCCGCATCAGCTGGAGCGCCGAGACGCTGCTGCGCGCCGGGCTGTGGCTGGTGGTCATCACCACCACCGCCATGGGCGTGGACAGCAGCTGGTCGGGCTGGCTGATCTGGCGCTTCCTGGCGGGACTGGCCAGCGGCTGGGTCATGGTCAGCACGGCCGCGCTGTGCATTGCCCGGCTCACCGCTGCCGGCAAGGGGCGGCAAAGCGGCATCGTCTTTTCCGGCGTGGGCTGCGGCATCATGTTTGCCGGCCTCGCGTGCATGGCGCTGGCGCTGCTGCAGCAAAGCTCGGCGCGCATCTGGCTGTGGATGGGCGCAGCGGCACTGGCGGGGCTGCTGGGCGCGTCCATGATGTGGCGGCTGCCGCCCGCACCCACTGCGGACAACCCGGCAGCAGCGCCTGCCACCGCCGCGCAGGCCGGCGCCGGCCTGCGCGCGCCGGGGCTGCACTGGGGCCTGATCATCTGCTACGGCTTCTTTGGCTTTGGCTACATCCTGCCGGCCACCTTCCTGCCCGCGCAGGCGCGGCTGCTCATTGCCGATCCGCTCGTCTTTGGCCTGACCTGGCCCGTGTTCGGCCTGGCTGCTGCGGTGTCCACGCTGATTTCATCCCGGCTCGGGCAGCGGTTCACGCAACTGCAGATCTGGGCCGGCGCGCAGGTGGTCATGGGCGTGGGCGTGTTCCTGCCCGTGGTCTGGCACGGCCTGCCTGCACTCATCATTGCCGCCATCTGCGTGGGCGGCACCGTGCTGGTCATCACCGCCGCCGGCCTGCAGGAAGCGCAGATCGTCGTGGGCCCGGCCACGGCGCGCAAGCAGATGGCGGCCATGACCGCGTCGTTTGCGCTGGGGCAGCTGGTCGGGCCGCTGCTCTTCAGCTCAATCAACAGCCTGTTTGGCGCGTCGCTGGAATTTGCGCTGCTGCTGGGCGCGCTGCTGCTGGCCATCGGCATCGTCCCCCTGCTGCGGCTGCGCCGCACGCTGGAGCCAGCCTGAGCAACAGCAACGGCAACTGGACGGCCCGACCCGGGCCGCGTAAACTGCCCGCAACATACTGAAGGGGCCACGACCATGACCGATTCCTTGCATTCCACCTTCTCGCGCAGGCAGGCGGCGCTGTTGCTGGCCACGGGCCTGGGCGGGCTGGCGCTGGCCGGCTGCACCACCACCGCGCCTGGAACCGAGCGTTCCAGCTCGGCCGGCGAGGTGCGCACCAAGGCGCAGATAGACGCGGCCGTTCCCGAGACGCTGCGCCGCCTGTACCAGGTGGCGCCCGGCTCGCAGCAGATGGCGTCCCGCGCCGCCGGCGTGCTCGTGTTCCCCGACGTCGTCAGCGGTGGAATCATCATCGGCGCCCAGCACGGCCGCGGCGCGCTGCAGCAGCGTGGCCGCACCACCGGCTACTACAGCCTCAGCGGCGGCTCGGTGGGCCTGCAGGCCGGCCTGCAGTCGCGCGCCATCATCTACGTCTTCAACAGCAGTGCGGCGCTGCAGGAATTCCGCGATAGCGACGGCTGGGGCGGCGGCATGGGCGCCACCGTGGCGGCCGGCAACGTCGGCGCCACGGGCATGGTGGACTCGGAAACGTCAGAAAAGCCGGTGGTCAGCTTTGTCATCACCAACGCCGGCCTGGAAGGCGGCGTCGCGCTGCGCGGCTTCAAGATCAGCCCGCTCACGTTCTGACGCCGGCGCCGGCACTCAGCCGCCGCCCGCCTCGCGGTTGCGCTGGCGCAGCTCGGCCAGCTTCTCGCCTATCCTGATCTCCAGCCCGCGCGGCACCGGCTGGTAGAACCCGGGCTCGTCCATGCCGTCGGGCAGGTAGCGCTCGCCGGCGGCAAAGCCATCGGCCTCGTCGTGCGCGTAGCGGTAGTTCTTGCCGTAGTCCAGCTCCTTCATGAGCTGCGTTGGCGCGTTGCGCAGGTGCATGGGAACGGGCCGGCTCGTGTCGTTCTTCACCCACTTGCGCGCCGCCTTGTACGCCGTGTACACGGCGTTGCTCTTGGCCGCCACCGCCAGGTAGATCACGCACTCGGCCAGCGCCAGCTCGCCCTCGGGGCTGCCCAGCCGCTCATAAACGGCGGCGGCGTCCAGCGCCAGCCGCAGCGCGCGCGGGTCGGCCAGGCCTATGTCCTCGCTCGCCATGCGGATCAGCCGCCGCGCAACGTAGCGCGGATCCACGCCACCGTCAAGCATGCGCACCAGCCAGTACAGCGCCGCGTCCGGGTCGCTGCCGCGCACCGACTTGTGCAACGCGCTGATCGTGTCGTAGAACTGCTCGCCACCCTTGTCGTAGCGCCGCAGTTGCTCGCCCAGCACCTGCAGCAGCCAGGCGTCATCCACCTTGTCGCGCTGCTCGGCAGCCGCCGTCACCGCCACCGTCTCCAGCGTGTTGAGCAGCCGCCGCGCATCGCCATCAGCGTACGCCACCAGCCGCTGCTCGGCATCGGCAGCCAGCTCCGGCACGGCATCGGCGGCGCGCGCCCGCGCCAGGATCTGGCGCAAGTCATCTTCGGACAGCGGCGCCAGCACATAAACCGTGGCCCGCGACAGCAGCGCCGAATTGACTTCAAAAGACGGGTTTTCCGTGGTGGCGCCAATAAAGGTAAACAGCCCCGACTCCACGTGCGGCAAGAATGCATCCTGCTGGCTCTTGTTGAAGCGGTGCACCTCATCGACAAAGACAATGGTTGCCTGCGGCATCAGCCCGCCCCGCGCCGCCTCGGCCCGCTGCACCGCCTCGCGGATGTCCTTCACCCCGCCCAGCACCGCGCTGATGGCAATGAACTGCGCGTCAAACGAATCGGCCATCAGCCGCGCCAGAGTCGTCTTGCCCGTCCCCGGCGGCCCCCACAGGATGCAAGAATGCGGCCGCCCCGACTCAAACGCCACGCGCAGCGGTTTGCCCGGCCCCAGCACCTGCTGCTGCCCCACCACCTCGTCCAGCGAACTGGGGCGCAGGCGCTCGGCAAGCGGTTGGTGCGGAGATGATTTTGCGGCTGTGCTCATGCAGGTTCTGTGGGGTGACAACCCGGGGTCTATTGTCACGGGCAAAGCACCACGGACACAAACCTCTGTAGACGCTCTATTACATGCAACGTGTCATCATTGTTGACGCAAAGCGATGGAGAGAAGCCTGCGCATCACGGTAACCATAGACGACACCCTCTACGACCAGGCCATGCAACTGGCAAACCCCGGCATGGACAGGAGCGAGCTGTTTCGCGAGGCCATTCGCACCTTCATCCGAGTGCAGGCCGGAAAGCGATTGGCGGCTCTTGGCGGAACGGCCCCAAAAATGTCCCACGTCCCACGGCTTCGGACTGTGAGCACTGTCCAATGACAGTATCCGTGCTGGTTGATACCTCGGTGTAGATAGCCCATTTCCGCCACGCCAATACCCAACTCGCCTACTTGTTCGCACACGACCGCGTGCGCATGCATGACTTCGTCCTGCTCGAAATCGCTTGCGGCACGCCGCCCGCGTCAAGGGCCCGTATACTGGCCACTCTGTCCTTGCTGCGCATGGCACCCCAAGCCAGCACACGGGAATTGCTCGACTTCATATCTCGTCAAAAACTCCACAACCGGGGTTACGGCATGGTGGACATCAGCCTGCTCGCATCCACCCGCCTGGCATCAGACGCCCGACTTTGGACACTGGACAAGCCCTTGCACGCACTGGCCCGGCAAACGGGACTGGCATGGGAGCACGAGCAAAATCTGATCTGACCAGAGGGGTGGGCAGCGAAGCCGTGCTCACCATGCACGCTCACAAGGCGTCCAACGGACTCAGCACGCCGCGCCCGCCCTTGTTCAGCACGTGTGTGTAGATCATGGTCGTGCTCACGTCCTTGTGGCCAAGGAGTTCCTGCACCGTGCGAATGTCATACCCGGCCTGCAGCAAATGCGTGGCAAATGAATGCCGCAACACATGGGGCGACACCGGCTTGTCGATACCGGTCAGGCGAGCCGCATGCCGCACCCCACGCTGCACCGATTCCGGGTACAGATGGTGCCGCCGCTCGATTTGCCGACCCGTGACCGCATCCGGCCTCGGGTCCAGCGCCCTGCGCCGGGATGGAAACACCCACTGCCAAGCCCACGCCTTGTCAGCGTTCCGGTATTTCATCGCCAGCGCATAAGGCAAATAAACGCGTCCGAACCCGGCAGCCAGATCCTCCTCGTGCAAAGCACGCGCACGCTCCAGTTGCCGCTTCAGCGGCAGGACCAGATTTTCCGGCAACACCGTAACGCGGTCCTTGCCGCCTTTACCCGCGCGGACCATCACCTCGCGCCGGGTGAACTCCACATCCTTCACGCGCAGTCGCAGCCCTTCCATCAGCCTCAGGCCGGTACCGTAAAGCAGCTCGGCAACCAGTCTCGCACTACCGTCCATGTGCTGCAACAAATCACGCACCTCGGTCGGCGTGAGCACCACCGGCAACCGTGTTCGCCGTTTTGCCTGGACCACCTCATCAAGCCACTCCAGCTCCACGCCGAGAACCTGCTTGTACAAATAAAGTACCGCAGACTTCGCCTGGTTTTGCGTCGATGGCGAGACGTGCCGGTCCACCGCCAGATGCGTCAGAAACTGCTCCACTTGCTCCGCACCCATGTCCAAAGGATGTCTCTTGTGGTGATACAATATGTATCTACGCACCCACCCAACGTAAGCCTCTTCGGTTCTGTAGCTGTAGTGACGGGTGCGCAAATGGGCACGCATCTGGTCGAGAAGTTTGGGTTTGCGTGAACGTGGATCGGACGCACCGGCGGTCATGACAGCCTCCTCTCTATCCGCTATTTTTTAGGTCGCATAAAACTGCGGAAAACACGACATGTACTCGGGAAACACCTACATCACACCATCTTATCCGACTTTTTCATACCATTCAAGAGTCGTATAATTCTAGTTAGCCCACCACTATGGAGAAGCACATGAGAACCTTGCGTGAGATTGCCAGAGAAATTAGAGCTGACTGGCATGTAATCAACAATGGTGGCGCTAGAGAAGCACTTGAGTGCATGGAGAAAATGGGGAACATAACCGATCGCTTCGGTGCTGACCCCAATGGATATTCTGTCGTCGGCGCCTTTCTAGGCAACTCCATAGGTTGGCGTGGCGAAACCGCCCGACGCATCAAGAAGGAACTTCGAGCAATGTGCGGCCACCCGAGACCATAAGATCGCAATCATTTTACAGGATCAGGACAATGACCAAGAATGAACTGGCTGTAGCGCTGACAAAACTCCGAATGACTCATTTGGCTGAGTCACAAGGGCATTCAGCGGATGAAGCGAAAGCGATGGCGGAAGATGCAATTCGCCAAGGAGGAATCAGCGGTATGAAGGCGATGGCAACCCCGGAAGGTTCCATAGTTACCATCGTCGAGTCTCACCTCCAATACATTGCAAAGCGTTGCGTTGAGCTTGGCGGCGTAGACCATTTTGATCAGGCCAATGCTGAAGCATTGGCCGCAATTGAAGCTCATAGATCTCGTTTCGGTGCAAAAGGGTTAAACACCTACCCAAGAGATATTGATGATTACGTTTTTTATAGAATCAGCCTTGAGATTCGAGAACAGTTTGGCTGCGGCCCAGAGGAAATGGGGCTGGACAAGCAAACAACAAAAATGCTTACGCATACAGCAAAAGCAAACTTGGTAAAGATGATGCAAGGCAGCAACGGGCAAAGTGGCTCAAAGTCTTGCTTTGTTGCAACGGCTTGTTTTGGCTCGCCTGACGTAACCACGGTTATTACTTTGCGACGGTACAGAGAGTCCATTCTTAAAAAGACCACAATTGGCCGTCGTATGGTCTTCTGGTATTACAAACTCAGCCCTCCGATTGCGCGTTACCTTGATAAACATGATCGCGCCCGAAGAATTGTAGGCCGTAGTTTAGCAGTACTCGCCGAGAGGCTTGCGACCAAACATGGTTTGTAGGGCTAAGGAAGGTGTTCGAAACGACGATACAGCGAGCTTTTGACGAGCAAATTCCGCAATGTCGCCGAATTGCGTATTGCAGGGGTCAGATGGAGCTCAAGTGCGTGCGGTTTTGCTCCATATCGACCCGTTTGCGATGATTCCCCAGATTCCAGGCGCACCTATCCTGCAGCGGTCTGCACAATTCGCTTGCGCACCATCCACAGATTGGCCAGGGCAAACAGCGTGTATAGCTGTGCCGTGTTCTTGGCCAATCCCCGGTAGCGCGTCTTGACATGTCCGAACTGACGTTTGACTATTCGAAACGGATGCTCCACCTTGGAGCGGATACGCGCCTTGGTGCGTTCAAGCTCATCGGTCAGCACATCCACTTTTTTGCCTTTGTCCAGCTTGTGCCGCTTGCCCGGCATCATCGCCACGTGCCAGCGCACATCTGGATGGGCATCACTGACCTGCTGGCGCTTGTGCGCACCGCGGTAGCCCGAGTCGGCAAATACATCTGCCTCACCGCCATGCAGCAGCCTGTGCGCCTCGGTGATGTCGTGCGCGTTGGCAGGCGTGCTCGTCATGGTGTGCACCAGGCCAGAGTCAGCATCCACGCCGATATGTGCTTTCATTCCAAAGTGGTGAGTCGACCGCAGGAGCTTCCCCCGCAGCCGCTCGCAGAACCGTACGTGACACTCTCGCGTCATACGGCTCCCGCTATCCAACCTGCGGCCCGGTGACATGCCAGTGATGG
>JALOAS010000050.1 GCA_023228705.1 Ottowia sp. | reverse complement strand
AGGCGCGCGTGCCTTCTTGTTTTTTGTTGAACCATGTCCAATACCATCTCCAACGTCCGCCCCGATCCCGACAAGGTCCTGGTTGACATCGTCGACTACGTCTATGACTACCAGATAGACAGCCAGCTGGCGCTGGATACAGCGCGCAACTGCCTCATCGATACGCTGGGCTGCGGCCTGGAGGCGCTGGATTACCCGGCCTGCCGCAAGCTGCTGGGCCCGGTGGTGCACGGCACCGTCGTGCCCCACGGCGCGAAGGTCCCGGGAACGCAGTTCCAGCTCGACCCGGTGCAGGCCGCGTTCAACATAGGCGCCATGATCCGCTGGCTGGACTTCAACGACACCTGGCTGGCGGCCGAGTGGGGACACCCGTCGGACAACCTGGGCGGCATCCTCGCCGTGGCCGACTGGCTCTCGCGCACCGCAGTGGCTGCAGGCAAGCCGCCGCTGACCATGCGCGCCGTGCTCGAGGCCATGATCAAGGCGCACGAGGTCCAGGGCTGCATCGCGCTGGAAAACGCGTTCAACAAGGTGGGGCTGGACCACGTCATCCTGGTCAAGATTGCATCGACCGCCGTGGTCTCGCAGCTGCTGGGCCTGTCGCGCGACGAGGCGATCAACGCGCTGTCGCTGGCCTGGGTCGACGGGCAGAGCCTGCGCACGTACCGCCACGCGCCCAACACCGGCAGCCGCAAGTCCTGGGCCGCGGGTGACGCGACCAGCCGCGCCGTGCGCCTGGCGCTGATCGCCAGGACCGGCGAGATGGGCTACCCCTCGGTGCTGACGGCCAAGACCTGGGGCTTCTACGACGTCTCGTTCAAGGGCCAGGAGTTCAAGTTCCAGCGGCCCTATGGCACGTACGTCATGGAAAACGTGCTGTTCAAGATCAGCTTCCCTGCCGAGTTCCACTCGCAGACCGCGGTAGAGATCGCCATGCAGATCCACGACAAGCTGAAGGAAGCCGGCAAGACCGACGCCGACATCAAGAAGATCACCATCCGCACGCACGAGGCCTGCATCCGCATCATCGACAAGAAGGGTCCGCTGCACAACCCGGCTGACCGCGACCACGCGATCCAGTACATGGTTGCCGTTCCCATCATCTTTGGCCGCCTGACCGCGTCCGACTACGAGGACGACGTCGCGTCAGACCCGCGCATAGACGCGCTGCGCGACAAGATCGTCTGCGTCGAGGACCCGCAGTTCACCAGGGACTACCACGACCCGGAGAAGCGCTCCATCGCCAACGCGCTCACGGTGGAGTTCAACGACGGCAGCACTCTGGACGAGATCGTCTGCGAATACCCGGTGGGCCACAAGCGCCGCCGGGCCGAGGGCATCCCGCTGCTGGAGGACAAGTTCCGCATCAACCTGGCGCGCCAGTTCCCCGAGCGCCAGCAAAAGCGCATCCTGGACGTGTCGCTGGACCAGGCCGCGCTGGAGGCCATGCCGGTCAACGAGTACGTGGACCTGTACGTGATCTGACCGCCTGCAGTAACCCTTCATGAAAAGCCGGCCCGTGTGGCCGGTTTTTTCATGGCTGGGTGGAAGTCGCTGGCTGCAGTTGGCCAGCCAGTGCCTGCAGCAGCGGGGCGCAATCACCGTCCAGCTTCAGCGCCAGCAGCCCGTCCACGCGCGTGTGCCCGCGGTTGATCGCGGCCACGGGCCGCTGCTGCGCCAGCGCCACGCGCACCAGCCGGTGCGCCGACCCGATCATGATGGACGAGCCCACGATGAGGAGCGCGCCGGCCCGCACCACGCGCTGCTCCGCATCCTGCCGCACCGCGGGCGCGAGCATGCCGCCGTAAAAAACCACGTCCGGCTTGAGCACGCCGCCGCAGCGCGGGCAGGGCGGCACGCGGAACGCGGCAAAGTCGGCGTCGTCTATGTCTGCATCGCCATCGGGCGCGACCTGCTCGGTCCAGGTGCGCCAGCCGGGGTTGCGCTCCTCGAGCCACGCCTGCATGGTGTCGCGGTCCTGGTACGCACCGCAGCGCATGCAGATGACCCGGTCCAGCCGGCCGTGCAGGTCCAGCACCTGGCTGCTGCCGGCGCGCTGGTGCAGGCGGTCGACGTTCTGCGTGATGATGGGGCCCACGACGCGCTGCCGCTGCAGGGCAGCCAGCGCCCGGTGCGCGGCATTGGGCTGCGCTGCGGTAAAGACCGGCCAGCCGGCCATGCTGCGCGCCCAGTAACGCTGGCGCACCGCCGCGCTGCCCATGAACGCCTGGTGCTTGATCGGCGCGCTGCGCTTCCACTGCCCGTCGGCGTCCCGGTAGTCCGGGATGCCGGAGGCCGTGCTGACGCCCGCACCGGTGAGCACCGCCACGGGCGCGTGCCGTCGCGCCCATTGGGCAAGCGCAAAAACCTGGGGATCCATGGGGTTCACCATCCAACTATAGCGCCGGCAGCCACGGGGACGATGTGCGGCCAAGGCCGCGCTGGCACGCCGGTCTTTGGCCGCAGCGGCCCGCCGGTCCGCGACAACGTGGCAACATGCAGGCAGGTTCCGCCCCAGGCAGGCGGACGTATGGAGTCTCACGCATGAACCACGATCAGGCCAACGTCCAGCGCTTCGACACCCTGGCTCCGCAGTGGGACCAGGATGCGGCGCACGTGCGCATGGCGCAAAAGGTCGCGCGCGCGATCCGCGACGCGCTGGCGCCGCAGGGGCACGAGGTGGTGCTTGAGTTTGGCGCGGGCACCGGGCTGGCCACGCTGATCATGGCGCCGCGCGTGCGCCATCTCACCGCGCTGGACGGCTCGGCGGGCATGCTGGACGTGCTGCGCGGCAAGTGCGCGCGCAAGGGGCTGGACAACGTGGACGCGGTGCAGGGCAACGTCGTCGATGTGCCGCTGGGCCACTACGACCTCATCTACAGCGCGCTGACGCTGCACCACGTGCAGGACGTTCCGGCGCTGCTGCGCAAGCTGGCAGCGCACCTGAACCCTGGCGGGCGCGTCGCGCTGGCCGACCTGGACACGGAGGACGGCAGCTTTCACGGCGCCATCGAGGGCGTGGCGCACCATGGCTTTGACCGCGGTGTCCTGGGGCAGTGGCTGCGTGACGCTGGCCTGGTCAACGTGAGCTTCAGCACGGCGTGGACCGTCGAGCGCAGCAACGCGGACGGCAGCGTGGCCCGCTATCCCATCTTCCTTGCCGTGGCCGACAAGCCGCAGGCAGGCTGACCGCGGCCGGCCGAGCCGGTCATCCGGCGGACGGCTCGGTGGGGTCCGCGGCGCGCCTGCCAAACATGCCCCAGGCGTCCAGCGACAGCACCTGCACGTCGTCCTGGTTGTGCAGCTCCCACACCGACCGCACCAGGCCGATGTTCGGTCTGGATGCCATCGGACGCGCGTCGGTCACGCGCAGGCGCATGCGCAGCGTGTCGCCGGGGTAGACGGGCCGGAGCCACTTGATCTGCTCGACGCCGGGCGATCCCATGCTGTCTGCCCGGTTCAGGAACTCGCGCACGTACTGGCCCATGGCCATGGCACAGGTGTGCCAGCCGCTGGCGGCCAGCCGCCCGAACACCGGTGAGCGGGCCGCAGCCTCGTCGTCCACGTGAAACGGCTGCGGGTCGTAGCGGCGTGCAAAGTCCAGCACCTCCTGGCGCTCGACCCGGATCTCGCCCACGTCCCAGACGCTGCCCACGGTCAGGTCTTCCCAGTAGTACTTGATCATGTCTTCTTTTCTGGATGTCGTCATTTGAAAACCCGGGTTTGAACGATTGCTTGCCAGACCGTACCAGTGGCGGCCATTGGTTTTAACACAGCGCGGAATTGCCGGCGGAGCCGGTGGCCGGGTCGCATGGCGTTGCACATGAGGGCCATCTTTTGGTGCAAGATATGAAAGAAATAGATAGATATCCGCGATTATTTGTATTTAACAACCACAAATATAAATGTTAACCTCATGGCTTCCTGCTCATCAAGTATCGTCAGTTCACCGGATGACAGATGACCCCGGCCCTTGCGGGCCTTTAATGAAAGCCGCCTGCGGCGGCTGATGACGGTCTGGCGTAAAGCGGGTGCCCCATCACGCTCAACGCACAACGCAATACGCTCAACCTCTCATCAAGGCGTCAGCGAGGTCATCCGTCATGCGCCCTGAGCATCGTTTCTAATCCAGTGTGGTTTTGAACAAACCCCCACCCCATCACAAGGAAAAAATCCATGAGTCAAGCCAAGCTCGCCATTGTTTACTACAGCACCTATGGCACCAACCACGCCATGGCCAAGGCCGCTGCCGAAGCGGCCGAGGCGGCCGGCGCCGAGGTGCGCCTGCGCAAGGTGCCCGAGACCGCGCCGCAGGACGTCGTGGCCGGCGTGGAGACGTGGGCGGCGCACGCCAGGGCCACGGCCGACGTTCCGGTGGTCAGCACCGACGACATGACGTGGGCCAACGCCTACTTGTTCAGCGCGCCCACGCGTTTTGGCACCATGGCCAGCCAGATGCGGGCGTTCATCGACACGCTGGGTCCCATATGGTCCGAGGGCAAGCTCAGCAACAAGGCAGCATCGGCCATGAGCAGCTCCATGAACATGCACGGTGGCCAGGAAGTGACGCTGCTGGGCATGTACGCCACCTTCATCCACTGGGGCGCCATCATCGTGCCGCCGGGCTACACCGATCCGGGAATCTACGCCTCTGGTGGCAACCCCTACGGTGCCAGTGCCACGGCCAACGATGACAATCCGGTCAGCGACGAACTGCTGGCGTCGATCCGCCACCAGGCCAGGCGCCTGGTCGAGTTTGCCGGCAAGATCGCCTCGTGAGCGGCGGCGGCCCGGCGCAGCAGCGGTGGGCCAGCCGCGCACCGGGCACGGCCGCACCATGAAAGAAACCGCCACGAAACCTGCAGCGCGCAGCAACGGCCGGCAGCGCACCCAGCCCAAGCCCATCAGCCTGGCGCTGCAGGGCGGCGGCGCGCACGGTGCCTTTACCTGGGGCGTGCTCGACCGGTTGCTGGAAGACGGGCGCATCCATATTGGCGCGATCAGCGGCACCAGCGCCGGCGCCATGAACGCGGTGGTGCTGGTTGCCGGTTATGAAAAAGGGGGCAACCAGGGCGCGCGCGATGCGCTGCGCGAATTCTGGTCGGCGACCAGCCGTGCCGCCAGCATGAGCCCGTTGCGGCGCAGCTTGTGGAGCCGGCTGACCGGCAGCTGGAGCCTGAACAGTTCGCCGGGCTACCTCATGATGGACATGGTCAGCCGCATGGCGTCACCCTACGATTTCAACCCGCTCGACCTCAACCCGCTGCAGGACTTTCTGGCCGAGCAGGTGGACTTTGGGCTGGTGCGGGCCTGCTCGGCCGTTCGCCTGTTCATCCCGGCCACCAGCGTTCGCACGGGGCGCGTGCGCACGTTTACCAATGCGCAGCTGTCGCCGGCCGCGGTCATGGCGTCGGCCTGCCTGCCGCAGCTGTACAAGGCCGTGGAGATAGACGGCGAAGCATTCTGGGACGGCGGTTACAGCGGCAACCCGGCGCTGCATCCGCTGATCTACAACACCGACACGTGCGACATTTTGATCGTGCAGATCAACCCCACCGAGCGGCCGGACGTGCCCCGGCGCGCGCGTGACATCCTCGACCGTGTCAACGAGATCACCTTCAACGCCAGTCTGCTCGCCGAGCTGCGCGCGATCCGCTTCGTGGCGCGGCAGCTGGCGGCCGGCCATCTGGATAGCGTGCGTTACAAGCACATGCACATCCACCGCATAGACGGCGCGGTGGCGCTGCGCGGGCTGGATGCATCGAGCAAGCTCAACGCCGAGTGGGCATTTTTGAAGCTGCTGCACGATCGCGGCTACGAAGCGGCCAAACACTGGCTGGACGACAACTTCGAGCAGATCGGCAGGAACTCCACGCTCGACCTGGACGCCCTGCTGGGATAGGGCACGACGGGGCAAACACCGGAACACCGGACCGGCCCGGCCAGCCGCCGGCCACAGACAGGGGAACTCCGGCACAACCTGCCGCAAGGGCGTTGTGCAGCGTTTCTCACGCATTCAACCTTCAAGGAACAGACATGGGACTTTTGGTCAAGGGAAAATGGCAGGACAAGTGGTACGACACGGACAGCACCGGCGGGCGCTTTGAGCGCAGCGAGGCGCCGTTCAGAAACTGGGTCACGGCCGACGGCAGCGCCGGGCCCAGCGGCCAGGGCGGATTCAAGGCCGAGCCGGGGCGCTACCACCTGTACGTGTCGCTGGCCTGCCCCTGGGCCAGCCGCGTGCTCATCATGCGCGCGCTCAAGGGGCTGCAGGACATGATCGGGGTCTCGGTCGTCAACCCGTATATGGGCGAAAACGGCTGGACCTTCGAGCCGGCGCCAGGCGTCGTGGCCGACCCGGTCATGGACGCCCGCTACCTGCACCAGCTGTACACGCGCGCCAGGCCTGATTACAGCGGCCGCGTCACCGTGCCCGCGCTGTGGGATCTGAAACAGGACACCATCGTCAGCAACGAGTCGTCCGAACTCATGCGCATGCTCAATTCAGCCTTTGACGGGGTGGGTGCCAAAGAGGGCGATTACGCGCCCAGCGAGCTGCTGGCCGAGATAGACGCCCTCAACGCCGAGGTCTACGACGCCGTCAACAACGGCGTGTACAAGGCCGGCTTTGCCACCGCGCAAGACGTCTACGAGCGGGAGGTGAAGGCGCTGTTTGCATGCCTGGACAAGCTGGAACACCGCCTGGGCCGCCAGCGCTGGCTGGTGGGGGACCGCGTCACCGAGGCCGACTGGCGCCTCTTCACCACGCTCATCCGTTTTGACAGCGTCTATCACGGCCACTTCAAGTGCAACCTGCGGCGGCTGGTCGACTACCCCAACCTGTGGCGCCACACGCGCGAGCTGTATCAGTGGCCGGGCGTGGCCGCGACCGTGGATTTTGACCACATCAAGCAGCACTACTACCGCAGCCACCCGACCATCAACCCCAACGGCATCGTGCCCGCAGGGCCGGTGCTGGACCTGCAGCGCGCGTGACGGATGACGGATGACGGATGACGGATAGACGGATGACGGATGACGGATGACGGATGACGGATGACCTCGGCCCTTGCGGGCCTTGTATGAAAGCCGCCTGCGGCGGCTGATGAAGGTTTGACGTCAGGCGTTGAGCGTCCAGCGTGTGCCCACCCCGCTCAACGCTCAACGCTCGTCCAGTGCGCAGCAACCATCCCATCGGCGAGGGGGCTGGCCTCCACACCAGATCGTTTGGCGCACACCCGTGTGGGAGCGGCGCCCTCGCCGCGATTCCCCGCTCCGAATGACAGATGACCTCGGCCCCTGCGGGCCCTCGTATGCAAGCCGCCTGCGGCGGCTGATGAAGGTTTGGCGTCAGGCGTTCAGCGTCCAGCGTGTGCCCACCACGCCCAACGCCCAACGCCCAACGCCAACGCCAACGCCAACGCCAACGCCAACGCCAACGCCAACGCCAACGCCAACGCCAACGCTCAACGCAAAGCCGCCTGCGGCGGCTGATGAAGGTTTGGCGTCAAGCGTTCAGCGTGTGCCCACCACGCCCAACGCTCAACGCTCAACCTCCCATCATCGCGGCGCAGCCGCAATCATCGATGCGGCAGCGAGGTCATCCGTCATCCGTCGCTTGCCATTCATCAAGCAGCGGCGCCAGTACCTGCCAGACGTTGTGCAGCAGGCGCGGCTGCGCGGCGGCGGTGGGGTGCAGGCCGTCGGCCTGCATCAGCGTGGCATCCAGCGCCACGTCCTGCAGCAAAAAGGGCAGCAGCGCGGTGTCCTTGTCCTGCGCCAGCTGCTGGTAGATGGCGCGCAGGCCGTCGCGGTATTGCGGTCCGTAGTTGACGGGCAGCTCGATGCCCAGCAGCAGGACGCGGGCACCGGCGTCGCTGGCCAGGTCCATCATGGCCGCCAGGTTGTCGCGGATTTGCTGTAGTGGCAGACCACGCAGGCCGTCGTTGGCGCCCAGCTCGAGGATGAGCAGCTGCGGCGCGTGGCGCTGCAACAGGCCGGGCAGTCGCGCCAGCCCCGCCGCCGTGGTTTCGCCGCTGATGCTGGCGTTGACCAGCTCCAGCGGCGGCTCGCGCTCGGCCAGCCGCTTGGCCAGCAGCTGCGGCCAGGAGCCGGCCACCGGAATGTTGTGCGCGGCCGACAGCGAATCACCCAGCAGCAGCACGCGGCCCGGTGCCGCCGCAGCAGTGGCCAGCGGCAGCGACAATAGCAGGATCAGCAGGAACAGGGGCAGGCGAGTACGCATGACGGTCATCGTGGCAAGCAGGCTGTGCAAGCATGTGCAGGGCCCGGCAGGGCGGATCGATATTCTCGACGATATCAGCCTGGCCGTGGCCGCTGGCGAGACGGTGGCGATCACGGGCGCGTCCGGATCGGGCAAGACGACGCTGCTGGGCCTGCTGGCCGGGCTGGACCGGCCCAGCTCGGGCCGCGTCGAGCTGGCTGGCCACGCGCTGCACGCCATGGACGAAGAAGCGCGCGCCCGCTTGCGGCTGCAGCAGGTCGGCTTCGTGTTCCAGTCGTTTCACTTGCTGCCGGCGCTGACGGCAGAAGAAAACGTGATGCTGCCGCTGGAGCTGGCCGCTGCAGCAGACGCCACGGCGCGCGCGCGCCAGGCGCTGGACGCCGTGGGCCTGCAGGCGCGGCGGCGCCACTTTCCGTACCAGCTCTCCGGCGGCGAGCAGCAGCGCGTGGCGATTGCCCGCGCCTTTGTGCACCAGCCGCGCGTTCTCTTTGCCGACGAGCCCACCGGAAACCTGGACCACCACAGCCGCGACGCCATCGCGCGCCTGCTTTTTGGACTCAACGCGCAGCACCACACCACGCTGGTAGTGGTCACGCACGACCAGGCACTGGCCGCGCGTTGCCAGCGCGGCTACGCGCTGGTCGACGGTCGGGCGGTGGCGCGGTGAAAGTATCCTGGGCATGATCGCTTCGCGCCTGGCGCTGCGCAACCTGCGCCGCCAGTGGCGGCTGCCCGAGCTGCGCACGCTGACCGCCGCCCTTTTCCTGGCCGTGCTGGCCATGGGCACGGTGGCAACGCTGGCTGCGCGCATGCAGCAGGCCGTGTTGCTCAGCGCTGCCGAACTCATAGGCGGCGACGCTGGCGTGCAGGCGGCCGGCCCCTTGCCGCCGCAGCTGGGGCAGGCCGCGCAGTCGCTGGGGCTGGCCACCAGCCGCGCGGCGGAATTTCCCTCGGTGGCCTTTGCCGGCGACCGCAGCCAGCTGCTGTCGGTGGTCGCAGCCGACGCCAGCTGGCCGCTGCGCGGCAAGCTGCTGGTTGCGCATGGCACCGGGCCGGCCGTGGCCACCCATGCACCGGAGCCCGGCCAGATTTACCTGGACCACCGCGCGCTGGCCGCGCTGCAGCTGCGCGTGGGCGATGCGGTGCAGGTGGGCGGCATGGACCTGCAGGTGGCCGGCGAGCTGCGCCAGCAGCCGGGCACCGGGGGCATCGTTGCGCTGGCGCCGGCA
Organism: Ottowia sp.; assembly: GCA_023228705.1. GTDB lineage: Bacteria > Pseudomonadota > Gammaproteobacteria > Burkholderiales > Burkholderiaceae_C > Ottowia. Next base: position 13,421 of record JALOAS010000050.1, on the reverse strand, counting down.
GCGGTCATGTCCCGCGCCGATGCCGAGGCGTCCGGCCTGCTGGGCGCGGGCAGCCGTGCCACGCACCGCCTGCTGGTCGCCGGCGACCTGGCCGCGGTCAAGGCCTGGCGCAGCCAGGTCGAGCCGCAGCTGCCCAGCGACGCGCAGCGCATTTCACCCGAGCGCGTGCAGCAGCAGCTGGCGCGGCCCTTTGCCCGCGCCACTGCCTTTCTCAGGCTGTCCGCGCTGCTGTCCGCGCTGCTCGCGGGAATTGCCGTTGCACTGTCGGCCACGCGCTACGCGCGGCGCAAGACCAGCGAGGTGGCGCTGCTGCGTGCGCTGGGCGCGCCCTCGCGCGTGGTCTTTGGCAGCCTGCTGTGGACGCTGATGCTGCCCGCGCTTCTGGCTGCGCTGCTGGGCGCCTTGCTGGCGCTGCTGCTGTCGGCACTGGCCTTTGCCTATGCGCAGGGCGTGCTGCCGGCCGCCGGCCAGAGGGCGCCGCTGCCGATGGCGCCTGCGCTGGCCGCGGCAGGGGCGGGCCTGGCGGTCCTGCTCGGGTTTGCCCTGCCGCCGCTGGCGCGGCTGAAAGCGGTGCCGCCCATTGCCGTCTTCCAGCGCAGCACGGTGCGCAGCGCGCGCGCCTATGGCGCGCTGTACCTGCTGCCGCTGGCGGTCGCCGCCGGTCTGCTTGCGCTGCAGGCCGACGGCTGGCGCATGGCTGGCGTGGTCGCCGGCGTGCTGGCCGGTGCCACGGCGTTTGCTGTTGTCCTGACGCTGGCCGGCCTGTGGCTGATCCGGCGCTGGGCCGCGCGCCTGCACCCCGGCCTGCGGCTGGGCGCCAGCGCGCTGGCGCGGCGCCGCCTGCTCAGCGTGCTGCAGAGCTGCGCGATTGCGCTGGGGCTGACTGCGCTGCTGCTGCTGGCGGTCATCGGTCCTGCGCTGCTCGAGAACTGGCGGCAGGAGCTGCCGCCGGACACGCCCAACTGGTTCATCGTCAACCTGCAGACAGCGCAGCAGGAGCAGGTGGCAGGCGCCCTCAGGCAACTGGGCGCCAGCGGCTACAACAGCCTGCCCGTGGCCGTCGGCAAGCTGACGCACATCAACGGCCAGGACGTCGCGCAGCGCCAGTCATCGGATGGCGACGACGCGGCCCCGCAGGCCGCGCAGCAGCTGCGCCTGACCTGGCGCGCCCAGCTGCCCCCGGACAACCGCGTCGTGGCCGGCCAGTGGCTATCGCCGAATCCGGAGCGGGCCGAAGTCTCGCTGGATGCGGGCTGGGCGCAGCGCCTGGGGCTGAAACCGGGTGATACGCTCGGGCTGCAGGTGGGCGAGCAGCGCCTGGACGCCCGCGTCACCAGTTTGCGAGCAGTGGACTGGAGTGGCTTCAACGTCAACTTCTTTGTCATGCTCGACGTGGCGCACGGCGCTGACCTGCCGCACACCTGGATCGCCAGCTTCTACCTGCCACCGCAGCGCGCCGACGCGCTGGCCGGCTTCTCGCGCGACTTTGCCAACCTGTCGCTCATAGACGTAGACGCATTGCTGGACCGCGCGCGCGACATCGTCGAGCAGGTGAGCGCCGCCGCGCGCTGGGTCCTTGCGTTCAGCCTGGTTGCCGGCGCGCTGGTGCTGGCTGCGGCGCTGACCATGAGCGCGGCCGAACGCCGCCACGAAGCCGCGCTGCTGCGCACCCTGGGCGCCAGCCGCCGCCAGCTGCGGCTGGCCGCACTCTGCGAATTTGGCCTGCTTGGCGCCATCTCTGCACTCATCGCGTTGCTGGCTGCCGCCGCGGGCGGCGCGTGGCTGGCGCACGCCGTGTTTGAAATCAAGGCGTTCCGGCCGCCGTGGACGGCCTTGCTGCTGACTGCGCTCGTCGCCGCCGTGGTGGTGGCGCTGCTGGGCCTGGCCGGAACGCGCCGCGTGCTGCGCACGCCGCCGCTGGCGCTGCTGCGCCGCTGAGGCACGGGCCAGGGTGGCACGCGCCACGCCCATAATGGATGGCGCATCGGTGAGACCCACCGCCCACATCCAACCGGAGGTATTCATGCCCGCTGAAGACTGGCGCGCCGACCCGCTGCACTGGGGTCACGGGCCGCGCGTTTTCGAGATGTTCCTGGAGCCGACCTGCCCGTATTCCATCAAGGCGCTGAGCAAGCTGGACGCGCTGCTCGAGCAGGCCGGCGCCGACAACGCCACTGTCAAGATCCGCCTGCAGTCGCAGCCCTGGCACATGTTTTCCGGCGTGCTCGTGCGCTGCATCGTCGCTGCGTCAACGCTGCCCGAGGGGCGGGACGCTGCGCGCCAAGTCATGGACGCCATAGGCGCGCACCGCGATGAATACGAATTTGAGCACCACGCGGGCGGCGCCAACATGGACACCACGCCCAACCAGCTCATTGCCCGCCTGGAAGCGCACAGCGGGATCGCGCTGCGCGCGGCGTTTGCCATCCCGAATCTGGACCGCGAGATCAGGTGGCACTGCAAGTACGCGCGCCAGAACGGCATACACGTGTCGCCCACGTTCATGGTCGATGGCCTGGTTCAGGCTGACCTGGGCAGCGGCGATCCGGTTGAAAAATGGGTGGACCGACTGCGCCAGTGAGCGACCCGGCCCTGCGCCTGCCGCGCCGCGGATCAACCCTGGCGGCAACGCAGGCTGCGTTTCGCGCCTGGTGCCTGGGCTACTCGGGCAGCGACGGCGGCGACATGGGCGGCCCGCGCCACCCGTCCATTTGGGTGTGCGGAATAGAGCCGGGTGCCGCGCGCATCGTTGACGCGCAGGCGCTGGCCGCGCAAATCCGCAGCGCGGACGTGTCCCGGCCCGCACCTGGTTACGCGCACTGGCGCTGCAACCTGGCACACAGCTTCACGCGCCGCATCGCCAAGCTGCTTGCGGCGCTGGCCGGCGGCCACGTGGCCGAGTACCGGCAGTTTGCCGAGCAGGAGCAGCCATTCACCCAGGGCGCGCATGGGTTTTGTCGGCTCAACCTGTACCCGTTGGCCTTTGCCGACACCCGGCCTGGCCGCTGGAACGAGGCACTGGCGCAGACCACCGGCTTTGCCCGCAAGGCAGACTACCTGGCCTGGTGCGACGCGCACCGGCTGCCGCAGCTGCGCGCCTGGGCCCGCGCCTGCCGGCCGCGCCTGGTCATGGCACTGGGCAAGACGTACGGCGCCCGGTTTCATGCCGCGTTCATGGACCCGGCCGCGCTGTTTGTACACGAGCCCATCGCGGGCAGGCAGCTGTCCTGGGGCCGCAACGACGACGGCACGGTGGTTGCCGTGCTGCCCTTCCTCACCAGCGCCAGTGGCCTGCAGTCGGACGCGGCAATACAGGCGTTTGGCGCCCGGCTGCGGACCATCATTGCGCAGTCGGGTCCCGCCCGCGGGCCGGATAGAATGGCGTGACCCTGGCCCCGTGCGCGGGGCCGCGACCGGCAGGGGCCGCGCGGCCGGATGCAGGGTCCCCGCAAGCGCCACATCGGCCGGCGCCCGGGCGCATGCCAGGCCGCAGGCACCGGCATGACACGGGCCGACGCTGCCAACAGGAGGGCCAGTCTTGCCAACCCAACAACCCACCATCGTCTACACGGTCACCGACGAGGCGCCCGCGCTGGCCACGGCATCGTTGCTGCCCATCGTGCGCGCCTTTGCCGGTACCGCGGGAATTGCCGTTGAGACCAGCGACATATCGCTGGGCAGTCGCATCCTCGCGCAGTTCCCCGAGCGCCTGGACGAGGCGCAACGGGTGCCGGACCACCTCAAGGCGCTGGGCGAGCTGGCGCTCAGGCCCGAGGCCAACATCATCAAGCTGCCCAACATCAGCGCGTCGGTGGCGCAGCTCAAGGCGGCGGTGAGCGAGCTGCAGGGCCAGGGCTACGACATTCCCGACTACCCGGAAAACCCCCAGACTGACGAGGAAAAGGAAATTCACGCGCGTTACGCGCGCTGCATAGGCAGCAACGTCAACCCGGTGCTGCGCCAGGGCAACTCCGACCGCCGCGCGCCGCGCGCTGTCAAGGAATACGCGCGCAGGCACCCGCACAGCATGGGCGAATGGGTGCCCTGGTCGCGCTCGCACGTCTCGCACATGATGGAAGGCGACTTCTACAACGGCGAAAAATCCATGACCGTGGAAGGCGCGCGCACCGTCAGGATGGAGCTCATCACCCGAAACGGCCAGACGCTGGTGCTCAAGCCGGAAATTCCGCTGGAAGACCGCGAGATCATCGACTCCATGTTCATGAGCAAAAAGGCGCTGCTCAGGTTCTACGAGGAGCAGATCGCCGACGCGCACCGCGCCGGCATCATGTTCTCGCTGCACGTGAAGGCAACCATGATGAAGGTCTCGCACCCCATCGTCTTTGGCCACTGCGTGCGCGTTTTCTACAAGGATGCCTTTGAAAAGCACCAGAAGCTGCTGGACGAGCTGGGCGTCAACGTCAACAACGGCATGGTCGACCTCTACACCAAGATCAAGCAGCTGCCCAAGAGCGTGCAGGAAGAGATCCATGCCGACATCCGCGCCTGCCACCAGCACCGTCCCGAGCTGGCCATGGTCGATTCGGACAACGGCATCACCTGCTTTCACTCGCCCAGCGACGTGATCGTGGACGCTTCCATGCCGGCGATGATCCGCAACGGCGGCAAGATGTGGGGCGCCGACGGCCGCTTGAAGGAAGTCAAGGCCGTGCAGCCGGAATCCACCTTTGCCCGCATCTACCAGGAGATGATCAACTTCTGCAAGTGGCACGGCGCCTTTGACCCGGCCACCATGGGCACAGTCCCCAACGTGGGCCTCATGGCACGCCAGGCCGAAGAATACGGCTCGCACGACAAGACCTTTGAAATCCCGGAAGACGGCACCGCCAACATCACCGACGTTGCCACCGGCGAGGTGCTGATGAGCCAGGAGGTGGAAGCCGGCGACATCTGGCGCCTGTGCCAGGCCAAGGACGACGCCATCCGCGACTGGGTCCGGCTGGCGGTCACCCGCGCGCGCGACTCGGGCATGCCGGTGGTGTTCTGGCTCGACCCGTACCGCCCGCACGAGAACGAGGTCATCACCAAGGTCAGGATGTACCTGCACGAGCACGACACCGAGGGCCTGGATATCCAGATCATGAGCCAGGTGCGCGCCATGCGCTACACGCTGGAGCGCGTCATCCGGGGCCAGGACACCATCAGCGCCACCGGCAACATCCTGCGCGACTACCTCACCGACCTGTTCCCCATCCTGGAGCTGGGCACCAGCGCCAAGATGCTGTCCATCGTGCCGCTCATGGCCGGCGGTGGCATGTATGAAACGGGCGCCGGTGGCTCGGCGCCGCGCCACGTGGCGCAGCTGGCGGAAGAAAACCACCTGCGCTGGGACTCGCTGGGCGAGTTCCTGGCGCTGGCCGTGAGCATGGAAGACCTGGGTCGCAAGACCGGCAACACGCAGGCCACCTTGCTGGCCAAGACGCTGGACGCCGCCACCGGCACCCTGCTTGACAACGACCAGAGCCCGCGCCGCAAGACCGGCGAGCTGGACAACCGCGGCAGCCACTTCTACCTGGCCCTGTACTGGGCGCAGGAGCTGGCCAGGCAAACGGACGATGCGGAACTGGCGGCCAAATTCAAGCCGCTGGCTGACGCGCTCGCGCAGAATGAGCAGAAAATCGTGCAAGAGCTCGCCGACGTGCAGGGCCAGGCCGTTGACACCGGTGGCTACTACCGCGCGGACCCGCAGAAGATCAAGGCCGTCATGCGCCCCAGCCAGACGTTCAACGACGCGCTGGCGGCGCTGGCCGGCTGAGCGTCGTTGAGAACGCAGGACGGGCAGGGGCGCATCGGGCTACGTTGCGCTTTACTGGCACGAGTCCGCGCAGGACGCCGTGGTTGTTCTTGCTTTTCGTCACCAGAAAGAAGCAGGCTGCGGAGACATTGAAGGCAACACCTCATGAACTTCGTCAAATCCCGGCAGCGTGTAGCTGACCACGGCGAGGTCTTCACCCCGCCGTGGCTGATCGAGGCCATGCTGGATCTGGTCAAGGACGAGAGCCAGCGCATAGACTCCCGCTTCCTGGAGCCGGCCTGCGGCAGCGGCAACTTCCTGGTGGCCATCCTCAAGCGCAAGCTGGCTGCCGTGCAGCTCAAGTACGGCAAGTCCGACTTCGAGCGGCGGCATTATGCGCTGCTGGCGCTCATGTGCATCTACGGCATAGAGCTGCTGGCCGACAACATGGCCGAGTGCCGCGCCAACCTGCTGGAAATCCTGGCCGACTACCTGGGTGTGCAGCCGCAGGACGAGCTGTACCGCGCTGCGCAGCATGTGCTGCAGCACAACCTCGTGTTGGGCGATGCGCTCTCCATGAAGACCGCCGGCGGCGCTCCCATCGCCTTCCCGGAGTGGGGCTATCTGGGCAAGGGGCGCTACCAGCGGCGCGACTTCCGGCTGGACGTGCTCACCGGCGCTGCCGCTTTCAGCGCAGAGGGCTCGCTCTTTGCCGACGCGGGCAAAGAGGAGCTGTTCACGCCGGTCAAGACCTGGCCGCCCATGACGATGCGCGACATGGCAGACTGGGTAAAGGAGCCGGCATGACCCGTACCACCATCGCTGCGTCCATTCCCGTGTTGCGCTGGGCGGCGCAGCGCGCACGCCTGCGCGACGAAGAGCTGGCGCAACGTTTTCCCAAATGGCCGCTCTGGCTCAATGGTCAGGCGCAGCCCACGCTGCGGCAATTGGAAAAATTTGCCCGCCTGACACACACGGCCATCGGCTACTTCTTCCTGCCGCAGCCGCCAGCGTTGACGCTTCCGGTGCCCGACTTCCGCACCCTGCGCGATGAAATACTGGCGCAGCCCAGCAGCAACCTGCTCGACACCATTTACCTTTGCCAGCAGCGGCAGGAATGGTACCGTGCCTACGCGCGCCTGCACCGCCTGCCGGCCTTGGACTTCATCGGCAGCGCCGGCGTGGATCAGGTGCCGGAAGCGGTGGTGCAGAACATGCGCGAGACGCTGGGCCTGCCTGTGGCGGCGCGACGCAAATTGCCAACCTGGGAAGACGCGCTGCGCCAGCTCGTCAACCACGCCGAGGACGCTGGCGTGCTGGTCATGGCCAGCTCGGTGGTGGGCAGCAACAGCCACCGCCATCTGGACGTGGGCGAGTTTCGCGGTTTTGTGCTGGCTGATGATCTCGCGCCGCTGATTTTTCTCAATAGCGCCGACAGCAAATCCGCGCAAATGTTCACGCTGGCACACGAGCTGGCGCACCTGTGGCTGGGCGCAAGCGGCGTATCCGATACCCGGGCCGACCGGGTCCCCGAGCAGCGCACCGAACGCTGGTGCAACCGGGTGGCCGCAGAGTTGCTGATGCCCATGCAGGAGACTCGTCTCGCGCATCAACCCGACCGGCCCATACGCGAAGAAATCCAGCGTCTGGCGCGGGTGTTCAAGGTCAGCACACTGGTTGCATTGCGTCGCCTGTTCGACGCCGAGTTCATCAGCCAGGTGGCACTGTGGCAGCATTACCGCGTGGAAGAGGATCGGCTGCGCCGCTTGAAGGAGCGCAAGGCCGACGGTGGCGACTTCTACCGGACGCTGGGCGTGCGCACTAGCAAGCGCTTCACCCGCGCCATTGTTTCCAGCGCGCTGGAGGGCGTGACCTCCTTCCCCGACGCGCATCGCCTGCTGGGCGTGAAAAAAACCGCAACGTTTGACAAGATTGCACGTGAGCTCGGGGTTGTGGCATGAGCTACCTGCTGGATGCCAATGTCTTTATGGCAGCCAACCGCCTGCACTATGGTATGGACTTCTGCCCCGCATTCTGGGAGTGGCTCGTGCATCAGGGCAATACCGGCGCAGTTTTCAGCATCGACAAGATTGCCGACGAAATCAAGGGCGGGCAAGACAATCTCTCAGATTGGGCGCATAGCAGCGGCCAGCATCTGTTTCGCAGGACGCCTCCCACTCTGGGGCCACAATTTGCGCAGGTGAGCCAATGGGCTACCAGCCAGCAATACACACCGGCCGCGATAACAACCTTCTTGCAAGTGGCCGACTACTACCTCGTGGTGCACGCGCTGGCCGGCGGACACACCGTTGTCACCCACGAAACACCGTCAAATTCACGCGGGCGCATCAAGATCCCCGACGCCTGCATCGGCGTGGACGTAAGTTTCATGACACCGTACCAGATGTTGCGCATTGAAAAGGCGCGCTTCGTGCTTGGAGGCCGCGCATGAATATGGCGTCTGAACCCATGCTGGCCGGCTTTGCTCTGCGCGGCCGCAACCCCGACGTGCTCACCTGCATTGCCAACCTGTCCAACGACGAGGTGTTCACCCCGCCGGAGCTGGCCAATCGCATGCTCGACACGCTGGCCGCGGCCTGGGCGAGCGACCACGGCGGCGCCAGTCTCTGGGCCAACCCGCATGTGCGCTTCCTGGACCCGTGCACCAAGTCCGGCGTCTTCCTGCGCGAGATCACCAGCCGCCTCACACTGGGCCTTCAGGAGCACATCCCCAACCTGCGAGATCGTGTGGCGCATATCCTGCAGAAGCAGGTGTTCGGCATCGGCATCACCCAGCTCACCGCCATGCTGGCGCGGCGCAGCACCTACTGCTCCAAGCACGCCAACGGGCCGCATTCCATTGCGCAGTTTGCCGATGAGGCGGGCAACATCTGGTTTGAGCGCACGGAGCATGAATGGGACAGGGGCCGCTGCATCTATTGCGGTGCCAGTCAGCAAGCTTTTGACCGGGGCGAGGCGCTGGAGACGCACGCCTACGCGTTCATCCACACCGATGACATCAAGGCTCGCATGGCCGAGCTGTTTGGAGACGACATGCAGTTTGACGTGATTATTGGGAATCCGCCGTATCAGCTTAGCGACGGAGGCTTCGGGGCAAGCGCCTTGCCGATCTACAATAAGTTTGTAGAACAGGCGAAGATGCTTGAACCCAGATTCTTGACGATGGTTATTCCGTCAAGGTGGTTCGGTGGCGGAAAGGGATTGTCATCTTTCCGTGCAACTATGCTTGGGGACAACCGGATACGCCAACTGGTCGACTACGAGAACGCGCAGGATGTATTTCCAAATGTCGATCTGGCCGGTGGCATCTGTTATTTTCTTTGGAACCGGGATTTGCGCGGGCCATGTGAGGTAACGAACATCGCGGGTAATTTAGAACAAGCCGTAGCCACCAGAGAGTTGAACGAATTCCCCACGTTCGTCCGACACAGCGGCGCAGTTCCGATCATTCGGAAGGTATTGGCCCACGACGAACGTCGTATGAGCGAGCAAGTGTCCAGCAGGAAACCGTTCGGTCTACCGACTAATGCCAGACCTGAGTTAAAAGGAGACTTGACGCTACGATGGGAAAAAGGAGAAGGTCCGTATCCACGCGAAAAAATCGAGGTAGGGCATGAACTAATTGATCAATGGAAGGTCATTACCTCCTACGTTGGGTACGACCATGCAGGCAACCCGGGAAACGACGGGCGCCGGAGAGTTCTTTCAAAAATTGACATCCTTGCGCCGGGTACCGTTTGTACCGAAACGTATCTCGTGATAGGAAGTTACCGAGAACGTCGCCAGGCCGAAAATTTGGTGATGTACATGAAGACGCGATTCTTTCGCTTCTTGATGGCGCAATTTATGTACTCTCATCATCTTACTAAGTCAGCATACGGATTCGTTCCCATCATCAGTATGGATGATGAATGGACAGATGAGCGTCTTGCGCAGAGATACGGCCTAACGCACGCCGAACTGGAGTTTATCTCATCGAAAATCAGGCCGTACAATCGAGAGGAGATGGCATGAGTATGAATCTACAAGAGCTCAACACCAATGGTTTCTATTTGGAGGCAGAAGTTGCGCCGGCTATTCGAGCGACATTTGAGGATCGCTATCGTAAAGCCACCGGGTCGCAAGTAACTCTTGGCAATCCGCCAAGTTATCAAGGTCAAACTAATAAATGGGGAGCTGAATTACGGGTTTACTTCAGTAAAGACTCGGCACGTGATTTCTTCACATCAAACGGCTTGCACGTAGAAGCTAACCGCAGCGGCTACAAATCCGATGAGTACTCGTATCGTATTAATAATAACGAAGTTTGGTGGAGCCTTGTTGAGGAACTGGGCCTTCGGTTGGGCTCTAACTAGCCTTTTGGCGGGCGTGTGAATGGCTAATTCGATCGAGGAAATCCTCGCACCCAAACCCAGGGCGCAGCTTCGCATCTACGCCTACGCCATAGACGACGCCGCGCACGCCGGACTGCTCAAGGTGGGCCAGACCACGCGCAACGTGAGGCAGCGGGTGGCCGAGCAGTTGCGCACGGCAGCAATCGAGAACTACCGCATCGAGCTGGACGAGCCGGCCGAGCGTGACGATGGCACGCTGCTGAGCGATCATGAGGTGCGCCGTGCTCTGGTGGACAAGGGCTTTGACAACCCACAGCTGGAATGGGTGCGCTGCACGGTGGCCGACGTGCGCACGGTGCTGGCCGAGCTGCGCAGCGGCCAGCGCTACATGGGCACGCACCACGCCGACTTTGTCATGCGCACCGAGCAGGCCGAGGCGGTCAGCAGCGCTTTTGGCTATTTCCAGTCCATCTGGCACGAGGGTGGCGATGCGGTACCGCGCTTTTTGTGGAACGCGAAGATGCGCTTTGGCAAGACCTTTGCTGCCTACCAGCTTGCAAAAAAGATGGGCGCCAAGCGCGTGCTGGTGGTGACCTTCAAGCCGGCGGTGGAAGACTCCTGGCAGCAGGATTTGCAAAACCACGTGGATTTTGACGGCTGGCACTTCCTGTCGCGTCATGTGCAGGACAGGCCGCAGGACCTGCCGGCAGATGTGCCGCTGGTGTATTTTGGCTCGTTCCAGGACCTGCTGGGGCGCGAGCGCGGCACCGGCAACATCAAGCCGCGCAACGAGTGGATACACACCATCAACTGGGATCTGGTGGTGTTTGACGAATACCACTTCGGCGCCTGGCGCGAGAGCGCACGCGAACTGTTCGAGGACGAAGAAGCGCGCATAGCGCGTGAAGAGGCGCTGCTGGGCGCACTTCCGGGCGAGCGCAACGCTGGCCGCTTCATGGAGCGCGTGGCCGAGCAGCAGGAGCCGCTGGAGCCGGAGGGCAACTTTTTGCCCATTACTACCCGCGCCTACCTGTACCTGTCGGGCACGCCGTTTCGGGCGCTGGCCTCGGGCGAGTTCATAGAAGAGCAGATCTTCAACTGGACCTATACCGACGAGCAGCGCGCCAAGCAAGACTTTGCGCGCCAGCATCCGCAGCAGAAGAGCCCCTACGCGGCGCTGCCGCAAATGCGGCTCTTCACCTACCAGATGCCCGATGAGCTGCTGGCCATTGCCAGCGGCGGCGAGTTTGACGAGTTTGACCTGAATGCCTTTTTTGAGGCCGCTGGCGTGGGCGAAGAGGCGCAGTTCCGCCACAAGGATGACGTGCAAAAATGGCTGGATATCATCCGCGGCGGCTACACCCCGCAGTCGGTGCAGCACCTGAAGACGGGCACCCGGCCGCCGTATCCGTATTCGGACGTGCGGCTGCTGCCGTATCTGCAGCATTCGTTCTGGTTTCTGCCAGGCGTGGCAGCCTGCCACGCCATGGCCAATCTGCTGGCCGAGCGGCACAACAGCTTCTGGCATGACTACACCGTGGTGGTGGCCGCCGGCAGTGCTGCTGGCGTGGGCCTGGACGCGCTGCCGCCGGTGCGCCGCGCCATGGGCAGCGGCTTTGACAGCAAGACGATCACCCTGTCCTGCGGCAAGCTGACCACCGGCGTGACGGTGCCGCAGTGGTCGTCCATCCTCATGCTGCGCAATCTGCAGTCGCCCGAGACCTACTTCCAGGCAGCGTTTCGGGTGCAGTCGCCGTGGGTCATCCGCAACCCCGAGGGCGACGACCCCAACCGCGAGGAAATCCTCAAGCCCGTGTGCTTTGTCTTTGACTTTGCGCCCACGCGCGCGCTGCGCCAGTTGTCAGACTACGGCATGGGCCTGTCGCCCGATGCGGCCGACCCGGAAGAGGCGGTCAGGGACCTGGTGGCCTTTTTGCCGGTGCTTGCCTACGACGGCGCCAACATGACGCAGATCGACGCGGGTCAGGTCCTGGACATTGCCATGGCCGGCACCTCGGCCACACTGCTGGCGCGCAAGTGGGAAAGCGCGCTGCTGGTCAACGTGGACAACCGCACCCTGCAGCGCATCCTGGACCATCCGGAGGCCATGGCTGCTGTGGCGCGCATAGAGGGCTGGCGCGCGCTGGGCGACAACGTCATAGAGACCATCATCAACCAGAGCGAGAAGATCAAGCAGCTCAGGGACAAGGCCAAAGACCAAGACCTGACTGACCGCCAGAAGAAAGAACTCAGCGCCGAGGAAAAGGAATTTCGCTCAAGGCGCAAGCAGGTGCAGGAAAAGCTCATCAAGTTTGCTACGCGCATCCCGGCTTTCATGTACCTGACCGACTTTCGGGAGAACACGCTGCAGGACGTGATCACCCGGCTGGAGCCCGATTTGTTTCGGACCGTGACGGGCTTGACGGTGCAGGACTTTCACCTGCTGGTGCAGTTGCGCGTGTTCAACACCGAGCTCATGAACCAGGCGGTGTTTGCCTTCAGGCGCTACGAGGATGCCTCGCTGCGTTATACCGGCGTGGAGAGCCACAAGGGGCTGCACCAGTATGGCCTGTTCACCACGGTGGTGGCGCGGGAAGAGCCGGTGGAATACAACGCCTGATCCTGTGCAAGAAGCGGCGCAGACGACACGGCCGGCCGCGTGCGTTCAGGCGTTCAGGGCTTCTGCGCCAGCATGGTCGCAAACTGGAACTGCAGGCGGTTGCCCGCCGCGTCGGTAGCGTGCAGCTGGCCCACGTTTTCGTTGTACTTGTGCAGCGTCCAGCCGGTGTAGTAGTCCTTGAGCTCGCCTTCGCGGAACTTGAACGAGAAGCGGTCGCAGGGATGCGCTTCGGTGTCCATGGCGCAAACGACGAGGTTGTAGCCGCCGGGGTTGGTTGATTCCTGCATGTTGGCGATGATCGCCGGGATGCGGTCGGCGCGCAAGAACATGAGGACCACGGTGGAGACGATGAAGTCGTATTTTTCCGTGATGGCCGCGTCGTTGATGTCGTAGACGGCGGTCTTGACGTTGTCTATGCCCTCGGCGGCAATGATCTGCTCCAGGATCGCTATGGCGTTGGCGTTGGCGTCGACGGCGGTGACGTCAAAACCCAGGTCGCTCAGGTACAGTGTGTTGCGGCCGCGGCCGCTGCCCAGGTCCAGCGTCTTGCACGGGGCAACGGTCTTGCTCGCGTCCAGCACCTCGCTGTGCGTGGCCGTGAGGCCATATCGGGTGGCAAAGTAATCGGCTTCACGGGTTGCTTGTGTCATTGTCTTGATGCATGCCTTTCATGCGGTAGGGAACGAGAGGC
>JALOAS010000049.1 GCA_023228705.1 Ottowia sp. | reverse complement strand
ATAGCTTGGGCTATGGCGAGCATTTGCAACGCGGAGTGGGCGGGTTTGGGCGGTCAAAGCGGGCATGAGGGATTCTTTCTCAATCTCTCAGATGCCGATGACGGCCACCGTCTTGCTGATGACGTGCTCTTCCAGTGTTTCCCAGCCGCCCTCGGTGCCCAGCCCCGAATCCTTGACGCCGCCAAAGGGCAGCTCGCCGGTGGGCGCCGCGGCCTGGTTGATCCACAGCATGCCCGCTTCGACGCGCTCGGACAGCGTCTGCACGTTCTTGAACGAGCGGGTGAATGCGTACGCCGACAGGCCGTAGGGCAGGCGGTTGGCTTCGGAAATGGCCTCGTCCAGGTTCTGGAACGCACGCAGCCCGGCAATGGGACCAAACGGCTCTTCGTTGAACAGCAGCGAGTCCATGGGTGCGTCGGTGACCAGCGTCGGCGCAAAGAAGTTGCCAGCGTCGCCCACGCGCTTGCCGCCGGTGGCTATGGTGCCGCCGCGGCTCCGGATGTCCTCGACAAAGCGCTCCATCGCGTGCAGCCGCCGCTCGTTGGCCAGCGGCCCCAGCTCGGTGTCCTCCTGCATGCCGTCGCCCACGCGGATCTGCTCGGACAGCGCCACGTACGCCCGCTCGAAGTCCCGCACCAGCGATTCATGAACCAGGTAGCGCGTCGGCGCAATGCAGACCTGCCCGGCGTTGCGGTGCTTCATGCCGCCGGTGAGCCGGACCGCCAGTTCCACGTCGGCGTCTTCGGCAACGATGACCGGCGAGTGCCCGCCCAGCTCCATGACCACCCTTTTCATGTGCGCGCCGGCCTTGGCCGCAAGCTGCTTGCCCACGGCAATCGAGCCCGTAAAGCTGACCAGGCGAATCACCGGGTGCGCGATGAGATGGTCGGAGATGTCGGCCGGGTTGCCGTAGACCAGCCCGACCACGCCCGGCGGCACGCCGGCGTCGACAAAGCACTGCAGCAGCGCGGCCGGTGAGGCCGGTGTTTCCTCCGGCGCCTTGCACAGGAACGAGCAGCCGGTTGCCAGCGCCGGCCCGATCTTGCGCGTGACCTGGTTGAGCGGGAAATTCCACGGCGTGAACGCGGCCACCGGACCTATGGGCTGCTTGAGCACCATCTGGTGACTGGCCATGTTGGCGCCCGGCACGATGCGCCCGTAAACACGCCGGCCCTCGTCGGCAAACCACTCGATCATGTTGGCGCAGGCGCGTGCTTCGCCGCGGGCCTGCGCCAGCGGCTTGCCCTGCTCCTGCGTCATGAGCGCGGCAATCGTGTCGGCCCGCTCGCGCAGCAGGCTGGCTGCGGCGCGCATGATCTGCTGGCGCTTGACGGTGGACGTGGACCGCCAGACCTCAAAACCTTTCTGCGCCGCTTCAAGCGCCGCGTCCAGGTCGGCGCGGCTGGCGCAAGCCACCTGGCCAATCACGGCGTCGGTGGCCGGATTCAGCACGTCCAGCGTGCGGCCATCGGCAGCGTCCCGCCACGCGTTGTTGATCAGCAGGCGGGTGTCGGGGTAGTGCGGGGTGCGGGGGTTTGTGTTCATTGCAGCGGTCTTTCTTGGAGCGGGGACCGGCGCAGCCAGCGCGATGCCCCGTTGCGGTCAGTGTAGTGCTTTCACATGGATCGCGAGCGCCGCGGCAGCTGGCGTCTTGCTGCGGGTCGGAGCGAGCCCCTCGTGTCAGCCGCTGCCTTCGGGCACCAGGATGACCGAACCCTGCGTCTTGCGGCTTTCCAGGTCGCGCTGCGCCTGCGCTGCCTCGCGCAGCGGGTAGACCGTCGGCGCGTCCACCGATATGCTGCCGCGCTCGACCATGCCGAACACGTCGCGCGCTGCGGCAAGCAGCTCGGTGCGGTCGGCGGTGTAGTGCGCAATTGACGGCCGCACAAAGTAAACGGAGCCCTGCGCGCCCAGTGTGGCCGGCGCAATGGGCGCGACCGGTCCGGACGACTCGCCAAACGAGACCAGCGTGCCGCGCGGCCGCAGCGCCCGGATGGAGTCTGCGATCGTGCTCTGGCCCACCGAGTCGTAGACCACGTCGACGCCGCGGCCGCTGGTGATTTCCAGCACGCGCTCCAGGACCGGCTCGTTGCTGTAGTTGATGGTCCACGTGCAGCCCAGGCGGCGCGCGCGCTTGGCCTTGTCGTCGCTGCCGACGGTGCCGATCACACTGGCGCCCACATGCGCCAGCCACTGCACGGCAAGTGAACCCACGCCGCCTGCGGCTGCATGCCACAAGACGATGTCGTCCACGCCGATGCGACGGCAGCGGCGGATCAGGTACTCGACCGTCAATCCCTTGAAGATCACCGCCGCCGCGGTCTGGCTGCTCACGCCATCGGGGACCGGCACCACGCGCGCCGCGGCAATGCACCGCGCCGTGCCGTACGCGCCGGGTGCTCCGCCCACGTACGCCACCCGGTCGCCCACGGCGAAGTCGGTCACGTCGGCGCCCACGGCGGTCACCACGCCAGCACCTTCAACGCCCAGACCGCTTGGCAGCGCCAACGGCCTGCCGTAGATCCCCTTGCGGTGGTAGATGTCGATGTAGTTGACGCCGATGGCTTCGTGCCGGATCGCGACTTCGCCGGCCTGCGGCGCCAGCTCGGGCAGGGCCTGCCATTGCAGGACGTCCGGCTCGCCAAAGGCGGAAATGATGAAACGACCGCTGGGTTCAGACACGTGGTTGCTCCTCTTGCTGGCCGTGCACGGCGCGCCGTGCCCATGCATAAACAGGATTGTTGCCGGCCCCTGGCGGTCGCCGCATCGGGTCAGCGTCAGCCTGGACTCAGGCGAGACAGGCGCCTGCCGGCGTCCGTTGCAAGCATACCGCAGTCTTTTGCATGCAACAGGCAGCTGGCGACCCATTTACACTACGCTGTGATGCAGACTTCGCTGTCAGCAAACCAGACGCGCCCGATGCGTTCGCGCCGCAGCGCATGGGCCGAAACGCCGGCGTCAACGCTGTGGCGGATGGCGGCGGTTTGCCTGGCCTGGGCGCTCCTGACCACCTGGTACAGCGGCAACCTGGACCGCTACCACGACATGCTGGAGAACTATGCATGGTCGTGGCCGCTGGCCTGGGGCACGCACAAGCACCCGCCGCTGTTTTCCTGGGTGGTGGGGATCTGGTTCTCCGTCATGCCGCAGTCCGACGGCGCGTACCGGCTGCTCTCGTATGCCAACGTGCTGGTGGGTCTGTGGGGCGTTCGTGCGCTGGGCAGGCGGCTGGGCCTGCACGCACTCGCCGACTGGGGTGCCTTGCTGCTGCTCTGGTCCATCCCCTACACCAACATGGCCGGCAAGTTCAACGCCAACACGCAGCTGCTGTCGTTGTGGCCGTGGGCCGCTGCGCTGCTGCTGGCCAGCTGGCAGGAGCGCGGCGCACGCGGCGCGCTGCTCAGCATCTTGCTGGGGTTGGTCGCGGCGGCCTGCGTGCTGGCCAAGTACTTCAGTGGCCTGCTGCTGGCCGGATTCCTGGTTCCCACGTTGTTGCATCCGCAAGGCCGCGCCTGGTTGCGCACGCCGCGGCCCTACCTCGCGCTGCTGGTGTTCGGGCTGGCGTTGCTGCCGCATCTGGCATGGCTGGCTGCGCATGGCTGGCCCACGCTTGAATACGCCATGGAGCAGGGCGGCAAAGGGCGTGACTGGTCGCATCTGCTGCGCTTTGCGCTGGCGCCGCTGTTCTACTGGCTGCCGGCCTGGCTGCTCACCTGCCTGATCTGGGCCGCCCGGCACGCACGGCAGACTGGCGCCACGCTGGCGCAAACCGCGCCGCGCTTCCTTGTGGCAAGCTGGCGGCCGCACGGCGCGGGCGACGTGCTGTTCTGGCTGGCCTTCACGCCGTGGGCGCTGGCGCTGGGCTTTGGCCTGGCGGCTGTGGTCGAGCTGTCCACCCCGTGGGCGATTCCCATCGGATACGCGTTTGCGCTGCTGTGGCTGCGCAACCTGGACCGGCTCAGTCCGGTGGCCACGGCAGACGTGCTCATGTGGTTCCGCAAGCTGTGGTGGCCGTTGCTGGGCGTCGTGCTCGTGCTGGGCGCCGTGCTGATCGCGGTGCGTGCCGAATCGGGCAATTTGCGCTACTATCGACCCACGCGGCTGGCGGCAGAGGAGATCCTGCGTGCATGGCATGCGCGCCACCCGGGCCAGACGCTGCAATGGGTGGGCGGCGCGTGGGCAGAAAATGCCATGCTGTCGTTTTACGTGCAGCCGCGGCTGCGCACGCTGCCGGGCGTCCCGGACGGCCCGCAGGCGCGCGTGTACGGTGCCGCAGGGCACTGGCAGCAGAACCAGGGTTTGCTGCTGTGTCCGCGCGGGCCCAGTGCTGGCGCCACGGTGACGCCATGCGAGCAGGAAGCCCGCGCTTGGCTGCGGGCGCGTGGCTTGCCCGATACCGAGCACCTGCTGGCCGTGCAGCGCAGCGGCTGGCGTTTCCCCAAGCCCGTTTCATTTACCTATGCCGTGTTTGACGTGCCTCCCATTGATGCAAGCAAAGACCGGTCAGCAAGTGCTCCAGGCCCGGCGCCATCATGACTGAGATGGCCGCCGGGCCGGTCGGTGATGGCGTGCCGCCACGTCCGCCGCTGAAGCTCAGCTGCGTCGTCCCCGCGTACAACGAGGCAGCCAACCTCGCATTCTTCCTGCACGCGCTGGCCGATGCCGCGCGGTCCATCACCCCGGATTTCGAACTGGTGCTCGTTGACGATGGCAGCCAGGATGAAACGCAGGCCGTGGCGCGACAGCTCGCGGCGGAGCTGCCGCTGCGCTACGTGGTGTTGTCGCGCAACTTTGGCAAGGAAGCGGCGCTGTCCGCCGGGATAGACCGCGCGCGGGGCAACGCGGTGGTCCTCGTCGACGCCGATTTCCAGCATCCGCTGGAGCTGCTGCAGCAAATGCACGAGCTGTGGCAGGTTGGGTACGACATGATTTACGGCGTCATTGCCGACCGCGGCGATCAAAGCAGCGTCAAGCGCCTGGGCATTGACTTGTTCTACAAGCTGCTCAACGCCGGCAACCGCGTCCGCATCCCGCCAAACGCAGGTGATTTCCGCTGGATGGACCGCAAGGTGGTCGATGCGCTGCGCGAGCTGCCCGAGCGCAACCGCTTCATGAAGGGCTTGTACGCCTGGGTCGGCTTCCGCACCGCCGCGCTGCCCTTTGTTCCGGAGCCGCGTGCCGCCGGCACGTCCAGATTCAACCTGCGCCGGCTCGGCTCGCTGGCCTTGCTGGGCCTCACGTCATTCACCACGCTGCCGCTGCGGCTGCTCGGTCTGCTGGGCGGCGGCATTGCGGTGCTTGCCATCGGGTACGGGTTGTGGATCGTGGTCCGCACGCTGCTTTTTGGCGGTGACCTGGCCGGCTGGCCCACGCTGGCCGTGGCGATCATGCTGTTTTCCGGCGTGCAATTGATCTCCATTGGCGTGCTGGGCGAGTACATCGGCAAGATCTACGACGAAGTCAAGCAGCGCCCCACGTACATCGTTGCCCGCGATGAAGACCACAGCCCCTGGCGCGACGCCGAATGACCGGCCTGGCGCGGGTGCGCGCATTGCCGCAGCTGCTGCAGTTCGGGCTGGTGGGCGCAGCCGCTGCGGCCACGCACCTGGCCTGCGTGCTGGTGCTGGTGGCCGGCGCGGGGATGGCACCGCTTGTGGCCAACGTGCTCGCGTTTGCGGTGGCCTTTGTCGTCAGCTACCAGGGCCATGCCCGCTTGACCTTCGGCGCGGCGCAGGCACGCGGATGGCCCAGCCTGTGGCGTTTCCTCGCGGTTGCCAGCACGTCGTTTGCCGTCAACGAGCTGCTGTACTGGCTGGCGCTGGACTGGCTGCACTGGCATTACTTCTGGAGTCAGGCCGGAATCCTGTTGCTGGTGGCGGCCGGAACGTTCCTGTCAAGCAAGTTCTGGGCGTTTCGCCCGCGCCTTCCGGGCTGACATGAACAGCCAGCGGCCCGCGCGCGAAATCACGGTCTGCGCCGATGACTACGCGCTGAGCCCGCAGGTCGACCAGGCGGTGCTGCTGCTTGCCCGCCGCGCACGCCTCTCGGCCACCACGTGCATGAGCACGTCGCCGCGCTGGCCGGCCGCTGCGGCGGCGCTGCGGCCGCTGCGCTCCGTGCTGGAAGTGGGGCTGCATTTCAACCTGACCGAGAGCCATGGCGGCGCCGTGGCGGTGCGCGGGCTCAAGCGGGTCATTGTCAGCAGCTACACGCGCCAGCTCGCGCCCGGCGCGCTGCGCGACGCCTGGCGCAGGCAGCTGGATGCGTTCGAGGACGCGCTGGGAACACCGCCCGACTTCATCGATGGCCACCAGCACGTGCACCAGCTGCCCGGCGTGCGCGGCGCGTTGCTATCCGAGCTGCGGTCCCGCTACCTTGCGTGCCAGATGCCGTGGCTGCGCTCGACCGTTCCCGCCGGCGGGCTGGCCAGGCAGCCCAAGGCCGCGCTGGTGGCGTTGCTGGGTGGCCGGGCGGCGACGCGACTGTGGCGCGGCGCCAGTATGCGCTGCAACGCAGGCTTTGCCGGCGTCTACGGCTTTGACGCGCCGGATGCCGCGGCGTACGGTGCGCGCGTGCGGCGCTGGTTGCAGGCGCTGCCCGACGGCGGGCTGCTCATGTGCCACCCGGCCACGGAGGCGGAGCCAGGCGACGCCATCGGCCGCCAGCGCGCGGTGGAATACGCGTTTTTCATGTCCGACGCGTTCCCGGCGCTGCTTGAGGCCACCCGTTGCAGCGTGCGCCGCCGCGCCGGCGCGCCTCATTGAGCGGGCCGCGGCTGCTGCTTGCGCAGCGCGCAACCGGCCGTTGCGGTTGAAGTAACAAAATAGCGCCCGATATGTATATATGAACATATGAATGACGCCACTCAGCGCACAGGAGGAAAATTGAGGATGCCTGTACACCAGGTTTTTGACGGGCAGCGCGTGCCGGTCAAGATCTGGACCGACGACATCAACGAAAAAGCGCGCCAACAGCTGGCCAACATCGCCACGCTGCCCTTCATTCACAACCACGTTGCGGCCATGCCCGATGTCCACCTGGGCAAGGGCGCAACCATAGGGTCGGTCATTGCCACCGACAACGCCATCATTCCGGCGGCGGTGGGCGTTGACATAGGCTGCGGCATGGTTGCCGCGCGCCTGTCCCTGACCGCCAGCGACCTGGACGAGCGATCCTTGAAAAAGGTCTTTGACCAGATCTCGCGCGACGTGCCGGTGGGGTTTGCCCAGCACCCGGACGACCGCGTCCTGGCCGACGCGGCACGCCCGTTCAAGAAGGGGCTGGACGCCATCATCCAGCGCCACCCGCAGGTGATGAAGCGCATGGGCCGGCGCTCCAGGTGGACGCACCAGATGGGCACGCTGGGCGGGGGCAACCACTTCATCGAGGTCTGCCTGGACGAGAGCGACCGGGTCTGGGTCATGCTGCACTCGGGCAGCCGCGGCATAGGCAACGCGCTGGCCAGTCACTTCATCGCGCTGGCCAAGCGGGACATGGAGCGCCATGACATCCACCTGCCCGACCGCGACCTGGCGTACCTGGAAGAAGGCAGCAAGCACTTTGACGATTACATCGAAGCCGTCGATTGGGCGCAGGACTACGCGTTTGCCAACCGGCAGGCCATGCTGGAGCTGGTGCTGGCCGGGATGGCGCGCCACCTGCCGGCGTTCGAGGTGACGTCGCAGGCCGTGAACTGCCACCACAACTACGTGGCCCGCGAGTTCCACTACGGGGCGCGGGTCTGGGTCACGCGCAAGGGCGCCATCCGCGCCCGCGAGGGCGACCTGGGCATCGTCCCCGGCAGCATGGGCGCGCGCAGCTACATCGTTCGCGGCAAGGGCAACCCCGAGAGCTTCCACTCCAGCGCGCATGGCGCCGGCCGCCGCATGAGCCGGACCGAGGCCAAGCGCCGCTTCACCGAGGCCGACCTGCGGCAGCAGACGCAGGGCGTGGTCTCGCGCAAGGACAGGGGCGTGATCGACGAAATCCCGGGGGCGTACAAGGACATCGACGCGGTCATGGCCAACCAGGGCGACCTGACCGAGGTGGTGCACACGCTGCGGCAGGTGGTCAACGTCAAGGGCTGACGCCCGGCAGGAAAACCCGCAATGATCTACCTCTGGCTGGGTGTTGCGGCCCTGATGTTCGGCCTGTACAACGTTTTCATCAAGTTGTCGTCCGACCACATCCACGCTGTTTTTGGCGCTGTGGTGTTGCAGTTCGTGGCCGCCTTCATGGGCCTGGCCGTGCTGCTTTGGCTGTACAAAAGCAGTGCGGCCGAGATCTCCATCACCGGGCGCGGGCTGGCCTGGTCCGCGCTCGCGGGCGTGGCCATAGGCCTGGTCGAGATCCTGAGCTTCGTCATCTATGGCCGCGGGCTGGCCGTGGCCGTCGGCAACCCGCTCATCGTCGGCGGCTCGCTGGTCGTGACCACCGGCGTCGGCCTGGTGCTGCTGCGCGAGCACTTCAACGCCATCCAGTTTGCCGCCATTGCGCTGATCATGCTCGGCATCGCCCTGCTGGTCTGGCAGGCTGCGCAGGCGGGGAACAGCGGGCCGTGAAAAGTGCAGGAGCATCGCGCGGCGCTGGCGGCTCATGAAGGTTGGGCGTCAAGCGTTGAGCGAATGGCGAGCGCTACGCCCAACGCTGGGCGCAATTCGCGCAAGCTCTTCACCCGTCATGCGCTTGGGTATTGTTCGGCGTCGTTTCCAATCGGGATGAATTTTCTGAACGGGAGCAGCGCCAGCGGAACATGGTGAAATCGCCTAAAATCTTGCCGCCGCAGCTGCTTCACGCGAAGCGGTCCCTCCATGCTCAGCACGCTGCGCGCCGTCACGTCCCTCCTCGTCAGTACCGCGTTCCTGATGGCCAGCATAGGCCTGCTGGGGACGCTGATCCCGCTGCGCGGTGCGGAATTCGGCTTTTCCGAGACGCTGCTGGGCGCGCTGGCCTGGGCGTATTACGCGGGTTTTCTGGTAGGCACGTACACCATGCCGCGCCTGGTGCGGCGCGTGGGACACATTCGCGTGTTCGCGTTTGGCACGGCCTGCGCAGCCATGGTTGCGCTGCTGCACGCGCTGGCAGGCTGGCCGTGGCTCTGGCTCTTGCTGCGCTTTGCAGGCGGCATCGTCATGGTGGGGCTGTACACCATCATCGAGAGCTGGCTCAACGCGCGCGCCTCGGCCGCCCAGCGCGGTGCCATATTTGCCATTTACATGACGGTGAACTCCGGCGCGCTGGCGTTTGCGCAGCCGCTGTTGTTCATAGCGGGCGCCCCGTTCGTGCTGTTCACGGTGGCGGCGCTGCTGGCGCTGCTTGCTGCGATCCCGGTGGTGCTGACGCACCAGCCGCAGCCGGAGGTGCAGGAGGCGCCCCGGCTCGCGCTGCGGCGCGTGCGCGAGATCGCGCCCACGGCGGCCGTGGGCGCGCTGCTGGCCGGCCTGGCGCTGGGTGCTTTTTTTGGCCTGGCCCCGGTCTACGCCAGCCAACTGGGCTTTGACACCGTCCAGATTGGCACGTACATGGCGTCCGGCATCCTGGGGGGTGCATTGCTGCAGTGGCCCATAGGCTATGCCTCCGACCGCATAGACCGGCGCCTGATGCTGGCGCTGGTGGGCGCCGCCGCGTTCGTGCTCGCGCTGGCCGTTGCGTACGTTGGCGACCGCCCGCAGCCGGCCATGGTTCTCATTTTTGCGTACGGCGGCATGGCGTTTGCCGTCTATCCCATGGCGGTCACGCACCTGGTCGACTACCTGGAGCCGCGTGAACTGCTGGGCGCCAGCAGCAGCGTCTACCTCTTGTACGGCGCGGGCTCGGCCATGGGACCGCTGCTGGCGGGCATCGGAATGGATAGGCTGGGCGCGCAGGTGTTGCCGCACTGGTTTGCGCTCAACGGCGCGCTGCTCGCGCTGTACGCGGGCTACCGCTACCATGCGTACAGCCGCGAGCTGGTGCGGGACAGCAAGTTCCACCCGCTCGCTGCGCGCACCACCGCCACTGCGCCCCAAGCCGTGCATGCGCAACCGCCTGAGGAGCAGACTGCTGGCCAATGAGCGCAAGTGGCAGGGCAGCGGCGGCGGACTTTCGGCGCATGACGGATGAAGCGGTTGAGCGTATTGCGTTGAGCGTCCAGCGAATAGCTCATGCCGCACCACGCCCAACGCTTGACGCCAAACCTTCATGAGCCTCCGCAGGCGGCTTTCATCAAAGACCCGCAAGGGCCAAGATCATCAGTCATCCGGTGCGCTGGCAATACTTGCCAATCTGGCGTGTTTTTGCCTTTCGTGTTCCGGCGTATGGATTCTGGTTGCGGCACGCATCAGTCGAGTTGCGGCCGCGCCGGTGCTCGGGCCGCGCCCGGCTCTTCGCCGGCTATGGGGCGGATCAGGTAGAAGATGACGGGCCGGGAACTGCCCGAGATCATCAGTTGCTGGCCGCCGCGCACGAACTTCAGCTGCGTGCCCTGGTCTTCTTGCAGTTGCCAGCCTGGCAGGCGCGACGGATCGCGGTAGAAGCCGAGCGCCTGGTCACCTGGCTCGCTCAGGTCAAAGACCCAGGCCGGCCCGGACGGCCCCAGGCCGGACGCCAGCGCCTTGGCCGATGTGATCGCCGGGTGCGGTTCAACCTGGATTCAGCAGTCGAACGCTGCTTGGTGTGCATATCTTGTTGTGATCAAAGGAAAAGCCAAGTTTGCACAAGCACACCATTTTGGTGGCCACGCTATGCGCTCGATCGCACAGCGCTGGACGCGCCATGCTGCGTTGCTCCGCCTTGCAGACAGTAGTCTGCCGCGTTGTCGCGTCTTGCCTGGCACGCCCATCGCAGCACGCTCGAACGCATCCAACTGCTGAATCTAGGAGTCTGCCGGGCTTTGGCGATCGTAGCGTTCTCGAAGAGCGGCGAAGCCAACCGAGTGGGAAAGCGAGGACAGTTTTGTTTGATTTTGAGGCGCATAGCCCAGCTATGCAACGAAAAAGCGGGCAAAAATGGACCGCTTGTCCCACCGGCGCAGTAGATTGGACCAAAGTCCGACAGGCTCCTGGGTTCAATGCCGGCCGCCTGCAAGCGCCGGGACGCGCCATGTTCAACGCCCATCACCCCCAGCGTTGCTGCCGCAAGCAGCGCGCCGAGCACGAATCCGCCACGTGCGCGCCAATCGGGAGGCACCGTGCGCCAGCCCAGCTTGAAGCAGATCCCGGTGAGGAGCAGGAAGCACAAAAGGAGGAATTGGAGCATGCGGTTCTCTCAGCTGAACCCGTCACGCCAGTCGGGGTTGGTGACTGTATTTGCGTGACGTTGCGATCCTGGGTCGTCGCAGCCACGCGGCATGGACATAATGAAGCTTATTTTCCTGCTCAATTGGCGTTTCACGCATGGGATGCCCGCTCCGGACAAGAAACATGTTGATCTTGCAGCGCACCGCCCGCCGGATGGCGATGATACCCGCAGCAACAGGCCGCGCGGTCCTGGTTGGTGCGGAGCCCCGGTTGGGCCCGGCGCCAGCGGCGAGGTCGAGGCATCCTGCGTCATGACCCGTTTCGCTCGTGCGCGCCGCCGCATGCAAGGACTGGGTTGATGCCCGGTCCATGCGTGCTGCGCGTGCGGTCCCATGCTCAGGCAGCCGGCTTCCTGCTCTGGCTGTTGGCGGTGGTGTGCTGGCTGGCGGGCTGCACGGTCCAGCCGGCGGCACCCGTGCCGGGCACCCAGGACAAGCTCGCGGACTACGCAAGAGTCGCCGGGGCGATCCGGTCGCGGTATGACCAGGCGCTGCCCAGCCTGCCCCTGAGCAAGCAACGCCACTATGCCCAGCGGCTGTACCGGCTCACCGGGGAGTCCCGCTACCTGCCCATCATCCGTGCCCACGGCCAGCGATTGCTGAGCCGGATCGATGCCGAGATCCAGGCGCTGGGCGTGCCAGGCCATGCCGAGCGTCGCGCTGCGGAGAGCTTGGCAGCGTATCCGGTGCGGACTCAAAAGCAGCGTCGCCGCAAGCAGATGCGGGCGCGATGGGGGCAGGTCATTTACGCCGAGAACCTCGTATTTGACCTGGTCCAGGCCAAGTACCATGGCCTGTTGAACAATGAAGCGCTGCCCGGGCACCAGCGGGCACTGGATTACCTGGCCGGTGTTGACTTTCGCAGCTTCGTGCTCGATCCCGGCGTCCTCGCCGTGTATGCCGCGCAGGTGGCCAACCTCACGTACTATCTTCACGGCCTGGGCATCATCGACCTGCGCCGCGACGTGATTGCCGCGTTTCGCCGGAAGTATCCGCCGCAACGCGACCGGTTGCTCACGGATGCGGAATATCGCAACAAGATCTATGGCATGACGCATTTCGTCATTGCCGCCAGCGACTATTACCAAAAGCCGGTCTCGGCCGGCGAGTTTCGCTGGGTGCTCGACGAGTTCGAGGCCAGCGTGGACCAGATCCTGGCGCGTACCAAGGAAGACATCTACACCGAGGTGGGCATCAGCTTCCTGCTGGCTGGCCAGGCGCGTCATCCGGTTGTCACGCGCCTGCGCGATGAGCTGGTCGGCGCCTTTGACCCGGCAGCGCAGATGATCCCGTCCGAGCAGGGTGAAACCGACCTGGCCGCCGGCGAGCATCGCAATGTACTGGCCATCATGCTGCTGGACTGGCCTGGGCAACTTCATCCCGGTCCCGTCCTCGACCCGCGGCTGCTGCACGCGCAGTAGCCCATTGCCGCCGCAAGAATGCGTCACCCGGCGGCCGGCTTCCGTCATCCGCCCAGGCTGGGTTCCTCAGCCAGACTGAATTCGGCCGGCAAGGGGGACTCTGATTCTGTCGCGCGGCACTTCGCGCTGGCAGGCGGGCCAGCGCATCGGCACGACGCCCGGCCAGGCTATGTCTCGTCGTTGTGTTTCGGCTCGCCCGGCTCGACGCCCACGCGGTCCGTGCTGCGAATCTGCAGCGCCTCCAGGAATCGCGACACCATGTTGTACGCCGCCGCGGTGGCCGTCAGTTCAACCAGTTCTTGTGCGTCAAAATGGGGACGCAGCGCGTCAAACACGGGATCGGGCACCTGGATCTGGCGGGTCATGGCGTCGGTGTACGCGAGCACGGCTCGCGCGCGCGCATCAAACAGCGCGGCATCGGGCCGTTCCTGCGCCAGCGCGTCGATCTGCTGCCGGCTCAGTCCCTCGCGCAGCGCGATCGGTGCGTGCTGGTCGGCCTCGTACGGCGCCCGGTTCAGGTGCGCAATGCGCAGGATCACCAGTTCCCGGATGCTGCCGCTCAGCGTGGTCTGCTGGCGGATGCGCGTCAGGTAGTCCAGCCAGCCTTCGGCCACGGGCCTGCTGTGCAGCAGCATGCGGTACAGGTGCAGCACGGTGCCGCGCTCGCCGGCCACGCGTTGCACCAGCTCCTGCAGCTGCGGTGCATGGATATCGGCATAGTCGATGCGGGCCATCGCGTTCAGTCCCCGGCTTTCATGCTGGCAGTACCTGCCCGGTGGTTTTCACGAAGCGCTCGACAATCTCGTTGATGTCGCTTTCGTCGCAGATGAATGGGGGCGCCAGCAGCACGTGGTCGCCGCGGATGCCGTCGATGGTGCCACCTGCGGGATACGTCATCAGTCCGTTGGCCATGGCGCGCTGCTTGAACAGCGCATGCGTCCTGCGCGCCGGGTCCAGCGGCGCCTTGCTGGCCTTGTCCCGGACGAATTCCACCCCCACGAACAGGCCGCGGCCGCGGATGTCTCCCACGTTGGGGTGCGGGTCCAGCCGCTCGTGCAACTGCGCGCGCAACTGGTTGCCGCGCGCCAGCACGTTGTCCAGGAGCTGGTCGCGTTCGATGATGCGCTGTACCGCCAGCGCCGCTGCGCTGGCCGTGGCGTGTCCCATGTAGGTGTGGCCGTGCTGGAAGTAGCCGCTGCCGTGCACGACCGTGTCGTAGATCGTGTCGCTCACCAGCATCGCGCCTATGGGCTGGTAGCCGGCGCCCAGTCCCTTGGCCAAGGTGATCAGGTCCGGTGCAACGCCGTCTTCGGCACAGGCAAACAGATGCCCGGTGCGCCCCATGCCGGACATGATCTCGTCCAGGATGAGCAGCACGCCGTAGCGGTCACAGACCTCGCGCACGCGCTTGAAGTAGCCGGGTACCGGGGGTTGCGCGCCCAGCGTCGAACCCACCACCGTCTCGGCGACGAAGGCAATGACCCGCTCCGGCCCGATGGCCTGGATGGTGTGCTCCAGCTCGTCGGCCAGCCGCTGCGCGTACTGCCCTTCGGTTTCCTGCGGCCGCAGGCCACGGTAGGGATAGCAGGGCGAGACGTGTTCTGCCGGCGCCAGCAGCGGCAGGTAGGGCTCGCGCCGCGGCATGTGTCCGCCCACCGACAGCGCGCCCAGCGTGTTGCCGTGGTAGCTCTGGTGCCGCGCAATGAACACGCTGCGCGAGCGCTCGCCGCGCTCGACGAAGTACTGCCGTGCCAGCTTCAGCGCCGCCTCCATGGCTTCGGAGCCGCCGGAGAGGAAATACACGTGGCGCAAATCGCCGGGCGCGCGTGCGGCCAGGAAGTCCGCCAGCTCTTCGCTGGCCCGGGTCGAGAAGAACGACGAGTGCACGTACGCCATGTCATCGAGCTGTGCCCGGATCGCCGCGATCACTTCCGGATGGCCGTAGCCCAGGCAGCAGACCGCGGCACCGCTGGAGCCGTCAATGTAGGCGTTGCCGTCGGCGTCAAAGACGCGGATGCCCTCGCCGCGGACCGCCACTGGCAGCTTGTGCAGCGGCTTGCGATGAAAAATGTGCGTCACGCTGGGTTCCCGTCAGCCTGAATTGTTTACCTGCTCCGGATTCTATGATACAAACGTCTCAATTGCAGCAAAACAGGAACAGTTGACTTGTCGCGGACTTGCAGCATGCCATCATGAACACGGCCCCTTCGTCCCTGGAAGACCTCATCGAGCGCCTGCGCAGCGATCATGCGCGCCTGAGTCCCCAGTTGCAACGCGGGGCGCGCTACGTGATCGACCACCCGACCGAGGTGTCGACGCTGTCGATGAGAAAGGTGGCGGCGTGTGCGGGCGTGCGCCCGGCCACGCTGTCCAGGCTGGCGCAAAGCCTCGGGTATGCGGGCTGGCCGCAGCTCAAGGCGCTGTTCAGCCAGGAGCTGCGCGTCATGCCCGAGAGCTATGCCCAGCGTGCGCGCGCGCTGCTGGCCGGGCGCCGCGCCAGCCCGGACCGCTCGCTGCTGGACACCCGCGTCCAGGCCGACAACCTGCTGTCGCTGGAGATTGACAACGCGGAGGCCCTGCCGCAAGCGGTGGCGCTGCTGCAGGGCGCCGGCCGGGTCATTGTTGCCGGGTTCCGCTCCTCGTATCCGATCGCGTTCGGCTTTCGCTACCTATACAGCCTGTTTCGGCCCAACGTGCACCTGCTTGACAGCTCGGTGGGCGCACTGGACCACGAACTGCGCTACCTGCAGCCCAGCGACGTCATTGTCATCATCACGTACGCGCCGTACACGCGCGAGGTGCTCGACGTGACGCGCGCCGCCACGCGCCAGGGCAGCCCCTTCATCGCGGTCTGCGACAGCCGGCTCGCGCCGGTGGCCAGAGGGGCCCGCTGCGTGCTCATGTTCCGCACGCAGAGCACGTCGTTTTTCCCGTCCACCGTTGCGGCGCAGGCGCTGGTCGAGCTGCTTGCACAGCAACTGCTGGTGCGCGCGGGCGCCGGTGCGGTGGACGACCTGGAACGCGTGGAAGCGCAGTTGCATGCCAGCGGAGCCTACCTGTGAAGACGCGCGCACGCCGCGTCGGGTCCAGCTTTGCGTGGCGCGACGGCGCAACCGTTTCCCCGTGGGCGCGGCAGTTTGTGCTGCCGCACCCTTCATCAACCTTGCCAACCACCACAAGAGGAGCATTGTCATGCGCAAGTTGAAAATCCTGGCGGCCATCATCACGGCCGGCATCGCATGGGCCAACGTACCGGCGCAGGCACAGACCCAGTTCGTGACCATAGGCACCGGCGGCGTGACCGGCGTTTACTACGCGGCCGGCGGCGCCATCTGCCGCCTCGTCAACAAGGACCGGGCTGAAACCGGCATTCGCTGTTCGGTCGAGAGCACCGGCGGCTCGGTCTACAACGTCAACACCATCCGTGCCGGAGAGCTGGACATAGGCGTGGTCCAGTCCGACGTGCAGTTCAATGCGTCCCATGGTGAGGTCCAGTTCGAGAAGCAGGGCGCCATGGAGGACCTGCGCGCGCTGTTTTCTTTGCACCCCGAGCCGCTGGTCGTCGTGGCGCGCAAGGACGCCAACATTGAAAGTTTCGAGCAGTTCAAGGGCAAGCGCTTCAACGTCGGCAACCCCGGTTCGGGGCAGCGAGCCACGGTCGAGGTGCTGCTGCCGGCGCTGGGCATGAAGATGTCCGATTTTTCGCTGGTCTCCGAGCTCAAGGCCGACGAGCAGGGCACCGCGCTGTGCGACAACAAGATCGACGGCTTTGCCTATACCGTGGGCAACCCCTCGGCCAACATCCAGGACGTCACCACCACCTGCGGCGCGCAGCTGGTCAACGTGGCCGGCCCCAAGATCGACGACCTTGTGGCGCAGCACCCCTACTACGCCACGGTGACAATTCCGGGCGGCATGTACAAGGACAACCCGGACCCGACCACCACGTTTGGCGTCCTGGCCACGGTGGTGTCGTCGGCCAAGACGTCGCCGGACCTGGTGTACCAGGTGGTCAAGGCCGTGTTTGACAACTTTGACGAGTTCAAGAAGCTCCATCCCGCCTTCGAGCACCTGGAGGCCGAGCAGATGCTGCACGCGGGGCTGTCGGTTCCGCTGCACGAAGGCGCCGTGCGCTACTACAAGGAACGCGGCTGGATGTAATCCAACCGACGCGGCCGCACCGCGCCCGCCAGGCGCGGTGCCTCGCGGCTGAGCGCGCACAAGACGCGCCACCCCTTTGCCGGAGACAAAGCAATGGCCGAAGCCAGCCAGGGACCATCGACCGCGCCGGGGTTGTCGGACGCGCAGCTGCGGCAGCTCGTCGCCGAGGTGGATACCGGCGCGCGCAACCCCGCCGGCACTGTGGGCGCGTTCATGGCGCTGGTGGCACTGGCCTGGTCGCTGTTCCAGCTCTGGATCGCGTCGCCCCTGCCGTACAAGCTGGGCGTGCTGGTGCTCAACTCCACGCAGGAGCGCGCCATCCACCTGGCCTTTGCCATTTTTCTCGGCTACCTGGCGTACCCGGCGTTCAAGCGATCCGCGCGCGACCACATTCCCGTGCTCGACTGGGTGCTGGCGCTGGTCGCGGCGTTTTGCGCCAGCTACCTCTACCTGTTCTACAACCAACTGGCCAGCCGGCCGGGCATGCCCACCGCGCTGGACCTGACCGTGGCGGTGACCGGGCTGGCGCTGCTGCTGGAAGCCACGCGTCGTGCGCTGGGGCTGCCGCTGGTGGTGCTGGCGCTCGCGTTCATAGGCTACATCTTCCTTGGACAGCACATGCCGGACATGCTCGCGCACAAGGGCGCGTCGCTGGCCAAGGGCATGTCGCACCTGTGGCTGACGACCGAAGGCGTGTACGGCGTTGCGCTGGGCGTGTCGACCAGCTTCATCTTCCTGTTCGTGCTCTTTGGCGCGCTGCTTGAAGCCGCCGGCGCCGGCAACTACTTCATCCAGTCCGCCATCTCGCTGCTGGGCGGCATGCGCGGCGGCCCGGCCAAGGCGGCCGTCGTGGCGTCGGCCTCGACCGGCGTCATCTCCGGCTCCTCCATCGCAAATGTCGTGACCACGGGCACGTTTACCATCCCGCTCATGAAGCGGGTGGGGTACCGGCCGGACAAGGCCGGCGCCATCGAGGCCGCCGCGTCCATAGACGGCCAGATCATGCCGCCGGTGATGGGCGCTGCCGCCTTCCTCATGGTCGAGTACGTGGGCATTCCGTACGCGGAGGTGGTCAAGCATGCCTTCCTGCCGGCGCTCATTTCCTACATCGCGCTCTTTTATATCGTACACCTGGAGGCGGTCAAGGCGGGGATTCACGGCATTGCGCGCGCACGCACCGTGCCTTGGATCCAGCGGCTGGCGTCCACGCTGATGACCGTCAGCGGGCTGGTGATCCTGGCGGCCGTCGTGTACTGGGGCCTGGGCTGGATCAAGGCGCTGGCCCCGCGTGCGTCCATGTACGTGGCCTCGGCGCTGCTTGTCGGCGCCTACCTGGGGCTGCTCAAGTGGAGCACCCGCTACCCGGAGCTGCAAATGGACAGCGCCGATACGCCGCTCAAGGTGTTGCCCGAGATCGGGCCCACGCTCAAATCGGGGCTCTACTTCCTGCTGCCGGTCGTTGCGCTGATCTGGAACTTGATGGTCGAGCAGCTCTCGCCCGCGTTGTCCGCGTTCTGGGCCACGGTGTTCCTGATGCTCATCCTGGTGACGCAAAGGCCGCTGCGTGCGTGGCTGTCCGGCCGGGCCGGCGGCTTTCACCTCTGGCGCCAGGGCCTGGCCGAGCTGCACGCCGGCCTGGTTGCCGGTGCACGCAACATGATCGGCATCGGCCTGGCGACGGCGGCCGCCGGCATCATCGTCGGTGCCGTCACGCTGACCGGGGTCGGCCTGATCATGACCGAGTTCGTGGAGCTGGTCTCGGGCGGGCACGTGCTGGTCATGCTGGTCATGGTCGCCGTGATCTGCCTGATCCTGGGCATGGGCCTGCCCACCACGGCCAACTACATCGTCGTGTCCACGCTGATGGCGCCGGTGGTGGTCGAGCTGGGCGCGCAAAACGGGCTGCTGGTGCCGCTGATCGCGGTGCACATGTTCGTCTTCTACTTCGGCCTCATGGCCGACGTCACGCCGCCCGTGGGCCTGGCTGCGTATGCGGCAGCAGGCATTGCGCGCACCGATCCCATCAAGACCGGCATCACCGCGTTTGGCTACAGCGCCCGCACCGCCGTGCTGCCGTTCATGTTCATCTTCAACACGCAACTGCTGCTGCTGGACATAGGCAGTGCCTGGGAGCTGGCCGTCACTGTCGTCAGCGCCACCGTGGCCAACCTGGTGTTCGTCGCGGCGACGCAGGGCTGGTTCATGACTCGCAACCGCTGGTGGGAAACGGCGCTGCTGCTGCTGCTCACCTTCTCGCTGTTCCGGCCCGGTTACTGGATGGACAAGATCGCGCCACCCTACATGGCCGTGCCGACTGCGCAACTGGCCGGCGTCATCGAGAACACGCCGCCCGGGGACAGCTTACGCGTATGGATAGAAGGCGAGGACCTCTACGGCAGGCAGATTTCAAAAGGCGTGCTGCTGCCGCTTGGCGCCGCCGGCCCGGCGCGCGAGCGGCTGGAGAGCGCCGGCCTGCGCGTGCTTGCCGGCGACGATGGCCTGCAGGTCATCGCCGTCAAGTTCGGGAGCGCGGCAGACAAGCTGGGCGTGGAACAGGGCACCGTCATCGTGCGCGCCGAGATACCCGAGCCGCGCCCGAGCAAGAACTGGATGCTGTTGCCCGCGTACCTGCTGCTTGTCCTCCTGGCCGCCTGGCAGATCCGCCGCGCCCGGGGCCACGCCCAGCGCGAACCCGCGCTGGCCTAACCTGCCGTCTCGCTGTCTTGCGCTCCGAGTCCGCACGCACCACATGGCGCGGGAGGTTGGCCTCTGACATCGGCACATGCCGCGCGCCGGGACGAATCCGCAAGGGGCCGCTGAGGGTCCGCGCCACCAAGCACGTGAGGCCAGGCCGCAGGGTGGGCAAGCAGGCAGCGCTATCATGAGCCCCAGTACGTCCCTGTGTGGCGATGGCCATTTGCCTTGGGCTTGGCCGAGTCTTTGACACCAAGAAAACATCCCATGCACCCCGCTTTGTCACGTGCGCAAGCGTTTTGCGACCGTTTTGACCTTCAGGTCCCCATCCTCATGGCCCCCATGGGCGGTGCGTCGCCCGCCGAGCTTGCGATTGCCGTCGCCAACGCCGGCGGCATGGGCGGATGCGGGGCGCTGAGTCTTTCGCCTGGGCAGATTGCGGACTGGGCCGCCGCGTTTCGCGCTGGCAGCAGCGGGCCGTTCCAGATCAACACCTGGGTTCCGGACCCCGCACCGCGGCGCGATGCGGCGCACGAGGCAGCGCTGCGCAAGTTCGTCGCGCGCTTTGGGCCCCAGCCCGACGCCGATGCAGCAGACCGCCCGCTTCCGGATTTTGGCGCCCAATGCGAGGCCATGCTGGCCGCAAAGCCGCCGGTGATTTCCTCGGTCATGGGGCTTTTCCCGCCTTCGTTTGTAGCGCAGCTGCACGCGCAAGGTATCACCTGGTTTGCCACCGTGACCACTGTGCGCGAGGCTCTTGACGCCGAGCAGGCGGGGGCCGACGTGCTCATCGTCCAGGGCGCGGGCGCCGGAGGCCACCGCGGCAGCTTCGACGCCGATGCCGCCAAGCGGCAGATGGCCGGCCTGTTCAGCCTCTTGCCGGCCATCAGCGACCGGGTGGCCATCCCCATTGTTGCCAGCGGTGGCATTGCCGATGGCCGTGGCATCGCGGCGGCGCTGATCCTGGGCGCCAGTGCGGTGTCGCTGGGCAGCGTGTTCTTGCGCTGCCACGAGTCGCAAATACCTGCGGCATGGAAAGAAGCGCTGGCGACAACGCTGCCCGAGGATACCGTCATCACGCGCGCATTCAGCGGCCGCGCGGCGCGTGCACTGATGAACGATTACGTGCGCGCCACGCTGGCGCCCGACGCGCCAGCGCCCGCACCGTACCCCGTGCAGCGCAACCTGACGGCGGCCATGTCGGGTGCGGCGCGTGCCGCAAACGACATGCATGCCATGTACGCGCTGGGCGGCGAGTCCTCGGCACTGGCACGGGCCGAACCCGCCGCGGAGACGGTCCGTCGGTTGTGGGCGGGCGCCCGGGACCTGCTGGCTGCGTGACGCCGCAGCGTGGTGTGTGGCCGGCCCAGCAGGTTGGCGACTCTTGCCATTTGTTTCAGCGGGCAGGCACCGAATCCGTCAGCCTTGGCGCAGCGGCACGAACGAGTAATAACCGTGCTTGCTGCGCTCGATTTTGTCAGCACGGCGCCGCACGCGCAGCATGACACCCGCGACCGGAATCACCATCAGGCCGCCGTCCGCCAGTTGCTCGACCAGCGCCTGCGGCAGTTCGTCGGCCTCGGCCGAGACCAGGATGCGGTCGAACGGCGCGGCACCGGGCAGGCCAAGAACACCCGGCTCGGCCGGCACGATGCTGGCCCAGTCCTGGTTCGTCGCCGCCAGGTTGGCGCTGCCAAAGCGCACCAGCTCGGGCTCCAGCTCCACGCCCCGCACTTCGCCGGCAGGGCCGACCAGGTGCGCCAGCAGGGCCGTGGTCCAGCCCGAGCCGGCGCCCACGTCAAGCACGCGCATGCCCGGCCCCACGTCCAGCAGGCGCAGCATGGCGTCTACGGTGTACGGCTGCGAGCTGGTCTGGCCGCAGCCTATGGGCAGCGGGCCGTCGTGGCCCGCCCGGGCCCTTTCGGCCGGGCGCAAAAAGCCCGTGCGCGGATGCGCCGCAAATGCTGCGTGGATGGCATCGAGGTCGGTTTCGTCGGTCTTGTGCATGTCCGTCATGCCGTGTCTCCCCTCAAGAGGTTGAGAATGGATTGATCGGGTCCGAGAGAATCGTCAGGAATTGTCTGATCAAGGCTGGGTGCCGCGGCTCCGGCAGTGCCTGCGTCCTGCAAGCGCAAAGCGCAGGTACGGCTGGCGCCATGATGCGCACGTGCAACGCAAAGTGGGCGCATTCTGACGGTCAAAGCGGGCATGATGGATTTTTCTCAACCTCTTGTGGTGGCGCGCTGCATGCCGCGCCAGTCAACGCATGAGTATCCCATGAGTCACCTGGATTGCGTGCCCAATCTCATCAGCAGCTTTGAAGCAGAAAATCCAGCGCCGCCAGGAATCTCTCTTGCTCGTATGCCAATGATGCACACGTCAAGGCGGGCCGGAGAAGGCTCCGAAGCGTACCCAGAGGCCGGTCTTCATCGTTCGACTGAACGACACGGGCTTCGGGAAGTGGATATTTTTTACCTTGCCAGCTCCTTGATGCACCGGGCGATCCAGCCACGGCGGTGCTCGAGGCTCTTGCTACTCACCGCATCCACGCTGCACAGGCAGGTGCGACGCACGCAGGCAGCGGCAGGGTGTGACAGTCAAGCTGACAGGAACGGAGCGCGGGCGATCATGAGGCAGCCTTCCAGAGAACACCCGAGAGACATAGTCATGCACAGATCGCAGGAGCAGTGGAGCGACGTTCCTTCAAGAAGCGGATGTCTCTTATGTTCTTCTTATGTTGCCTTATGTTGGAGATCGGGCTGACGAGTATCATGGGCGCTTCCTGAAACTTCGGAATTTGACAGGAACGACGGCATGAAAATCAATGATCAACTGGTGTTGGTAACCGGAGCCGGGCGCGGCCTGGGCGAGGCGATTGCGCGGGCGTTTCACGGCGCCGGCGCGGATGTGGTCATCAATTATCGGCGCAGCAAGGAGGCCGCCGAGCGCGTCATTGAAGAGCTGGGCCCGGAGCGCGCCTTCGCAATTCAGGCAGACGTTACCAACGCCACCCAGGTCAAGGCCATGTTCGACCTCGCGCGGGGCGAGTTTGGCAAGCCGGTCTCGACCCTGGTCAACAGCGCCCTGCCCGACTTTTCATTCAACGGTGACGAGCGCCCCAAGGCTGCGGACATCAGCTGGGAGGCAATGGCCGCGCAGCTGGAAGGCAGCGTGCGCGGCACGCTCAATACCGTTCAGACTGCGCTCCCGGCAATGAAAGAGCAAAGCTTCGGGCGCATCATCAATATCGGCAGCAACCTGTTCCAGTTTCCGGTCGTGCCCTACCACGACTACACCGCGGCCAAGGCCGCGCTGCTGTCGCTGACCAGAACCCTTTCAGCCGACCTGGGGCCTGAGGGCATCACGGTCAACATGGTTTCCGGCGGCCTGCTGCGCACCACCGACGCCAGCGCCGCCACGCCCGAGGCGGTGTTCGACATGATTGCCGAAAACACGCCGCTCAGGCGCGTGACCACGCCGGCCGAATTTGCCGACGCCGTGCTGTTCTTTGCCTCGCCGTGGGCCCGCGCCGTGACCGGCCAGAACCTGATCGTCGACGGCGGCCTGGTCAAGGGCTGA
>JALOAS010000048.1 GCA_023228705.1 Ottowia sp. | reverse complement strand
GCAATCGCCTGCTCGCCCGCCAGCTTGGTGCGGCCGTACACGTTGAGCGGGCCGGGCGCATCGTCCTCGCGCCAGGGCGCGCTGCCGCTGCCGTCAAACACGTAGTCGGTGCTGTAGTGCACCAGCAAGGCGCCGCAGGCGGCCGCCTCGCGCGCCAGCGCCGCCGGCGCCTCGGCGTTGGCACGCGCGGCCACCTCGGGCTCGCTCTCGGCCTGGTCCACCGCCGTGTACGCCGCGGCATTGACGATCACCTGCGGCTGCAGCTTGCGTACCGTGGCTGCCAGCCCGTCCGGGTCCAGCAGGTCACCGCACAGCGCATCCGTGCCGCGGCGGTCCAGCGCGGTCACCACGCCCAGCGGCGCCAGGCTGCGCTGCAGCTCCCAGCCCACCTGGCCGGTCTTTCCCAGCAGCAGTATCTTCATGTGTTTTTTGCCGTCTGCATCCTGCGCGATCAAGCTGCCTGTTCATCGTCCAGCGGTACAACCGACATGCCGCGTCGTGCGAACTTCGGCCACCTGCATATTACAGTTTGCACATCTACCTGGGTTTGGCGTCAAGCGTTGAGCGTCGGGGGACATGCGCTATTGGCCGGACGCCGGACGCTGGACGCTGGACGCAATTCGCTAAACCTCTTCGTCGGTGGCGCCGTACTGCGTGCTGAGCCAGTCGCGGTACGCGCCGCTTTGCACGCCCGCGACCCAGTCCGGGTGGTCCAGGTACCACTGCACGGTCTTGCGGATTCCGGTCTCAAACGTCTCGGCCGGGCGCCAGCCCAGCTCGCGCTCTATCTTGCGTGCATCTATGGCGTAGCGCCGGTCGTGGCCGGGGCGGTCCTGCACGTGCCGCAGCTGCCGCGCGTACGGCTGGCCGTCGGCGCGCGGGCGCAGCGCATCGAGCAGCGCGCACACCGCGTGCACGATCTCCAGGTTGGTCTTTTCATTCCAGCCGCCCACGTTGTACACCTGCCCCGGCGCGCCGCGGGCCAGGATGCGGCGGATCGCGCTGCAGTGGTCGCCCACGTACAACCAGTCGCGCACCTGCCGGCCGTCGCCGTAGATGGGCAGCGACTTGCCTGCCAGTGCGTTCAGGATCAGCAGCGGGATCAGCTTTTCCGGAAACTGGTACGGGCCGTAGTTGTTGGAGCAGTTGCTGGTGAGCACAGGCAGCCCGTACGTCTGGTGCCAGGCGCGCACCAGGTGGTCAGCTGCGGCCTTGCTGGCGCTGTACGGGCTGTTGGGCGCGTAGCGGTGGTCCTCGGCAAACGCCGGCGCATCGGGAGCCAGGCTGCCATAAACCTCGTCGGTGGAGACGTGCACAAAGCGGAAGGCGTCCTGCCTGCCTGTCGGCAGCGCAGCCCAGTATCCGCGCGCGGCTTCCAGCAGGCGGTACGTGCCCATGATGTTGGCGTCAATAAAGTCCGCCGCGCCGTGGATGGAGCGGTCCACGTGGCTCTCCGCGGCAAAGTGCACGATGGCGCGCGGCTGGTGCGCTTGCAGCAGCTGCTGCAGCAGCGCCGCGTCGCAGACGTCGCCGTGCACAAAAGTGTGGCGTGCGTCATCTGCCAGGCTGGCCAGGTTGGCCGGGTTGCCCGCGTACGTGAGCTTGTCCAGGTTCACCAGGGGTTCATCCTGCGTGGCCAGCCAGTCCAGGACAAAATTGCTGCCTATGAAGCCGGCGCCGCCGGTCACCAGAATCATGCTGCCAGATCCCTTGTCAGTTGATTGATCATCATGCAAAAATGCACGCGCTGCACCATTTGCACAAACGGCTAATTATTTCATAGCAGGCGGCAGGTCCCACGCCGCGACCGTGTTTGAGCCAAGGGAGTGCCGCGTGCGTGCCCGGCGTTCATCGGCGATCGCAACAGGTTGGGCGGGCGCAGGCGTGCTTCTACAATCGGGCGGTTCAGGCGCAGCACCCGTGCAAGCAAGTCACCACTGAAAGGAGCCTTCCATGTTCATGCCAACCCGTCGCCGCTGGCTACTTGCGAGTGTCTCGACTGCGGCCGCGCTGCTTGCGGGCGCGTGCGCCAGCGGCGGCAGCGTCATTGGCGCTGGCAGCGGGGAGGATGCGCTGCTGGAGCGGGCCCGAGCCTATTGGGACGCCATCAAGGACAACGACCGTCTGGCCGCATGGCCGCTGGACGAGCTGTCGCTGGACCCGCGCTGGACGCTGCAGGACTACGTCAAGCGCGGGGGCATCATATACCACGAGGCCGAAGTCCTCGGCGTGCATGAAATCGACGGCGACCAGGCGCAGGTCGACGTCCGCATCCGCTTTGACGTGCCGCAGGCACGAATGAGAAACCAGAAGGGCGTGATCCACGACCACTGGCGGCTGGTCGACGGGCTGTGGTACCACGAGCACCGGCGCGGCGCGGCGCCGGGCACGCGGTCCGGCGGCTCCTGACCCCATCCTTTCATCAGGCGCCGACCTTGTGGCCAGGATAAGGTGGCGCACGTGCCGGGCCACATGATTCAGCGCGCGGGGCAGCGGGCGCTCGCGCTCGCCATGCTCATTCTTCTGGTTGCCTGCAGCGGCGGATCTGCAGAAGCGTCCCGGGCGCGTGGCCAGCTGCTGGCGCCGCCCGTGCTGGTGGCAACCTGGGAGCCCGCGCAGATCGACGACGTGGCCGAAGCGCTTGGCGTGCACGAGCTGGCCGGCGCCGCGCGCTGCAAGGTCAGGCTGTTTTCCATGGAGTACGCCACCCCCGGCGCGCACGGCGAGCCGGGCGCCAGCGCGTCGGCCGCGCTGTTGCTGCCGCAGCCGACGGACAACACGGAAACGGCAGAAACGCATGCATGCACCGGCGAGCTGCCGCTGCTGGCGTACGCGCGGGGCACCGAGGTCGACCGCAACCGCACCCTGGCCAGCACGGATGACTTTGAAACGTCGCTGCTGCTGGCTTTCTTTGCGGCGCAGGGCTACGCCGTCGTTGCCACCGACTACCTGGGCTACGCCGGGTCGGACTACCCCTTTCATCCGTACCTGCACGCCAGCTCCGAAGCCAGCACCGTGCTGGACTCGCTGGCCGCGGCGCGCACGGCGATCGGCGACGAGGCCGGGCGGGACGTGTCGGCCACGTTCCTGGCCGGATACTCGCAGGGCGGCCACGCGTCCATGGCCGCGCAACGCGCTGCCGAAAGCAGCGACGCGGGCAACCAGCCGCGCATTGCCGCAGCCGCGCACCTGGCCGGCCTGTACGACCTGGACGCGCTGCTGCAGGAGCGCCAGGCCTGGCCCGGCTACCGGCTCATCGTCCCGTTCCTGCTCACGTCGTGGCAAAAGGTCTACGGTGACATTTATTTACAACCGCTTGATGCGTTCAGGCCGCCGTACGCGGCGCGCATCGCCAACCTGCTGCCCGCCCCCGGCGCCAGCCTGGCGGACCTCATCGCCGCCGGCCTGCTTCCCGGCGGCACGCCGGCGCAGGCGCGCGATGCGCTGATGCAGCCCGCTTTCCTGCGCGTCATGCAGGAGGGCGACGCCGGCGCGCCCGTGCGCGTTGCCGCGCGCGCCAACAGCCTGATGGACTGGCAACCCCGCGCGCCCGTGCTGCTGTGCGGCGCGCACGGCGACCGCATCGTCCCGCCGCGCGTGCATCAGTTGCCGCTGGCCGCCAGGTGGCGCGCGCAGGGCGTGCGCCACCTGGCGTCGGTCGACGTGGGCGCGCAAATTGCCGCGCGCCATGGCGCGCAGGCCGCCGCGGCGCCGCAAGACGCCGCGGCGCCCGGCTACGCTGCCGCCTGGGGCACCTACCACGGGCTGTACGAGCCGCCCTTTTGCCTGGCCGCCGCCCGCGCGTGGTTCGATCGCGCGCGTTGACGATGCGCGCAGGCCGCGCGGCGCACAACCTTCCTGGTCAGAAACGCGACGCCCAGCAAACCCGCACGCGCATGACCGATGACCTCGCTGGCGCCTTGATGACCGCGCCGCTGCGCGGCTGCAATGATTGCGGCTGCGCCGCCATGATGGGGAGGTTGAGCGTTGAGCGTGGTGGGCACACGCTGGACGCTGAACGCTTGACGCCAAACCTTCATCAGCCGCCGCAGGCGGCTTTCATCCACGGCCCGCAGCGACCGCGCTCGTCTGTCATCCGTCATCCGGTGAGCTGACGGTGCGTGCCACCGGCCAAGAAACCCTTACAGCGCGTTGCATTTGAACAACAGACTGCTGGAAATTTGCAAGCAGCGCTGTCAGAAAATTGCAAATGGCGCCGGCGTCCGCTTAGAATGAGCACAGCCCAAACGATTCACCGGGTGGGTCAAGGCCCGTGGCTAACGCGGGGAACACCTCCTATTTTTGGACAAGAGGAATTTAGTAATGAAAAAACTTGCTCTCACAGCTGTTGCCGCGGCCACCATGCTGGCCGCCGGTGCAGCCAACGCGTACACCTCCGGCACGTTTTCCAACGGCTTTGTGGTGCCCAACGTGATCCACAACGGCGTGGGCTACACGACCACCGTCGGTATCACCAACGCCGGGGACGCGACCAGCGTCTGGTGGACCTTCTTCGACCAGGACTCCGGGCACGTCACCGACGGCTGCTTTCCCATGACCGCCAACGACTACTACCAGTACATCTGGAGCAGCGAGTCGGGCGTGGGCCTGGAGAACAAGCGCGGCTACCTGGTCTTTGCCTCGGGTCCCGATGACGAGTGCACGGATTCCAGCGGGCTCAGCGAAGGAGGCCTGATTGGTGGCCATGCCTTCCAGGTGGACGTGCCCAATGACGACGTGGCGTACACGCCCGTGATCGACGGCGACCTGACCATTACTGGCGATCTGTCGACCATGGGTCCGGACAGCCTGACCGAGGTGGCTGGTGCGGCCCCTGTTGGCGACATTCTCTACATGCACTACTACATCGACGGTGCTCCGGGTGGTACCGACACGAGGATATTTGTGTGGTCCACCGGTGACCAGAGCGGCACGCATACCGTCAACATGTACGACGACAACCAGAACCGCAAGTCTGTCAACTTTGAACTCAAGTTCGAGGAACTGGACAACTTTAACCCCGAGACCATTGCGGGTCGTCCGGCAGACTACACCGACGGCTTCATCGTCTGGGATACGGGTACCGCCCCCGATCTTGATACTACGGGCTCGGTCTTCTCGTACAGCGAGATCGCTGCGCCTGGCTTTGGCGCCGTGCAGTCGGTACTGGGTCTGCACACGCCGGCCCCCTCGGCCCCCTAAAAGCGGTGCATGAACACGGTGTCCAGGTTGCGTCGGGGATGCAAGTGCTGACGTGACGTAACAGGCGCACATGGTGTTCGACATGCCTTGGCCGGCAGGGCTCCTCGCGAGGCCTGCCGGCTTTCTTTGTGGTTGTGCAGGGTTGGTTTTGCAGCAGAAAGTTCGCATGGGATACGCATGATCCAAAACAAGTTATTGCGCTCTTTGGCGGCGCGCGCGTCAATCCTGGCCGGTGCAGCGCTGCTGGCGGCTTGCGCCGCGAGCGCACCCGACGCTGAAGGCGACGGCCGGGCCGCTGCGGATCGCAGTGCGCAGCACCTGAGTCTGGAAACACCGGTCGCCTGGGGCGGGCAGGCGCGCTGTGCCGATGGCCAATGCCGGGCCGCGCTGGTCGACCACCGCGCCGGTGAGGTGGTGGTCTGGCAGCTCCAGGGCCGCAGCGCCAGCGTGTTGGCGCGGCACGACGTGGCGTATCACCCGGACGGGGCAGCCTGGCTGGACGATGAGCATGTCGTCGCTGCCGTGGAGCGCTCCCAGGGGCTGGATATTTTTTCGCTGCGGGGCGGGGTGCTCGCGCTGCAGCAGCAGATCAATGTGGGTTTTGCGCCTCGCCACGTGCTGGTGCTGGATGCGGGCGAGGATGCGGTTCGCATGCTGGTCACTCCCTACAGCGGCAAGCGGGTGAGCTGGGTCTGGTGGAGCCGCTCGAGCGGGCAGGCCGAGCTGCAAGAGGCGGACTGGTGCGCGACGCCCTGGCATCCGGTGCCGGTACCGCAGGCACCGGGGCAACGCCAGGAGGGGCTGGCCGTGGGCTGTCTGGACGACGGCCGCGTGATGTGGGCGGCGTTGGACGCGCCAGAGCGGGCACCCGTCGAGCTGGCCCGTTTTGATGCCGTGCCGCGCCAGGTGGCGCCCTCGCCTTCAGGGCGGTGGCTGTATGTGCCGCTGGAGACCGGCGGTCGCAATGCGCGCATCGACATGAACACCGGCCAGGTTCAGTACCTGCCCGGCTGGCCGGCCGGCGCCGTGGCGGTGGCGCCGCTGGCCGACGACATGGTCATCTGGGGCGATGACCAGCTCCTGCATCTGCAGCGCATTGCCGCCGATGGCAGCGTCCTGGAGACGCGCTGGCTTGAAACCAGCGGGTTCTCCACCACCTTGCAGCTGATCGACCTTGATCACGACGACGAACTGGATGTCCTGGTTCTCAACTCCGCCGGCGAAACTTCCGATGTCATCTACGGCCCGCTGTGGGAGAACGCCAGCGTCCGGGAGCCGGGCCAGGCCGCTTTGCCAAATCCCTGACAACAGGTCCCCCGCATGTTTGAAAGATCCATAGTTCACATGGCCCGCTCGGTGCTGGGCCTGCGCCGGCTTGCGGCGGCCGGTGCGTTGCTGCTGGCGCTGCCTTTGGCTGCCCATGCGCAGGTATTGGCCACATTTGCCAACGGCGAGACCATCACGTCTTCAGAGCTTGACAAGTACGTGAGCCGGCGCACGGACCTGCGGGGAGCGACCGGGAATTACTGGGGCGCTGAAGAGGCGCTCAGGGAGATGGCGCTCACGCGCGCGCTGGTGCTGGAAGGCGGCAAGATGGGCGTGGAGCGGCGCAGCAAGGCAGGAGATGACCGCTTTGATGATATCTACGCGCTTGCTGTCTACAAGCGGGTGGCGCCCGTTTGTGAGCGCCCGGCCGACGACGCGGCGGCCAAGGCGTGGTATGAGGCGCACCCGGAGGCCTTCGTGCTGCCGCCCACGGCCCGCCTGACGCGCGTCATCCTGCCGCTTGGGCAAAAAATAGGCGGCCAGTCAGCCATGAGCTGGCTCTTTGAGCAGGCCACCCGGATCTCGCAGGGCAAGACCACCTTGGACGAGGTGGTGGCGCAGGCTGAGCAGGTGTACAAGCTGGACGCTCAGGGCGATCTGGGCTGGGTGCAGCTCGAGGGCGACAGCGCCGTGATGCGCGCGCTGGATGCGGCTGGCCAGGGCGATTTGCTGGGGCCGGTGCAAGAAGGCAGTTTTGGCTATCTCTTTTACATACAGGCCAAGCGCAACGCACGCCAGCTGACCTGGGACGAGGTGCGCTCGTCAGCCGCAAGACGGGCCGAAGCCTGGTGCCGCCAGCAGGCGCGCGAGCAAGTGCAGGAGAAGCTGTTTGC
This sequence comes from Ottowia sp., assembly GCA_023228705.1. Lineage (GTDB taxonomy): Bacteria > Pseudomonadota > Gammaproteobacteria > Burkholderiales > Burkholderiaceae_C > Ottowia. Next base: position 15,839 of record JALOAS010000048.1, on the reverse strand, counting down.
GCAGTACGGCGTGACCCTGGACGAGAAGGCCGTGCGGGCGCTGTTTTCCGATGACGCCGCGCAGGAAAAGGCGGGGTCGTAGGGGCCGGTACCCAGGCGCTGAGCGCATTTTCATGCGGGGCGCGCGCCGCAACACGGCATGGCCCCAACAGCCCGCCGGGCCTTGGCGATGGCCACGAGCCGGGCGGGCAAACGGGGCCAGATTTCCCGGGTTTCGCAGTGCATGGTTGACCTGTGCAACGGAAAGAGCGGGCAGGAATGGACTGCCTCTGCCAGCGGCGCAGCAGATTCACCCATGGTCCGGCAGGCTGCTAGGCGGCCTTGAAAATAAGTCGCGACTGCACGATGTACGAGGCCACCACGCCCATGGCGCCGGCAATGACAAACACGAGGGCTTCTGGCAGTCCGAGGCGCACGCCGACCAGGGTCAATGCGGCGACGAACCCGGCATTGGCCACCTGCAACAGCGCGTACGCGGGCAGCGCCTTGCGCTTGCGTTGCTGGCTGCGAAACGTCAGCCTGTGCTGCATGTAAAACACCGGCAGGACCGGCAGCAGCGTACCCACGGCGGCAGAGACCGCAGCGTTGACGCCCAGCAAGTAATTGAGCGTGTTGGAGATCAGCAGGTACAGGGCAAACCCGGTGCCTCCGGCAAACAGGAACCAGAACCACCGGCGCAGCCACTCAGCGCGATGGATCAGCGGTATTGCCATGCCGGAAGAATTCAAAGATGGTGGCAGCAAAAAATGACGTAAACGCCATTTGCGCTGCCACCACAAGTGCGGCCAGTGACAGCAGGAACGGGTGCAGGAACTGCCCGTAGTCAAGGGCCTGGAAATCGGCGGCGGCCCAGCGGCCAAAGCACCAGATGGCGCCTGCCGCCCCGCACAGGAACAGCGCCAGCGCCAGCAGCAGCATGTTTTCCAGGCTGCGCACGGGGCGCAGCGTTGGGCGCTCCTGCTGGCGAATGCCCAGGCTGCTGGCCAGGGCGCGGGCGATGGCGCCAAACAGGAGCACCTGCACGCCCGCGATGACCATCATGACAAAGGCGATGTAGCTGTGGATGTCCAGCACCACGCCTTCGCTGATCTGCCGGGGCCCGGCATAAAGCATGGCCACGCCCAGCAGGCCGGCGATGAGCAATGCCAGCCCCGGGACCAGGTACAGGTAGCGGGGCGAGAAAAGCAGCAGGAATCGCAGGTGGCGCCAGCCGTCGCGCCAGGTGCGCAGGTGCGGCGCGCGGGAGCGCCCGTCCGGGCTGAGGGTGGTGGGTACCTCGGCGATGTCGTAATCGGACAGCGCGGACTTGACCACCATCTCGCTGGCAAATTCCATGCCCGGCGTGAGCAGCCCCAGCTCGGTGATGCGCTGCCGGTTGAACCCGCGCAGGCCGCAGTGGAAGTCCCCTACCGGGATGCGGAAAAACAGGCGGCCCAGAAAGCTCAGGACGGGGTTGCCCAGCCAGCGGTGCAAGAACGGCATGGCGCCGTCCGCAATGCCACCCTTGAAGCGGTTGCCCATGACCAGGTCGGCGCCCTGGCGCAGCTTTGCAACAAAGGGCATCAGGTTGGTGAAGTCGTAGCTGTCGTCGGCGTCGCCCATGATGATATAGCGCGCCCGCGATGCCCTGATCCCGCCAAGCAGCGCCGCGCCGTATCCGCGTTTTGCAACGTCGACCACGACAGCGCCCTCGCGCCTTGCGATCTCTTGCGAGCCATCGGTGCTGCCGTTGTCGGCAATCATGACCTCGCCGTCCACCGCGTTTTGATCAAGGAACGAGCGGGCCTTGCGGATGCAGGTGGCCAGCGTTTCTGCCTCGTCCAGGCAGGGCATCAGGATGGTCAGCTCAAGCATGGTGTGAGTATGGTTCTTTTTGCAAAAACAGGCTGCAGGCAGGCGTCAGGCGTGGGGCCGAGTGTCGGGGGAGCGGGCGGCGAACGGTGCCGCCAACGCTGGACGCTGGACGCTGGAGGCCATGGGCTCAACCTTCCATTGCAGCGAGGTCATCGGTCATGCGCCCCGGCTTGCCGGGCATTCTGGCAAAGCAGCCGTAGACGCTGAGTACGGCAGCGGCGCACAAGAGCGCGTAAGCAGGGAGCAGGTAATACGGCGTGATGCCGGGGAACGCCGAGATATCGATCAGGACAAGCAGCGCAAGGCGGGTGCCAAGCAGGCCCCACAGCGCCAGGGCAACGCCAAACATCCAGGCGTCCTGAGCCGAACGGTGCCGCCACAGTCTGAACGCCCAGACAAAAAAACAGATCAACCCGCCAACGGTCAGCAGCGGCAGCACGATGGCGTAGATCTTGATGAAGATCTGGTGTACATGGCGCGCCGCTTTGGCCATGCGGCTGGGGGGCAGATCGGCCGCATGCTGCCAGTCTGGGCTGGCATCCGGCGCTACCTTGTTGATGGGTGTGGTCAGCGGGCGCCCCAGCACGCGCTTGACTTCGGCCGGGCGCGAGCCCGGCGGGCCGGTGGGCAGGGTCAGTGCGGCCTCCGGCTTCTCACGCAGAAACGTGAGCAGCTCGAGGCCGCGCAGCGCTGCCCTTGGTGCGTGCAGCCATTGCTCGGTGGTGATCCGCGGCATGAACTGCAACCAGCTGCGGCGGCATTTGAGCGCCCCGCTTTGGCAGGCTGCTTGCACCTCGTTGGCCAGGCGTCGGTAGTAGGTGTTGGCGTCCACTGCGCTGTCGTAGTGACCAGAATACGCCACGGCATCGCGCAAGGCCCACATGAACCAGCCACCGGCCATGTCGCCGCAGCTGCTGGGGTAGAGCGGGCAGCCAAAACCCCGCCAGAAATACCCTGGCGAGTCCTTGCTTTCAAGGTACCAGCGCAGCTCGGAAAACGCCGGGCTTTGCTCGTAAATCGCGGCACGGGTTCGTTCCGGAACGGGGACATAGGGTTGGGGTGGGCCCACCTGCACGCTTTGCAGCACGGCGAGCGCGTGCTTGAACTCGCCGCCGGTGAATTCAGTGTTGACAAATACCCCGTACGTGGCCCGGTTCAGCGCCCGGTTGCCCAGGTTGACCGCAGCAAACGCAAGGACAACGAGGGCCAGCCCCTTCAACCATCCCGCCCAGTCCCGACGGTCACGGATTTGCCACCCCACCGCCAGAATCGCCAACATCGCCAGCGCGGGCAGCAGCCAGATTCCTTCTTCGCGAGTGAGCCAAAACCATCCGAGCACGATGCCCGTGCCGACAGCCACCCATGGGCGCAGATGCCCCTGACGGATTGCGGTCAGCAGGCAGATGAAGCCGGCGCAGACGAGCAGCAGCTGCGAAGGGTAAATCGTGTCGCGGACGACGCGTCCGTACAGCAGTGCAGGGTGCCACAGCAGGATGAGATAGATCACCCACATCAGCCAGCGCGAGTGGCTGAGCCGCAGCATGGCCACTGAAAACGCCAGGCATGCGGCAACATGCAGCAGCGCGTGCGACAGGCTGACCGGAAGGCCGAGCACAAAGCCCAGTGCGAGAAACAGCGCGTAGCCGGGTCCCTTGGCCAGCGTCCGGTTATCGTAGGCGCCCAGCCAGTTGCCGTTGCTGAGGTCCACGGCAAGCTGCATGAAGAGGCCGTCATCATGAATCCAGTCGCCGCGTACCGCCAGCGGCGCGTGCAGCGCCAGCGCCAGATAAAGCACTGCCATCACAGTGAAGAGCCACGCGGTCTTGCGGTAAAAACCGAATCCTGGCCCGCAGGGGGTTCGGCTCAGCATGAAGCGTAGTGTACTTGCGACAATGCCGGGGCTGCCGCCGGCAGCGTGTCAGGCGTCAAGCAGCAGGCGGGTTGCAAACCTTGTAGGGGATTTTCTTGAAAACAAAGATGACTTCGTCGCCGCTGGCCTTGATCAGCTCGATGGAAAAACCGATCTTGAGCCGGCTCTTGAGCTGCAGGAACAGCTCGATCATGTCGACCTTGCGCCAGGCGTGGAAGTGAATGCTGAAGTTGACCCGGTCGAGCTCGGACGCAACATACTGCGTGAATTCCCTCAGTTCCTGACCTGATTTTTGCGCAAACAGGTTCTTGGCCATGCCGTTTTCTACAAAGACCTGGGCAAACTCGTCAAAGGCCTGCCTGCGCGACCAGGCCGGGCCTTCGATGTAGTCGCGCCAGACGTGCGCGAAGGGCGTCGGCTGGCGGATGCGGTCAAAGCTATGCTCCATTTCAGGTAGCGCCAGATACAGGAAGCCGCCGTGCCTGAGCACCCGGAGCATGTTGGCAAACCCCTTGACGGGGTTTTCGAAGTGCTCGAGCACGTGGTTGGCAATGACGAAGTCTTGCGTCAGGTCGCCAAGCTTGGCCAGAGATTCGCCGTCGTCGACGATGTCCGGGACGACGAGCGCGGATGGGTCGAATCCAAAGTCACTGGGTGTCAACCCGGCCAGATTGAACTCTTTTTCAAGCTCGTCGGTGTTGTAACGGTCAACGTACGATACGCTTGCCTGAGACGGTGTTTTCAGCGGTGATGCAAAAGCACCGATTTCTATGCCGTTGCCCGACAGGTATTCGTTGGCGACGGATTCACGGACCGTGGCGGCGGTTGCCGTTGACGTGTCTGCAGCTGCGCTGGCTGCCGCGCTGGCCTGCAGGCGATCCAGGCGCGTTTGCAGGTCACCGTGAATCGATTGCAACTGCTGCCTGATGGCATGGGTGCCAAGGGCCTTGCGGATCAGGGTCTTTGCTGGCTCGAGCATGCGCATGATGGTTTGTGAGTGCGTGGCGGACGGTTGGACGATTCTGACATGTCGCGGCCAAGTGGCGTGCACGATCGCGTGCCACACGCCCTGGCGACCTCCCGATCTGGACGGGCAAGCGCGGTCTGGCTGCGGCGACCAGGGGCGCCGCGTGCTCCGGGATGGGGCGGGACGTTGACAAGGCTGATCCGCTAAAATGAGCGGTTTTGGCGAAATTGGACGCGCCGGCGTGCGGCGCACCTGGCGCGACGGAAGCAGCCGTTCTGTCGCCGTGGCCGCGCGCGAGTTTTGCTCTGGTGACCGGCGCGCGCTGCGCGATGCGGCTTTTTTTGGGAAACCGTGCGTTTGCCGCTGCGCAACCTGATCCATGACTGATATGCAAACTGCCCGGGCTGGCGTGCGCGCGTCAGTGCTGATCCCGGTAAAAAACGGCGGTACGCTGCTGGGTGAGGTGCTCGACGCCGTGCTGGCGCAGCAGGCGCCCTGGCCGTTTGAGGTGCTGGTCATGGATTCGGGCTCCAGCGATGGCTCGGTCGCGCTGGCGCGGTCGCGCGGTGTGCGCGTCGAGACCGTGGCGCCGGCCGATTTTGGCCACGGACGCACGCGCAACCGGATGGCGGCGATGGCCGCTGGCGATTTCCTGGTGTTCATCACGCAGGATGCGCGGCCGGCCAGCAGCGGCTGGCTGGCGGCGCTGGTGGCCGGCTGCGATTCCGCACCCGACGTGGCCGGCGCCTTTGGCCCGCACCTGGCGCACCCGGGCGCGCGCGCCGTCACCCGGCGCGAGCTGGCCGCGCATTTTGCCGGCTTTGGCCAGCAGCTGACGATCACGCGGCTGGACGACGCCGAGCGCTTTGCGAGCGACCCCGGCTACCGGCAGTTTTTGCATTTCCTGTCCAACAACAATTCCTGCCTGCGGCGTGCCGTGTGGCAGGAGATCCCGTTTCCGGACGTGATGTTTGCCGAGGACCAGGGCTGGGCGCTGGCGATGACCCAGGCCGGGTACGCCAAGGCGTTCGTGCCGGAGGCGGCGGTCTACCATTCGCATGACTTTGGCGTGTGGGAGACGCTGCAGCGCAATTTTGACGAGGCGCGCTCTTTTGACCTGTATTTTGATTACCGCGTGCAACGCTTTGTACTGCGCGCGCTGGCTGCTGCCGTGCATTTGACCGTGCGTGATGCGCGCTGGCTCCGGGCCGAGGGGCTGCGGGGCTGGCCATGGCTGCGGCAGGCGGCGCACATGGCCGCCATTGAATTTGCGCGCGTGAGCGGGCAGTACCTGGGCACGCACCACAGGCGCCTGCCGCGCTGGCTGCTGGCACGTGTTTCGCGCGACCAGGCGTTGCAGCATGGCCAGGCCCGCGCTGCATGAGGTCTGCTGCCATCGTTCGCCTGCGCCAGGTGCTGGGCCTGGTGCGTCGTGTGGGCGTGCTGCAAACGGCGAGCCTTGTCTGGTGGCGCCTGCGGCATGGTCCCGGCAATTTGAGCGGCAGCGATGTGCTCGGGGCTTTTTCCTTCATCAACCAGCCGCAGCGCAAGCTGGCTGCCGGGCCGGCGGCAAAAGACAGTTTGTTGTGGTTTGTTCCGGATTTCAACATCGGATCGGGCGGGCACCTGAATATTTTCCGTACCATCTGGCACATGGAGCAAAAGGGGTACGCGTGCAGCATAGTCATCGTGCGGCCGTCGGTGCATGCCAGCGCGGCAGCGGCGCGCGCCGACATAAGGGCCCATTTTTTTGACTTGCGTGCGTCCGTGTATCTGGCTGACCAGGACTTGCCCGCCGCTGAATTTGCGGTGGCCACGAGCTGGGATACGGCGTACTGGGTGCGTGCCCTGCACGGCACGGTGTGCAAGCTGTATTTTGTTCAGGATTTTGAGCCGTTTTTCTATCCGCTGGGCAGCGAATACGTGCTGGCCGAAAATACGTACAGGTTCGGATTCTTTGGCATCACCGCAGGTGGCTGGCTTGCGCGCAAGCTGGCGCAGGACTACGGCATGCCGGCCCGGGCCGTGGGCTTTGGCGTCGAGCTGGACCGCTACAGGCAGCTGCCGCGGCGCGAGCCGGACGTGAAGCACGTTTTTTTCTACGCCAGGCCGCCGACGCCGCGGCGGGCTTTTGAACTCGGGCTGCTGGTGCTGGCCGAGGTGGCGCAGCGCATGCCCGATACGCGTTTCATTCTGGCCGGTTGGGACACGGGAGGCTATAAAATCCCTTTTGAACACCTCAATTGCGGCACGCTGGCACTCGACGAGCTGCCCGACCTGTACAGCCAGTGCGATGTGGCGCTGGTCCTGTCACTCACCAACCTGTCGCTGCTGCCGCTGGAGTTGATGGCCTGCGGCTGCGCCGTGGTGTCCAACCGCGGCGCCAACGTGGAGTGGCTGCTGCACGAGGAAGTGGCGCTGCTGGCCGACGCCACGCCCGAGGCGCTGGCCGGCGCGGTATGCGGCCTGCTGGCGGACGACGCGGGGCGCCGCGCGCTGGCCGCGCGCGCGCAGGCGTTTGCGCGCGCACAGACCTGGGAGCAGGTGGCGCAGGATTTTGACGCCGGCCTGCAGGCAGCAAGGGAAGCGGCACGATGCGTTGCGTGATCCTGGGCGGCGCAGGGTTCCTGGGCCGGCACGTGGGCACGGCCATGGCCGCTGCCGGGAACGAAGTCTGGTCGGTGGACAGGGTAACGGTCCGTCCCGCTGAAAGCGCAGAGTGGCTGGCCGGCGAGGTGCTGACAGACTTCAGTGATGTGGCATCCTGGTGGCCGCGCACGGGTGGTGCGGATGTCTTGGTGCACCTGGCTTCCACGACGGTGCCGGCAACGGCCAGCGCCGACCCGTTGGCCGACGTGCAGGGCAATTTGCTGGGCAGCTTGCGCCTGCTGCACGGCCTGCGCCAGCAAAAGGCGCGGCCGCGGCTGCTGTTTGCATCCTCTGGTGGCGCCGTTTACGGGCGGCCGCAATCGGTACCCTTGGCCGAGACCCACCCGACGCTACCCATGGGCGCCTACGGCGTGACCAAGCTGGCCATTGAGCATTACCTGCGCATAGAAGAAGCGCAGCATGGGCTGCCGCAGCGCGTCTTGCGGCTGAGCAACCCGTATGGGCCCGGCCAGCGCCCGCATGCCGTGCAGGGCGTGGTTGCCGTGTTTGCGCACCGGGCGCTGCACGGCTTGCCGCTGTCCGTGTGGGGAGATGGCAGTGTGGTGCGCGACTTTGTTTATGCGGGCGATATCGGCCGCGCGTTTGTCGCGGCCGCGCAGCACGCGGGCCATGAGCGTGTTTTCAATATCGGCGCCGGCAGCGGGCTGAGCGTCAACGACATCATTGCAGCGCTGGAGCGGCTGCTGGGTGTTGCCATTGCGCAGGAGCGGCAGCCCGGGCGCCCGTTTGACCCGCCGGTGAACGTACTGGATACCCGCCGCGCGCATGCGCAGCTGGGTTGGCAGCCTGCGGTTGACTTTGACGCGGGGCTGGCGCGCACGCTGGACTGGTTGAGGACGCAGCCATGAGACCCGATGCCCACACCGTTGCCGCACCGGCGATTGCGGCTGCAGGCGGCAGCCGGGCGCGCCGCCTGTGGGTGCTGTGGCGCTACTGGCTGGTGCGCGAGTACAAGACGCGCTACGCCGGCTCGGCGCTCGGATTGCTGTGGGCCATCATCCAGCCGCTGGCCACGCTGGCCATCTTTTACGTGCTCTTTGGCAAGATCCTTGCCGTGCGCGTGCCCGGCCTGGCGGCGCAGAACGGCTATTTGCTGCACTTGCTGGCCGGGCTGGCCGTGTGGCTGCCGTTTGTCGACGGTGTGGGCCGTGGCGTCGGCTGCGTGGTGGCCTACGAAGGATTTTTGAGCAAGCAGCCCATGCCGGCAGAAATCCTGCCGGCGGTAACCGTTGGCGGCACCTTGCTGACGCTGTTTCTGGGCTATGCCTTGCTGCTGGTGCTGTGCGTGACGCAGGGCGTGGGGCCGCGCGCTTCCTGGGTCTGGTTGCCGCCGCTGGTTCTGGTCCAGCTGATCATCACGCTGGGGCTGGCGATGCTGCTGGCTATGGCGCATTTCCTGTGGCGCGATGTGGGCGCGTTTGTGGCTTTTTTCCTGCAGCTGTGGTTTTACCTGACGCCCATCATCTACCCGCTGTCGCAAGTGCCGGAGCGGTTTCACAGCTGGTTCATGTTCAACCCGGCCGCCTGCCTGAGCCTGGCCGTGCAGCACGCCGCGCTGGGCCTTGCGGTTCCGCCAGCGACGACGTGGGCGCTGCTGGCCTGGACGGTTTTGCTGGGCGGCGGCGGCTGGCTGTTCTTTCGCGCCATGAAGCCGGCGCTGGGCGAGGCGTTGTGAGCATCCGTTTCCAGCAGGTTGAAAAAGCCTACACCGTCTACGACCGCCCGCAGGACCGCCTGCTGGAGTGGATCCTGCGGCGGCCGCGGCATCGCCTGCACAAGGCGCTGGCTGACGTTGATTTTGAGGTGGCTGCCGGGGAAACCTTTGGCCTCGTGGGCCAGAACGGCGCCGGCAAGAGCACGCTGCTGAAGATTGCCGCCGGCACCATACGCCCCACGCACGGGATGGTCCGGCGCGAGGGGCGCGTTGCCGCGTTGCTTGAGCTGGGCGCCGGATTCCACCCCGATGAATCGGGCTGGGACAACCTGCGGTTCATGGCCGCGCTGCACGGGCTGGAAGGCGCGGCCATGCGGGCGTTTGTTGCCGCTGCCGTTGACTTTGCCGAACTGCCGCAAGAGGCGCTGGGACGCGCGGTGAAGACGTATTCGTCGGGCATGTTCATGCGGCTGGCCTTTGCCGGGGCCACGGCTGTCGAGCCGCAGGTGCTGATTGTTGACGAGGCGCTTTCGGTGGGCGACATGCACTTCCAGAAAAAGAGCCTGGATCGCATCCTGAGCTTGCGCGAGCGCGGCGCGACCGTGCTGTTTTGCTCGCACAACCTGTACCAGGTGCGCAGCCTGTGCCAGCGCGCGGCCTGGCTGCACGAGGGGCGTGTCAGCGAGCTGGGCGCCACCGAGGACGTGGTGACCGCGTACGAAGCGCACGAGAGGCGCCGCTACGTGCATTTGCGACCGGCGACAGCACCCGGGAAGGCACCGGCTGCGGCGCAGGAGGCAGCGCCCCAGGCTGACGCGCCCGCCGCTGCGCCGGTGACGGGTGCACCCATGGTCAAGTTCCTGGGCCTGACGGTGGAAACGGCCGGTGGCGTCAACCCCGGCGCGGTGGAGACGTTCCAGGACATGACGCTGGCCATCGAGGTCGAGGCCTACGCTGACGCCGCCTTTCATGTGGGCTTTGCCATCGTGCGCGCCGACAGGGACAACGTGTTTGGCTCCAGCACGCAGTTTCGCGACGACGCACGGCCGCTCTCGGGGCCTGGCGTGCACCGGATCCGGGTGCGGTTTCCACGGCTTGCCCTGCTGTCGGGGGAGTATTTGTGGAATGTTTACGTGCTCGATGACTCCGGGTTGCAGGTGCTTGACATGGCCGAGCTGATCCAGCCGTTTACCGTGCTGAACCAGAAAAAGCGCGACTTTGGCCTGGTGTGGCTGGACCACGAGTGGCTGCCGCTGGCATGAACGGCCATTGGCGCGTGGCCTGGGGCATGCCGCTGCTGTCGCGGCTGCCGCGCCGCGTTGGCTGGCAACTTGCGGCGCGCATCGGCCACGTGCCGCGGCGGCAGCAGCGCGCGACACTGGATTTCTTGTCGCAGCGGTTTGCGCAGGTCTTTCCCCTGGCCGATGCTGCGCAGCGCCGGCGCTGGGCGCGCCAGCACCTTGCCATGCTGGCGCACGAGCTGACGGACGCCTTTGCGCTGGACCGCATCGGCGCTGCCGGTGGCCCGCAAGTTGCCCTCCAGGGCTGGGCGCATGTGCAGGCGCTGCGCGAATCCGGGAGCGGATTCATCCTCGTGCTCAATCATTTTGACCGCTTGCTGGTGGCGCCGGTTGCCCTGGCGCGGCGCGGTTTGCGGCTGAACAACCTGACCATGCCGGTGCTTGAAAACACGGATCTTTCAGACGCCGATCGCAGGTTTTTATTGCGCAAGATCCGTTTGTTTACCGATGTCACGGGGGGCCAGTGGCGTACGACGCGGCAGAGTTTGCGCCCGGTCATCCAGGGGCTGCGCGCGGGTGAGGCCTGGATTGTCCTGGCCGATGCGTGGCGGCCCGAATTTGGCCGCTTGCGCGAGCATCGCTTTCTGGATGGCAGCCTGCGCTTGCCCACGGGCGTTGAGCGGCTTGCGCAGGCGGCAGGCGTTCCCATGCTGCAAGCCACCACGTACTCGGACCGTGCTGATCAGTTGCGTGTTGAGGTCTTGCCTTTGCCCGATAATGGGCCGAAAGCCGTGGATCAAGTGATTTCAACACTTGACCGCGACGTGCGTGCCCGTCCCTGGGCGTGGTGGCACTGGGGGCTGCTGGAGCAGATGTGGCACACGTTGCCGCGAGACGATCGCGCGCCGGAAACTTCACGATGACCAGTGGCATAGACCGATACGACTACGCGTTTGACCCGGACGGAGAGGACTGGCCGGCCCGGCTGTTGCGCCAGGTGCCGGCCGCGGGCTCTGTGCTGGAGCTGGGTCCGGGCACCGGCGCCATGACCAAGGTGCTGCTGGCGCGTGGACAAGCGGTCACGGTGGTTGAAAACGACCCCGAATCCGTGGCCTTGCTGCAAGAGCTGGACTGCCAGGTGATCGTGGCGGATCTGGACGGCGATGACTGGGCCGAACAACTGGCCGGCCGCACATTTGATGCGATTTTGGCCTGCGATGTCCTGGAGCATCTGAAGCATCCCGAGCAGGTCTTGCGCGCGTTGCGCAAGCTCGCAGCACCGCAGTGTTCTTTTGTCATCTCCATGCCCAATATCGCCTACGCCGGCGTGGTTGCCGGCTTGTGCCAGGGGTTGTTTGAATACGGCGACAAGGGCGTTCTTGACCGCACGCACCTGAAATTTTTCACGCGTCGCAGTTTTGAGCGCCTGCTGCACGAGCACGGTTGGGCGCCGTTGCACTGGGAGGGCAACGAGGTTGGCGTGCAGCGCAGCGAATTTGTCTGGCAGTGGCAAGCGTTGCCCGCGACGTTGCAGCAGTTTTTAGCGGCGGCCCCCTACTCGGACGTGTACCAGTGGATGGCCGTGGCCGTGCCGGTTGAAGATGCGCTTGCCGCTGGAGTCCGGCAGGCGCGTTGCGATGCGCGGCAGGCAAGGCATGAGCTGCACCAGTTGCAGATGCGGCATGAAGCGGAGCACGCCTCGTTGCTCGAACACCAGAAAGCCTTTGCCGAGGCCAGGCGCACGATTGCAGACCAGGCGCGGGAGCAGGAGCAGGCGGCAGAACAGATCGCCGCGCAGGCTGCGCAGCTTGCTGCACAGGACAAGCAGCTTGCTGCACAGGACAAGCGGCTTGCTGCACAGGACAAGCGGCTTGCTGCACAGGACAAGCGGATCCAGACGCTGCACGAAAAACTGGAATCCCTGGGCAACCACGGCTTTTTCGGGCGCTCGCTGCGTTCGCTTTGGCGCCGCGTTGGGGGATCGCGTGGCAGCTGACCGCGCTGGCATCCTGCTGGGCGTTCCTGCCGTCTGCACCGGACACCCGGGTATCGACGTGCTGGGCCGGTCTTGCCGGATAGATCCCAGCGTTTCGGTCATGCGCTGGGGCGCCGGCGGGACGGTCCATCTGGCCGATGAAGTCAGCATCTACGCCCACACGCGTCTTGTGCTGGGCGACGCTGCGGCCACGCCCGAGGTGGGTTTGCAAATTGGTGCGCGGACCATCGTCAATGTGGGCTGCTATCTGTCGGGCGAAGGGGGGCTGGACATTGGCGAGGATGTCCTGATCGGTGCCCATGTGCGCCTGCTCTCTGCAGGGCACGCCATTGACGAAGGCAGCGCCATCATTGCCCGCAACCGCATCACCCGCGCGCAGGTCACGGTGCGCGATGGCGCCTGGATTGGCGCCGGCGCAACCATTCTGGAGGGAGTTGCCATCGGCCGCGGTGCCGTGGTTGCGGCGGGAGCTGTCGTGCGTTCGGATGTACCGGACGGGGCCATTGCTGCTGGCGTGCCCGCACGCATCATTCGCCAGCGAAGACGGGCAACTGCGCGGGCAGAGGGCAAAGCATCCTGGCTGACACGATGCTGGAGGCGCTTGTCCGGATGGTCACGTCATGATTGAGCGCATGGCATGCTTTTGCTGAGTCTGCTTGCCTTCGTTGTTTCCCTGGTTGCAGCCGGCGCCATCGTGCGCTGGTCGCCTGGCCGCCTTGGTGAGTGTGGTCCCCACGACCCGCCGCAACGCTTTCATGAGGGCAATGTGCCGCGCATAGGCGGCATTGCACTGCTTGCAGGCGTTGCCTTCTCGTGGCTGTTGGCGTGGGTGGAGACCATGTATTTCAACGACCCCGCCAGGCTGCGTCTTGACGGTCAGGCACTGACCTGGCTGGTGGTGATGCTGCCCGCCGTGCTTGGCGGCGTTGCCGAAGATTTGACCCAACGCCTTTCCGTGCGTTTTCGGCTGGCGCTGACGGCTACAGCCGGCCTCATGGCGGTGAGCTGGCTCGGGCTTTCGGTGCCACGCGTCGGACTGCCCGGGTTGGATCTGCTGCTGCAGATGGCGCCGTGGCTGGGTGCGGCCATTGCGCTGGTTGCCGTGGCCGGCCTGCCGCACGCGTTCAACATCATAGACGGCTACAACGGCCTGGCGGCCATGGTGGCCATCGTCGTCTGCCTGGCGCTGGCGCACGTGGCCTTGCAGGTGGATGACCGGGCGCTGGCCATGCTGATGGTGACCACCGCAGCGGCAACGCTGGGGTTCCTGGTATGGAATTATCCCTACGGCATGGTCTTTGCAGGAGACGGTGGCGCTTATGTGTGGGGTGTGGTCATTGCGCTGGCCAGCCTGTCGCTGGTGCAGCGGCATCCGCAGGTGTCGCCGTGGTTTCCGGTGTTGCTGCTGATCTATCCGGTTTGGGAAACGCTGTTTTCCATGTACCGCAAGCTGCGCCACGGGGTGTCGCCGGGTGTGGCCGATGCCTTGCATTTTCACCAGCTCATCTACCGTCGCATCGTCAGCCGCGTGTTTCATGACGACGCTTCGCGCACCATGCTCATGCGCAACAGCCGCACCTCGCCTTACCTCTGGGGCCTGACGCTGCTGACCGCGGTGCCGGCCGTTCTTTTCTGGAACAGAACCTGGGTGCTGCTTGGCTTTTGCCTTTTGTTTGTTGTTGGCTATGTGATGGCGTACCTGGCGCTGGTGCGTTTCAGGGTGCCGTCATTTTTGCGCCGACGCCGCTGAAGACCGCTTGCCCGCTGCCTTGGTGCTCGGATAGTTGTGGCCAGCGTGTCGATCTCCGCAATCCTTGATGCACCCGCATGCGCCAGGGAGCCGGCCCGGGCGCAATGCGGCGCTCCTTGACGCTACGATTTGATTCAGCAGCAGCAAGCGTCAGAGCGGCATCATTGTTCATGGGCGATGCCCTTCGGCGCCAGATCATCGATGTTTTCGTTCATCCAGTCCGCCCGAACGGCGAGCCAATCAAGCAGAAATTGGACTTCGGCTTCGTATGAACCCAGCACGAGGCTGCTAAATGGAACCTTTTCATTCAGGATCGGCCAGCGTTCGAAGTTCCGCGTCTGGGCCGCATCGAGCGCGGTCGATGACGCGCGGACAAAATCCAGGAGGTCAGGAACCTGGCTGTACAACTCGGACCAGCGTTGCAGCACCATGTCGCGGAATTCGGGCTCGTCCAGGAGCGCACGGAAATACCAGTTCCACTCTGCCTCAAGTACGTGCCAACGCCGTGGCTCCGCTGCCTCGGACTCGGCATTGCCGGCAGATGTGTCGAAGTCCCAGACCGGGCCGTAGGTGAGCAAGCCGTCACGCATGCGGTAAACGTATGTGCTGGAGTAAAAGGTGTCGGGGTTGCCGGTGAGTTCGCTGAGCAGGTAATAGTCGATCAGCGTTCCGAGATCGATCATGGACCTGAGTTTGGCCAGGCGGTCCGGGTCCTTGTTGTTGCCTATTATGGATTCGAGGCCGTCAATCCATTCCTTGACGCGCGCCCGGTGCTCCGCGTTGGTGTCTGACCTGAACTTGTATGGGATACCGCTTTTTGAAGGAAACCATTGGTCCGGGTCCATGCTCGGATCTTGGGACCGGGCGTCTATTTCCAGCAGGAAGACGTCATCAAAAGAAGAATTGCCTGCAGGTTCCTGCTTGCCGTCCTTGAATTGTGCTTCAATATGATCGGTAACCTCGTATACCTTGTTGGTGTACTGGTAAAGGCCATCATAACTGCCATTCAGGGTCAATTCGACGAAGTGGGAGTGGGGCGTGTAGGGCATCCGCAGTACCGAGGCGAGGCAATATGCCAGCTCGGTCCGGAGCATGCTTTTGTCTGCGTAGTTCGCGAGCACTGCATATTCCTTGCCCTCAGGAAAACCAAACAGGCTCATTTTTTGATCCAGCTTTACCTTGTATGGTTTTTTTGGCATGAGGAACCACGTTGTATTGCCACGCCCGCGAATTCGGCCGTCGGTCGTCAGGTTGTCCGCGGCGCTTTCGCTGCCGCTGAATTCCAGGCTTGCATTGCGATACCTGTTTTTATCCGTGATTGGTTCTCCATTTTCCGTTGCTACGCGAAAATCGGTAACGCGGGGTATGCTGCAAACCTGCTGGACGGGTGCAGGGGTTATGTTGTCCCAATAAGATGTGACTGTGGGGTCGCTGTCGGATCCGCCACAGCTGCTCATGACGAGCGCCGATAAAACAACAGCGCTTGCTGCGCGAGCGGATCTGGCGGCGTGGGTCGGATTCATCTCATTTCCTTTGCAGCTGGGAAAATGGGAGCCTGAATTTTTGGGGGCCTTCCCCGGATCAGGATTGGCAATCTTTTGGCGTGGCGCGCTCGGCAGGTAGCGTCGGCCGTTTTCAAGGGCCGCTGCCGCATATGCGCATATTCCATGCAGGCCAGAGGATATGCCGCTTGCATTCGAGCGGCCATGGTAGCATGCAGCGGTGGCGCGCGGCTCACATGCCGAGCATGAGCTCGGCTTCTTCGGACATCATCTCGCGCGACCAGGGGGGGTCGAACACGACTTCCACGTCGACCCGGTTGACGCGTGGCAGGCGG
>JALOAS010000157.1 GCA_023228705.1 Ottowia sp. | reverse complement strand
GGGCCTCAGAGCTTGAGAATGAATTGATCGCGCCCGAGAGGATCGCCAAAGCCCGTCCAATCAAGACGCAAAGCGCAGGCATGGCCCGTGCCATGGCGAGCATTTGCAACGCGGAGTGGGCGGGTTTGGGCGGTCAAAGCGGGCATAAGGGATTCTTTCTCAAGCTCTCAGTCCGGGCGCGGATAGCGCTCGCGCGCCTTGCGGTACACGTCGGCCACGTGCCCGGCGCACGACATGGTCACGCCCAGGTCGTTGACCTTGCCGTCGTGCAGGCCGTAGCACCAGCCGTGGATGGCCACGTCCTGGCCGCGCTGCCAGGCGTCCTGCAGCACCGTGGTCTCGGCCATGTGCGCCACCTGCTCGATCACGTTCATCTCGCACAGCGCATCCAGCCGCTGGTGCTCGGGCAGGCACCCCAGGCGGTCGTGGTTGCGCAGCTTGACGTCGTGCACGTGGCGCAACCAGTTGTCGGTGAGCCCGATGCGCTTGTCGTTGAGCACGGCGGTGACGCCACCGCAGCCGTAGTGGCCAACGACCAGGATGTGCCTGACCTTCAGTACGTCGACGGCAAAGTGGATCACCGACAGCGCGTTCAGGTCCGATGGCAGCACCACGTTGGCCACGTTGCGGTGCACGAACACCTCGCCCGGCGCCAGGTCGACGACCTGGTTGGCCGGGACGCGGCTGTCCGAGCAGCCTATCCACAGGTAGTCGGGTTTCTGCTGCTGCGCCAGCGTCTTGAAAAAGCCGGGCTGCTCGCGCTCCATGCGGTCGGCCCAGGCGTGGTTGTTGTTGATCAGGTCCTGGATGGTGTGTGGCATGTTTTTCTTGGTTGAAAGCAAGGTTCGGCTGCTCAGCCATGACAAATGACAAATGACTTCGCCGCTGCGCGGTGTCAATGACTGCGGCCGTGCCGCCATGAGCCATCATGGGCTGCCTTGGCGGCAGCCTTGCAAACACTCACATGGTCTCGGAAAACAGCTCGCGCCCGATGAGCATGCGGCGGATTTCGCTGGTGCCGGCGCCTATCTCGTAGAGCTTGGCGTCGCGCCACAGCCGCTCGACCGGGAATTCCCGGGTGTAGCCCACGCCGCCCAGGGCCTGTATGGCCTCACCGGCCATCCAGGTGGCCTTCTCGGCCGCGTACAGGATGGCGGCGGCCGCGTCCTTGCGCAGCGTGCGCGCGTGGTCGGCGCTGTCGCAGGCGCGGCCCAGCGCATAGACGTAGGCGCGGCAGGCCTGGAAGGTGGAGTACATGTCGGCGATCTTGCCCTGCATGAGCTGGAATTCGCCTATGGGCTGGCCGAACTGCTGGCGCTCGTGGACGAAGGGCACGACGGCATCCATGCAGGCGGCCATGATGCCCAGCGGACCGCCGGAGAGCACGCTGCGCTCGTAGTCCAGCCCGCTCATGAGCACGCGCGCGCCGTTGCCTTCGCCGCCCAGCACGTTTTCGGCGGGCACCTCGCAGTTGTCAAAGAACAGCGGGTAGGTGTTGCTGCCGCGCATGCCCAGCTTGTCCAGGTGCTGGCCCGCCACAAAACCCTTGAAACCCTTTTCCACGATGAACGCGGTGACGCCGCGCGCGCCCATGTCCGGGTCGGTCTTGGCGTAGACGACCAGCGTGTCGGCGTCGCCGCCGTTGGTGATCCACATCTTGCTGCCGTTCAGGACGTAGTAGCCGTTTTTCCTGTCGGCACGCAGCTTCATGCTGATGACGTCCGATCCGGCGCCGGACTCGCTCATGGCCAGCGCGCCCACGTGCTCGCCGCTGATGAGGCGGGGCAGGTATTTCTGCTTTTGCCCGGCCGTGCCGTTGCGGTTGATCTGATTCACGCACAGGTTGGAGTGCGCGCCGTAGGACAGCCCCACGGACGCCGATGCGCGCGAGACCTCCTCCATGGCAACGATGTGCGCCAGGTAGCCCATGGCGGTGCCGCCATAGTCTTCGCTGATCGTCATGCCGTGCAGGCCCAGCTCGCCCAGCTTGGGCCAGAGGTCCGCCGGGAACAGGTTGTCGCGATCGATCCGGGCCGCCCGCGGCGCGATCTCCGCCTGCGCAAAATCATGCACCGCGTCGCGCAGGGCGTCTATGTCTTCGCCCAGGTGAAAGTTCAGGCCAGGCAGGTTGCTCATGAGGTCTCTCCCGTCTCGGGTGGTCTTGAATCAGTAATTCTTGGGCACGACGGCCAGCGTCTGCTGCATGAGCGCACAGGGCGTGGTCGTGCCATCATCCGCCACGTGCGTGACTTCAGCGGTGGTCACGATGAGGCGCTTGCCCGGCCTGGTGACGCGGCCCAGCGCGCGCAGCGCGCCGCCGGACTTGCTGCTGAGGAAGTTGATCTTGTATTCGACCGTGACCACTTCCATGCCCTCCGGCGCCTTGGTCAGCCCCGCATAACCGCCGGCAATGTCGGCCAGCGCGCCCATGACGCCGCCATGGAACGACTCCTGCTGCTGCGTGACCTTGTCCGAATACGGCAGCGACAGCTCGACCTCTCCCACCGTCACGCGGTCCAGCTGCGCGCCCAGATGTTGCATCATGCCCTGCCGCGCGAAGCTGGCCGCTATGCGCTCGTACAAGGCCGAGTGGCCGCTGTGGGATGTTTGCGAATCCATGTTGACGATCTGGCTCCAGCGAATGAACGCGCGGCCCGGCCGGCGGCCCTGTCCCGCAGGTGCCAGTGCAAAGGCGTCCTGCTTCCTACAATGCCCCAAGTTTAGCGCCAGCCACCGGCCCGGCGCTTTTTGACGCTTTCCGGAACAAGAACACCCATGTCCCTGGCTGACGCGCTGGAAGCGCAACTGGATTACCCCTGGGCCGACCAGGTCCCGGCGGCCGGCACGTCCGTCGCGCTGGCGCCCGGCGTCAAGTGGATACGCATGAGCCTGCCGTTTGCGCTGGACCACATCAACCTGTGGCTGCTGCGCGACAGCTGGCGCGGCCGCGAGGGCTGGACCGTGGTCGACTGCGGCGTGGACCGCGCCGATTCGCGCGCCGACTGGGAAACGGTGTTTGCCAACGAGCTGGACGGCCTGCCCGTGCTGCGGGTCATCGTCACGCATTTCCACCCGGACCACATCGGCCTGGCGCACTGGCTGTGCGCGCGCTGGGAGGCGCCGCTGTGGATCAGCGCCACCGACTACCACGCCGCGCTGTACGCGTGCACCGTGGCCAACAACTTTGGCGGCGCCGAGCTGGCCAACTACTTTGCCAGCCACGGCATGGCCGACCCGGGCGACCTGCAACAGGTGCGCGAACGCAAGTTCTACTACACCGGCCTGGTGCCCCGGGTGCCTGGTACGTTCGTGCGCCTGATGGACCAGATGATGCTGCAGATGGGGACGCACGGCTGGCGCTGCATCGTCGGCTACGGGCACGCGCCCGAGCACATGTCGCTGTACTGCGACGAGCTGAACCTGCTGATCGGCGGCGACATGATGCTGCCGCGCATCTCGACCAACGTCAGCGTCTACCTGACCGAGCCGGAAGCCGACCCGCTGACGCTGTTCCTGGATTCCATCTCCCGCTTTCGGGCGCTGCCGGCAGACACGCTGGTGCTGCCCTCGCACGGCAAGCCGTTCCGCGGCCTGCACACCCGCATAGGACAACTGGAGGAGCACCACCGGCTGCGGCTGGACGACGTGATGCAGGCCGCGCGCAAGGCGCCCGTTTCCGCGCATGACATGCTGCCCGTCCTGTTCAAGCGCAAGCTGGACCTGCACCAGACCACGTTTGCGCTGGGCGAATCGGTGGCGCACCTGCACCGGCTCTGGCACAGTGGGCAGCTCGTGCGTGAGCGCGACGCGGACGGCATCTGGCGGTTTGCCGCCGTTTGAGCGTTGAGCGTTGAGCGTTGAGCGTTGAGCGTTGAGCGTTGAGCGTTGAGCGTTGAGCGTTGAGCGTTGAGCGTTGAGCGTTGAGCGTTGAGCGCTGAGCGTTGAGCGC